>CAZOOS010000001.1:0-68247 GCA_964581475.1 uncultured Hyphomicrobium sp.
TGCTGAAGCTCAACGAGCCCCTGGCCGTGCGCAACCTCGTCTACATGGCGGGCGCTCTCTGCACCAGCGAGTGAGCCGCCCTTCTCCGCCGTAATGAAATCGCCACACCTTGGTATTAAGCATCCGGCGATAGCCGACACTGCGCTTGCCAAATTTCCGCTAGCATTTACGAAAAAGCTTTTACGAAATTGACCCTAGAGCCAGATCATATTTCAAGGAGATACGAGCCTCTGTGGATAGTTTTGCTTTTTTGCTGAAATCATACGCTGGTGATCTGCCTTACGCGGTGCGTCTTGTCGCCAGCCTGCGGCAGCACAACGTCGATAATATCCCGACGCACATCGTCGTTCCCGACGAGGACATCGAAAAGTTCGTCCAGGTCGCTGGCCGCGGCATCTTCCTGATGCCGGAGTCGGCATTCGGCGACGTCACGACAAGTATGCCTGTGAATGACATACGGCCAGGTTATGTGAACCAGGAGGTGATCAAGCTGGCCTTTTGGGAAAAGGCACTGTGCGCCAACTATCTTTGCCTGGATAGTGACGGCGTATTCATCCGGGATTTCCGGCTTTCCGATTTCATGTACGACGCGGAGACCCCTTATACGATTCTCGTGGAGGATAACGATCTTGCGACGGACCCCGAATACTACCGGAGCTACTGGGCGGGCCGGCGGGAGGCCATCGGGAAGATCCAAGACGAGTTCGGACTGAGACGCGATCCGATGCTGACCTGCCACGGATTTGCGATCTTGTCGGCCAAAGTTCTGCGCGCGTTGAAAGAGAAGCATATGGAACCCGCCGGTAAGAGCTATCTCGATCTGATCGCATACTCGCCCTACGAGTTCTCCTGGTACAACATGTGGCTGCAGAAGGATCGGACGATCGATATCCGGGTGCGAGAGCCGCTGTTCAAGTATTTCCACCACAAGAACCAGCACGTCCTGAATGTGCAGCAGGGCGTTTCTCTTTCCGATATGGCGCGGGGCTACATCGGCGTCGTGGTCAACTCCAACTATTCTCGCGGCTATGGGCTGGTCAGCTATGAGGACGGCGACGTGTATCCGGCAACGCCGCGCGACGTCCTCAACGCTTATAAGTGGGCGGCGAACCGGACGTATGCTTTGGCGGCTAGCATACCTCACCGCGCCCTGAGAACGCTCCGCCGCAAAATGAAGAATAACGATTAGGGAGCGTGAATCACACGTCACCGTGCCCGGAGCACACGCGTAACCTGCACCGCGCCATCCACCCGTCAGGATCCGATGGTGAGCTGACCCGCGAGCCCAAACCTGCTAGGTTTCCCGTCGATCGTGGCTGACATGCGGATCAGCGTCGTGCGCAACTTTTGCCGCCTGGCATTCCTTCTGTTGTCGTTTTCGTCGGCGGTCGGTGCCGATGATCAGACGATCGAGGAGTGTGCATATTGGCGCCTCGGCTCGGACGAGGCGGATAAATCCCGTCGCTTGGCTGCATGCGACCGGATTATTTCCGACAAGCGGTTTGCATCGTCAGAGCGCGCAAAGGCCTACGCGAAGCGCGCCGACGCCAAGTCTTCGACGGACGGCCCTGGCGCCATTGCCGACTTTGATCGAGCTCTTGAGCTTGACCCTGACCAAATCGGATGGCGGCGCGATCGCGCCTACTTGCTTCATTTTGCGAAGCAACACGACCGGGCAATCGAAGACTTCAACGCAATCCTCGCGGCAAAGCCCGATGGCCACGTCATGTTTTACCGGGGTTTGACGTATCTCGGCAAAGGCGACGAGACCCGCGGCTTCGCGGATCTCGGTGAGGGGATAAAGCTTGCACCCGACGACGCTTGGTTTCGCTATTGGCGCGCCAGGCTGTACGCAGAGCGTGGGAATATCGAGGCCGCGATGGCGGATGTTGACGCGTCCATTGCGTTGAAAAACGACGACGATGACGCCTACTTGCTGAGGGCGGATCTCTATACCAAGAAAGGCGAGACGGAAAAGGCGATAGCGGATCTCACTCGCGCTGCTGACCTCAATCCCACGTATACCATTCCCTATAGCAATCGTGCGCTGCTCTACGAGCAGACCAAGCAATACGATCTCGCCTTCGCCGACTATGACAAGCTGCTGAGCTTGTCGCCGGGCGATGCCTACTACACCAAGCGCAAAACAGCTTTGTTGGAAAAGCTGGCTCGTGAGCCGCCTTTGGTCGTGCCGTCCCCCGGCGCCCCACCGGCCGAGCTTCCGTCGGTGACGGCGCCGGAGCCCCCTGCAGCCGTCCAGAAGGTCGAACCACCGCCCGAGAAGCTTACCGAGCCGGCACCCATCCCCGAGCGACCTGCCACCGCCGGCAAAGGAGAATGCCGTCGTTTCGATGCCATCGCCAACATGACGATCTCCGTTGCCTGCCCGGAATGACGAGTTTCACTTCGCGCATCCACCCGCGCTCAACCATTCTCCGAGGGCCAGCAGCCGACGTAGGCAGCTAGGCGTGCGGCCGCTCCGCTCTGGGCGGCAATGCCGCGAGATTGTAATTGTCTCGGGCTTGCCTCCGAGCAACACGGAGACAAAACGGGAGGGGTTCAATACGCAGAATCAGGGCCAGGATGGCGCATTAAGTTGCGAGAGTGCCTCATGACCGCTCATGGCGTTCCTGGTGGTGTAATCGCCTATCTGCTTCAAGGTGAAGTCTCGCATTGACGCGCCTTGCCGATGCGCCCGGTACCAGTCGGCGGTCCACTGGACCGCTTCCTCGGCGGAAAGGCGCGCACGCCAGCCAAGCGTCTTATTGGCGAGTGCCGCATCGATCGTGAGCGTCAATTGCTCGGGAGGATGCGCACCGGGTGACTGCCGCCAGCCGGCGGTCACCCCGAGAGCCTTGTTCATTATCTCGGTGATCTCGGCAACGCTGGCTGGGTGTTCATCGCGCGGGCCAAAGTTCAGGGCATGCGGCAGATGGCCACTAACATCTGCGCAGGTCTTCTCGATGAAGGTGAGATAGCCCGACAGCGGCTCAAGTACATGTTGCCAGGGCCGCGTCGATTTCGGATACCGCAATTCGACGGTCTGGTTCGCCTTGGCGGCACGCCACACGTCGGGAAGCAGGCGGTCCTCGGACCAGTCGCCTCCGCCGATGACGTTGCCGGCGCGGCTCGTGAGGACGCGCACGCCGTTCGGCTGGAAGAAGCTGCGGGCATATGAGGACGTGACGATCTCGGCCGCGGCCTTCGAGGCCGAGTAAGGATCGGCGCCGCCCAATCGATCGTCCTCGGAGAAGCTGTGGCCGTCGTCGCGGTTTTCGTAAACCTTGTCGCTGGTGACCACGAGTACGCAGTCGAGATCGGGGGCACTGCGCAGTGCCTCGAGTACCGTCGCGGTGCCGAGGATGTTGGTCGACAGCGTGTCGAATGGCTCGCGGTAGGAGCGGCGCACGAGAGCCTGCGCGGCCATGTGGATGACGATCTCAGGCTTGGCGCGGGCCACGATGTCGGCAACCAATTGGCGATTGCGAACGTCACCGAGCGTATGGCTCGCCAAATGGTCGGTTGCGACGAGGTCCAACATGTTGGGCGTCGTGTTGGGAGCGAGCGCCAGGCCGTGCACGCGCGCGCCCATGCTGGCGAGCCACAGTGCTGCCCAGTTGCCCTTGAACCCCGTATGTCCCGTCAGGAGTACGGAGCGACCCGACCAGAATGAAGAAGACACCATGATCTCACCCCCACGCAGTGAACAAGGAGCGGCCGGTTGGCCGAAACATTCTCTCGAAGTATGTCGCGCGCATTACAGATATGATTGCCACATCCCCTTGTATCGATGTTGCGCGCCGATGGATGCCTGCCTACGGTCAAGCGATATGCAACTCGGGTGTCAGGCCTCTTGCGTTCAGGTCCTTGCGAATCTCGTCTTTGTAGACTTCGTTCATTACGATCACCACGTCAGGCATGACTTCGGGCAACAGCTCGGGCGATATCACCTCGTGTCCGGTTCCGGGCACAAAGCGACCATGCTTGCGTGGGTTGAGGTCGACGACGCCGACGACTGCCGAGGGCCTCAGCAGATTCAAGAACGTCACACCCTTCGAGCCGCCGCCCCAGATCACGGCACGCATCCCGCTGCGCTGCAGTTCATCGACCACACGTCTCCAGTGGTCCAGTTTGCGGCGATATCGGTCAGGGAAGCGCTCGACGCATCCTTTCACCACGCGCGCATCCATCGCGGATGGCGTCGTCTCGCCTGAGCCCGGTGTGCATTCGATGCCGATGAACTGCCCGTCGTACAACTCTGAAATGCGCCGGATGGTGAAGCCGTTGCGCGAAAACAGATGATGCAGCGAGGCGTCGGAGAAGTAGGAGCAGTGCTCGTAAATCAAGTCCCAAATGCCGAGGTCGCGCAGCGTGTATGCGGCGTTCGGCACCTCGAAAAAGACAACAGCAGCCTCCTTTGAGTCTAGCGTGCGGCGGATTCCTGCAACAAACGGGTCGGGCTCTTCGATGTGCTCAAGGACGTGCCTGCAACACAGCAAATCGCAGGGATAGTTGGCAAACTGTGTGCCGTAGAAATCGCGAATGAAGGTCGGGTTCGCCGACGCCAACTGATCATGATCGCTCGGCGCGTAGCTCTTGTCGAACCCGTAGCCGCGATTGTTGCCCACCTTGCAGAGAAGCGAGAGAAAGTCACCGCGGCCGCAGCCGACGTCGATGACGTCCTTTTCACGGATGCCGTATGTATCGATTAGGCGATGGGCGAGGTCCTCGGCGTATCTGCTGAAGTGCGGCGAGAAATGCAGCGAGTTCTCGTACGCCTCAGTGTACTCCAGCTTGCCTGCATCGAATGCCGAATTGAAGACGTGACCGCAATCGCTGCACAGCGTCAGTTCGATGTCGCCGGTCGCCGCCGACAGCGCCTCGGTGCGGGTTGACCACAGGACATTGCAGAAGACCGGGACGCCGCGGACATCGATGAAGCGAGTGACGGCTGCGCTCGAGCACACGGGGCAACCGGGCGCAAGCCGACGATTGCGCTCCTCCCGCTCTTCGCTCGCCTCCGGCTCATGCTCATCGGATGTCGCCGGGCAGTCCTTGGAAACACAGACCCTGTCATGCATGGCAGACTGACTTTCCCCCCCGTCGGACGCCCGCAACATTGCCACGAACACTACGTGGCGCCCCGACGCCTCACGTCAACAGCGCCATAGGTATGGAGCGGCGCCGCTGAACTCGTCGGCGTCCTGACGTTGACGGCAGTGGAGCTACGCCGAAAGGTGTAGCTGGTGCCGGAAGGGGGTAGGGGACCGCATGGCTCGGTCATCTTGTGCGCGTCTCGGCCGATTGACTAGCCTTCGACGAAGTCTGTTTGCCCTGCCGTGGGAAAGCTCGCCGCCAGACACGGTCACGTTGGTGCGCGAATCTTCAAGTCCAAGCGGCGTCGCAGCAGACCAGTACCACCGGAGGGTTCGGTCCATCATGAAAGTGGCAATTCTGGCCGGAGGGCACGGGACACGACTGGCGGAGGAAACGCAGATCCGCCCGAAGCCCATGGTCGAGATCGGCGGCATGCCAATTCTCTGGCACATCATGATGCACTACTCGCAATTCCGTCATAACGAATTCGCCATCGCGCTCGGATACAAGGGCGAGTACATCAAAAAATTCTTCACCGACTACTGCGCCCTCAACGGCGATCTGACCGTCCGCATGGACCGCAAGAACGGTGCGGTCATCAAGCCGCACCAGAAAACCCATCCCGAATGGCAGGTCGACCTCATCGAGACCGGTGCCGAAACACTGACCGGCGGCCGCGTGAAGCGGCTCGCTCCCTTCCTCGGCGATGAAACATTCATGCTGACGTGGGGCGACGGAATTTCCGACATCGACCTCGATGAGCTCCTCGCCTTCCATCGCTCGCACGGCAAGCTCGCCACCGTCACCGCGGTTCGTCCTCCGGCGCGATATGGGCATATGCGGTTCGACGGGCCGCGCGTGACCAAGTTCTCCGAAAAGCCGCAGGCGGCGGAAGGCTGGATCAACGGCGCCTTCTTCGTGCTCGAGCCCGCGGTGCTCGACTATATCGACGGGGATCTGGTGATGTTCGAGCATGCGCCTCTCGAACGGCTCGCTCAAGACGGCGAGCTGATGGCGTACAAGCACACCGGTTTCTGGGCCTGCATGGACACGCTCAGGGACAAAACGAAACTCGAGGAAATGTGGCGCTCCGGGGACCGCCCGTGGGCAACCTGGGAGCGGCGGAAATGCGAGTCTTCGTCACCGGCCATCGCGGCTATATCGGCACAATTCTGACGCCGATGTTGCTCGAAGCCGGACACGATGTGTTCGGTTGCGACAGCGACCTCTACGAGCGCTGCACCTTCGCGGCTGGCGGCACTATCTCCGACGTGCCTTCCCTGCGTAAGGATATTCGCCACCTCGAGGTCGCCGACCTGCTGGGCTTCGATGCCGTAATGCATCTTGCCGGGCTGTCGAACGACCCGCTGGGCGATCTCGATCCGCAACTGACGTTCGAGATCAATCATCTCGCGTCGGTCCGCCTGGCCGAGCTGAGCAAGCGCGCGGGTGTCGGCCGCTTCATCTATTCGTCCTCGTGCTCGAATTACGGCCGCGCCGGGAATGAGTTCATCGACGAAACAGGGGCGCTCAACCCGGTGACGCCCTATGGGCGCTCGAAGGTTCTCGCCGAGCGCGACATCGCACCGTTGGCGGATGGGAATTTCTGCCCAACCTATCTGCGTTCGGCGACGGCTTACGGCGTGTCGCCACGGCTGCGCTTCGATCTCGTTCTCAACAATCTGGTCGCCTGGGCGATGACGACGGGGCGCATCTTCATCAAGTCGGACGGCACGCCGTGGCGCCCGATCACGCACATCGAGGACATCTCGCGCGCGTTCATCTCCGTCCTGCATGGCGATCCGGCGAAGGTGTTCAATCAGGTGTTCAACGTCGGTATTACCTCGGACAACTATCAGGTGCGCGAACTCGCCGAGATCGTCGCCTCCGTCGTCCCCAATTGCGAAGTCTCGTATGCGCCGGACGCGGGTCCCGACCTGCGCTGCTACCGCATCAATTGCGATAAGATCGCTCGCGAGCTGCCCGAGTTCAAACCGCAATGGAACGCCCGCAAGGGCGCCGTGGAACTCTACGAGTCCTATAAAGAAAGCGGCGTCACGCTCGAGGAGTTCGAGGGCCCGCGCTATCAGCGCATCGCTCACATTAAGATGCTGATTGCCGACAACGTTATCGATACCAAGCTCGAGCACGTTGCGGAGCGCACGCGGGCTCCCGCCCACGCCGCGAACGGTCAGGAAGCGGACAGCTTTGCGGTGCAATGCGGCGACACGCATTGCCACTCCTGTGGTCACCACGGACTGCTACCAGTTCTCGATCTCGGCAAGATGCCGAAATCCGACGGTCTGGTGGCGGACGGCCGGGTCGGTATCGAGCAGCGCTATCCGCTGCAGTTGGGCTTTTGCCCGTCGTGCACGCTGGTACAGCTGCTCGACGTGCCGCCCGCTTCCGAGCTATTTGGCGCCGGATATCTCTACTTCTCATCTTACTCGCAGGACTTGCTCGAGCACGCGCGCGCCAATGCCGAGGAACTCATCGAGCGCCTGGGGCTCGGCTCGCAAAGCCTCGTCATCGAGCCGGCCAGCAACGACGGCTACATGCTGCAGAATTTCGCCAGGCACGGTATTCCCGTGCTGGGCGTCGAGCCGGCGCCCAAGCAGGCGGAGGTTGCCCGCCGCGCGGGTGTGTTCACGCTCAACGAGTTCTTCACCAGGGCCTTTGCCCAGCGTCTGCGCGCTGCGGGTCGCTCGGCCGACCTCCTGATCGCCAATAACGTCGTCGCCCACGTCACCGACACCAACGACTTCGTGGCTGGCGTGCGCGCCCTGCTGAAGGATGACGGGCTGGCGGTCGTCGAGTTTCCCTACGTGCGCGATCTCATCGATAAGGGCGAGTTCGACACCATCTATCACGAGCACCTGTGCTATTTCTCGGTTACCAGCGCCGATGCCCTGCTCAAGCGGCACGGCCTCTACATCAACGACGTGCGCCGCATTCCCATCCACGGCGGTTCGTTGCGCCTCTATTTGCAATGCAAGGAAGAGCGCAGCGCGGCGGTCCGCGAGTTGCTTGCCGAGGAGCGGGCGCTGGGCATCGACACCTATGCCTATTACGAGACGTTCGCGGCGCGCGTGCGCAACTTCCGCTCCGCCGCCCGCAAGCTGATCGGCGACATCAAGGCCGACGGCAAGCGCATTGCCGCCTATGGCGCCGCTGCCAAGGGCACGATCATGCTCAACTACCTTGGCTTCAACGAAAACACGCTCGAGTACGTGGTCGACAAGAACGTCCACAAGCAGGGCATGTACATGCCGGGTGTCGGCCTGCGCATTCACGATCCGCAACGTCTGATCGAGGACCAGCCCGATTACCTGATGATTCTGCCGTGGAACTTCCGCGACGAGATCATCCGGCAGCAGACCGGGTATCGCGACGCTGGCGGCCGCTTCATTGTGCCCATCCCCAATCTGGATGTCGTGTGATGTTGGATACGCCGGCAATCTCGGAGGCCAGGAGACCGAGCGTGCATACGTCGGCTGCTTGTCCCTGTTGCGGCGGGACAGCGACGGAGGTTCTCTATTCCGTTCGCTCGATTCCCGTGCACAGCTGCGTGCTGCTCGATACGCCAGCGGCGGCACGCAGCTTTCCGCAGCGCGATCTAGAGCTCGCCTTCTGCGACGACTGCGGCTTCACTTTCAATCATATCTTCGATGAAGCGCTGATGCGCTACTCCACGGACTTCGAGGAGTCGCAGCACTTCTCCGATACGTTCAACCGCTTTGCCAAGCAGCTGGCAACCGAGATCGCGGCGCGGTGCCAAACCTCGGGCAAGCGCGTGCTGGAGATCGGCTGCGGGAAGGGCGAGTTCCTCGCCGAGCTGTGCGAGGTCGGCAACGCCAAGGGGGTCGGCATCGACCCCGGGTATCGCGCCGACGGCGGACGCGCGGGCGCCAGCACGCGCCTCGAGTTCATCATTGATCACTTCGGCCCGCGCTATGCCGATCTCGTCGCCGACATCGTGCTGTGCCGCCACACGCTAGAACATATCAGCCCCGTCTCGCGGTTCATTGCCGACATCCGCGAAATGATTGGCACGCGCGACTACACCTGGGTGGTGTTCGAGACGCCAGACTTCAAACGCGTGCTGGAAGAAGCCGCGTTCTGGGACATCTACTACGAACATTGCTCCTATTTCAGCCCTGGCGCGCATGCGCATCTGTTTCGCGAACAAGGCTTCGAGGTCACCGACCTCGACCTCGTCTACAGCAGCCAGTACATCGTCCAGTACGCCCGCCCTGCGCGCGGGCGCACGCGCCGGCACCTGCCGCTGGAAGGTGATCGCGATGTGCTCCGCGAACTGGCGAGCACGTTTGGCGCGCGCGTGCGCAGCATCCAGAGCCGGTGGCAGCAGCGCATCGGCGAGGCACATGCCGCCGGCCGCCGTGTCGTTCTATGGGGCGGTGGGTCGAAGGCCGTCTCCTTCCTGACGACGCTGCGTCTTACTGACGAAGTGCAGGCGGCGGTCGACATAAATCCCTACAAGCAAGGCAAGTTCACCCCCGGCAGCGGACATCCCGTGATCGCGCCGGAGGCGCTCATCGAGCAGCCGCCGGATCTGGTCGTCGTCATGAACCCGATCTATGTCGGCGAGGTGCGCAAGGCGCTCGCCTCGCTCGATCTTTATCCGGACATCGCTGCGGTCTGATCGGCAAGCCGGATCAGTCGCACGAACGTCGAATGGAAGTCGCCAGAGCGACGCTGGCAACTCTGCAGAGGTGAAGATGTCGGTTCGTGTGTCCCTATCGTTGCCGGTTTACAATGGCGAGAAGTTCGTCGCCAAGGCGATTGGGTCCGTGCTTGCGCAAGACTTCACCAGCTTCGAGCTTATTGTTACGGACAACGCCTCTACCGACCGAACTGAAACGATCTGCCGCGATCTTGCTGCTCAAGACGCGAGGATCCGCTACGTCCGGAATGAGAGAAATTTGGGGGCGGCGGCAAATTTCAACCGCGGTTTCGAATTGGCCACCGGCGAATACTTCAAATGGTGCGCCCACGACGACTTCATAAGCACAAACTTTGTTGGCGGGGCCGTGCGGGCGCTCGACAGTAGCCCCAAGGCGGTCGCTGCATACGGCCGGCTGGAGTATGTCGACCGTGAGGGAAACCTCATCTCGCGCGATCAAGGACGCCCAGACGTCTCGGTCTTCGAGAAGACGTTTCCAGAAATGCAGGGTATCTCGCCGGCGCGCAGGTTTGCGATGCTGATAAACGCGGGCGGCTCCGACAATGTGATGTTCGGCATGCTGCGCAGAAGTGCTCTCTCGCGCACCTCCCTGCATAGGCCGTACTACATGTCCGATCGTGCCCTTCTGGTCGAACTCGTGATGGAGGGTGCGTTTGTATATGTGCCGGAGATCGTCCTCTACAACCGGGATCACCAGGGACGCTCGACACGTATCGCCGACAAGATGACACGCGGGACCTGGACAAATCCAGCGGTGCAAAGCAACAGCTGCTTCGAGCATCTGAGCCTGCTGCGGCAGCACTTCGAAACCGCGTACCGGTCGCGCGGCACGGCGCCGCTAGGTTTGACGATCACTTCTCTGGCCGTTTGGGCGCTGCATCCGATGCGCGTCGGTTGGTGCGCCTTGGAAGTGATCGGCATCGTTTCGCCGGGCGCGCGGAATATTCTTGGCAGATTTGCCTGGCGGGTTGTGGACCTTTTCAGAGCGCCACTTCGCCTTCTTGCCACAGCACGCGACTGATCATTATGCAGATCGCCGACCCAGTATGTTTGCAAGAGCTGTCCTCCGCCGGGCTAGTCCCCGCAGGGAGCGATTGCCGCAATTTGGTGGTTGTCCGGGCGGGTCGCAATTCTCTGCACGAGCGCTGGATCGAGGGCGGAGGGGAGCGAGGCTTTGACGTCCTGGTCGCCTCTTATGAGGAGGGGGCTTGCTGTCAAGCGGACGCGCGCACGTCGATGATCTCCGTTCCCGGGCCGAAGATTGCCGGCTATGCGCAAATCTTTCGCCGCTATCCGGCGTTGTTCGATAAGTACGATTTCATCGCGTTGTTCGACGATGACATCATCGCGACCAGACGGGACATCGAGCGGCTCTTCGAAATCGGGCGCCGACACCGGCTCGATCTGTTCCAGCCGGCGCTCTCGTGGGACAGCTACTTTTCCTATGCCGCGACGCTGGTGAACGGCGCATACCGGCTTCGTTTCTCGAATGCCATCGAGATGATGTGCCCAGTCTTCAGCGCCGCGCAGCTCAAACGCGCGATGCCGCTCTTTGAGTTAGGGTATGAGACCGGCATAGACCTGCTGTGGACGCGTCTCGGCGATGATCCATGGTTCCGCTATGCGATCGTCGACGATGTCGTCGTCAAGCACACCCGGCCGGTTGGCACCACCAGCCGGCGACAGGGCTTCCTTCCGGGGGAGCGCTATGACGGACAGGTGCGTACAGTCCTCGATCGCTTCGGCGCAACCTTCCGCGGCTTCGTGTGCTACGCGGCCATCGACCGCCGCGAACAAGCCGTCGTGTCGAGGTGGGCGATAGCGCTGCGCTCGATTCGTACGTGGGCGGCCTGGAATCAAACTCCGCTCCGCGCCCCGGAATTTGCGCGACTCGCGACCGACTTCACGCGGCATTGCTTGTTACGTCCTCTCAACCTGACGCGCGTTGATGTCTCTGCACCTCGACCAGGCTGGCGCGGACACGCTATGGCCAAGGTTGGGGAGATCGCGCGATGAAGAAGATCGGCAGCAAGATCGCCAATGGCGCGTTCTGGACCGCAGTCGAGACTTGGGGGCAGCAGGCGACGTTGTTCATCGTTTTCGTCGTGCTCGCCCGGTTGCTCAGCCCGCACGCGATCGGGCTCGCCGCTCTAGCAATGACGGCGCCAGTAATCCTCGCCGTGCCCGTGACCAAGGGCATCGCCGATGCGATCATCCAGCGGCCCGAGATCGACCAACTGCACTTGGACTCCGCATTCTGGTTCCTAGTTGGCGTCGGTGCGCTGTTGAGCGGGCTGGTAAGTCTTTCAGCTCATCTCATTGCGTTTGCGTTCGACGAACCGCTCCTCGTCGAGCTTGTTCGTTGCGCCGGCCTGATTATCGCCATTCAAGCCATCGCGGCCGTACCGATCGCGATTCTCAAGCGCGACCTGAATTTTAGGCTGCTGGCCATACGCAGCCTGACGGGCAGTGTGGTCGGGGGCGCGGTTGGCATCGGATTGGCGGTTGCCGGTCATGGCGTGTGGAGCCTTGTCTGGATGCAGATCGCCAAGGCACTCACGGAGACCGGCATTCTGCTGTTGTTTGGGGCTTGGCGACCGCACCTGCGCTACTCCTATGAGCGCTGCCGTGAGTTGTTTGGGTTCGCCACCCCGATCGTCGGATACTCGCTATGGTCGTACGTGAATGAGGAAATTCCCAAGGTGGCGCTTGGAGCGTTTCTCGGCCCCAGTGCCGTGGGCATATACGCCGTGGCGCGTCGGCCGCTCGAGTTGCTATCGAACGTATTCCTCGGACCGATCACCGGTATGGCCATGCCAGCGGTCGCCCGGCTGCAGAACGACAGGGCCAAGATTGACCAGTTCTTCGACGGCTCGATCCGCGTGGTCACTATCATAGGGTTCCCCGTGTTCATCGGGCTTGCCGCCATCGCCCCCGATGTTGTGCCCTTGGTCTTCGGCGAGCACTGGTCAGCGAGCGTCCCCGCTGTTCAAATCCTCATGCTGCTTGGCATTGTGCGGACGCTCGACAGCGTATGCGCCGGCACCGTTCTCGCGCTTGGCCACTCACGGTTGATCCTCAAGTTCAACATTGTCTATACGGTGCTCGCAGCCATCCTCGTGACCGCCGGCGCGCAAATCAGCATCGAGGCGACAGTCGCCGCGGTCGTGTTCTGCAACTTCGTTCTGGTGCCGCCCCTCCTCTACTACACGCAGCGGCTCGCGGGCATAAACGTGCTGAAGCCGCTCGCGACATTGCCGCGACTCACACTTACGACGACGCTGATGTTCGTGTCAGTCACCGCCTGGCGGCATGCCGTCGATGCTCCGGTGGATCCCTGGGCCCTCGCCGGCGCCATCGCCGTAGGTGCTCTGGCCTATGGCGCTGCTACCATGGCGCTCAACCGCCCAGACATTTTTGCCACGCGCGATCTGCTGCTGAGAATTCGCGGCTAGAAGCGCACAGAGAAAAACGGGGGGATCGCAGCGGTCAGGCCTTCACGATGTGCGGGCCGGAGGCTCCATTCCGGGCGCAGGCGTTACGAGTATCGATGACCAGCCTCGACGCCTTCGCGACATGCCTCCAGTCGATCACGTCATGATCGGTGGAGATCAGAACCGCGTCGTAGGAGCCCAGATTGTCTTCAGATAGCTCGACGGAACGCCTGCCGGACAACTTGGCATGCTCCCTCGTAGGCGGGATCTCCGCCACGTAAGGATCGTGATAGTCGACGCGCGCGCCTCGGCGTTCGATGAGATCCATCAGCTTCAGCGATGGGCTCTCACGCGTATCTTCCACGTTCTTCTTGTATGACATTCCGATGAGCAGTATTCGGGCGCCATTCAACGCGCGGCCAGCTTGGCTATCCAGAGCCTCCAAGAGGCGATCGACTACGTAGTGCGGCATGTTCGTGTTGATCTCGCCGGCGAGTTCGATGAATCGCGTCACGATCTCGAGCTCTCTCGCCTTCCACGTCAGATAGAACGGATCGATGGGAATGCAGTGCCCGCCGAGGCCAGGTCCCGGATAGAACGGCATATATCCGAATGGTTTGGTCTTGGCGGCGTCGATGACTTCCCAAACGTCGATGCCCATCTTTTCGTAAATCACTTTGAGTTCGTTCACGAGGGCGATGTTGACGGAACGAAAGATGTTCTCAGTCAACTTCACCGCTTCCGCCGCGGCGGTCGACGACACGGGAACGGTCCGCACCACGAGCAAATCGTAGAGAGCCCGAACGAGACGCAGGGAAGTGGGATCATCTGCGCCAACGACCTTAGGAATAGTTGCGGTGCCGTATTGCCCATTCCCCGGATCCTCGCGCTCGGGTGAAAATGCGAGGAAGAAATCCTTGCCGGCCTTCAGGCCAGTCGCCTCGAGTATCGGCTGCATGATCTCGCGCGTCGTGCCTGGCCAGGTCGTCGACTCGAGAACAACGAGCTGCCCGGGACGCAACGCGTCGGCGATGGCCTGAGTGCTCTTCTCGACGAATGAAAGGTCGGGCTCACGATTGCGAGTAAGCGGCGTTGGCACAGCGATCAGTATTACGTCCGCCTCACTCAGCCTGACGAAGTCATTGGTCGCCTGAAACCGGCGAGCATCAATGGCTTCCATGATGGCGGCGCCGGGAATGTGCTTAATGCCGCTGTTGCCGCGGTTGAGCTGTTCAACGCGCGCCTCGTTGGTATCGAAACCGAGGACCTTGAACCCCGCCTTGATCGAAACCAAGGCTAGCGGGAGCCCGACATAGCCGAGCCCCATGACGGCAACGGTACAGCGCCGCGTTTCGATCTGTTCCAATAGGTTCAAAGCGTGCGAAACGTCTGCGTAGCGCACGCCCGCTGGCTGCGTTTGGACGTCCAAAAGTTCCATGCTGCCCGAATCCCGTTAGTCACGGCCGCGACGGCGCCGGCGGCTGAAAAGCTGCGTCGAAAAATGATTGTGCCATAGGGACATCGGCGCGCGCGCTAAGCGCTTCGACGTGCGGGTGGTACGTCGAATGGCGAGGCTGACCGACCTTCTACGCCTTTGGAGAGCGTTGCGAGCATCGACCGGGCGGCTACATTTCAAATGCAGAACCGATCTGCCGAGCTACCGGGCCATCTTCACGTGGCAGCAGTCCATGTTGGCTGTCCGGCATCCCGGTCAGAGGGAGCACCAGATGGCCGATTCAATCCTGGTTACCGGTGGCGCCGGCAATATTGGCAGCGCGCTCGTCCGCGGTCTGATCAAGCTGCCACAGACGCAAGTGGTCGTTGCCGATAACCTATCGACGGGCAGCCTCGATAAGGTCCGCATCGACGCCGGCAATCTCACTTTCGTGAAAACGGATGTGAATGACTTTGCCGATCTAGCGCCGTTGTTCTTTCGCTTCCACTTTACGCATGTCTTCCATTTCGCCGCCGTCGTGGGTGTGCAGCGGACCTTGGAGAATCCGCTGCTCGTGCTGCGCGACATAGCCGGCATCGAGAACGTTCTGCGGCTCTGCAAGAACACGGGCGTACGACGCGTCTACTTCTCGTCGTCGTCTGAGGTCTACGGCGAGCCGTTCGAGATACCGCAGAACGAAAAAACAACGCCCCTGAACTCGCGGCTTCCGTACGCCGTCGTCAAGAATATTGGCGAAGTCTACCTGCGGACTTACCAGCGCGAATACGGTCTGCCGTACACCATTTTCCGCTTCTTCAACACCTATGGTCCGCGCCAGAGCGAGGACTTCGTGTTGCCGAAGTTTGTAAGAGCGGCAATGAATGGCGAGCCGCTGACGATATACGGGGACGGCTCACAGACGCGATCGTTCTGCTATGTTGACGATACGGTCGATACCTGCATCGCCGTCCATCGGACGGGGGCGGAGGAGAACGACGTCATAAACATCGGTAGCGATCATGAGATCAGCGTCCGGCGCTTGGCTGAAACCGTCATACGGGTTCTGAAGTCTTCTTCAAAACTGAAATCGCTGCCGCCGCTGAAAGAGGGCGACATGACCCGGCGGTGCCCAGATACCGCGAAGATGAGAGCCCTGTTAAACCGGCCCCAAGTATCGCTGGAGGACGGCATTCGGCGTCTCGCGGCGTATCAAGCCGAACTCGATGAAGCCAATACCGTGGTTCGCAAGCGCGCTTGAGGGCGAGCCGACGAATGAAACTGGTATACGTCAGCCAACCGTATGACCGGTTCTTCCCGCCGGAGCAAAACTCCATCGGACTGATCGTCTATCACACGGCGCTGCAGCTGGGACGCAGCGCTGGCATCACGCTTTACGGGAAGGACCATCCCGATGACGTGGCGCCGGAAGGCGTGCCGTTCAGCATCAGGCGCATCCCGGTCCTACGTGACCGGCTTTTGCAAAAGCTCATCCGCGACTGGCCGCGTTTGGCGGGCTGGCTTGGGCTTGTCGACAAGATCGATGACCATGCGGAATACCGTTCCAAGGTCCGGCGGTTACTCGATGAGGACAGACCGGGCGTCGTGCACGTCATGAACTATTGGAACTGGTGCCGCGATCTGAAACCACCTGGCTGCTCGCGCCGGCTTGTGCTCGAGATGCAGTGCGAGTGGCTTTCGCAGCGCGACCACGATCAGGTGGCGAGGCAACTCGAGGCGGTCGATGCCGTGGTTGCCGTCAGCGACCACATCGCCACGACTTTTCGCGCAGCATTCCCCGACTATCCCGGCATCGTTGCCACGGTCGGCAACGGGGTCGATGTCACGCGCTTTCAGCCCCGCCCTCAGTCAAAAGCGGCCCCGTCACAGGGCGCCGATCGAAAGCGGCGCATTCTTTTCGTTGGGAGGGTTTCACCCGAGAAGGGAATCCATACGCTGATCGAAGCGTTCGGTGAGCTTGCGCGTAGGTTCGAGGATGTCGAACTGCACATTGCGGGTCCGAAGTGGGCTCTCTCTCCGGATTTCATAACGAGCCTATCGTCCGACCCGCGGGTCACCGCGCTCTTGCGATTCTATGATCGCTGGGGGGCATGCACGTATGAACAGCACCTCGAAAAACTGATTGCCGACTATGATGTGGGCGAACGCGTGCGCTTCCTGGGCAATGTCCCTCACGCGAAGCTTGTGGAAACGTATCAAGCGGCCGACGTCGTCGTTAATCCCTCGCTCAGCGAAAGCTTTGGAATATCGGTCGTCGAGGGCATGGCCTGCGGCAAACCGGTGGTTGGCACCCGCGTCGGCGGCATGTGCGAGTCAGTTGCCAACGACCGAACGGGGATGCTCGTCGAGCCGGACAGGCCGGACGATCTCGCGCGTGCCCTGGCATTCATCCTCGAGGATCCGGCACGCGCCCACGCTATGGGCTGCGAAGGTCGCAAGCGGGCGGTGGAGGAGTATTCATGGCAAGCGCGCGCCGACCGTTTGATGACCGTTTATCGCAGGCTGGCGGGGGAACGGTCCAGCATCGCCGCCGCGCTCCATTGAGGCGCTGAGCGGCTTCCTGAAGAACGTATACGTGTGCCGGATGCTCGTATCCGTCAGATACTCCTTCACGCCCATCGGCGGGAACGTCGACCGTTCGAAGGCGCCAAGCTCAGGGCTCTCGCTAGGCGGATATGGGCGCAACTCGTCGACGTCGTTCCAGCCGAGGATAAACCAACCGCCCTCGCGCAGGCACCGCCGACACGCCTCGAATGAAGGCTCCGCCTCCTCACGCGTTTCTATTGCCGTCTTCATGAACACGCCGTTGCAGACGATCGCGTCGAAATAGCCGGGCGCGAAATGGCGACCGAGGTTCATCAACGTATCGCATACATGCAGCGCGGCGCCGTAGCGGCGCTTCTCCGGGTCAACGTCGAGCGTCCAATACTCCTTGGAGCGGAACATCGGCTCGTAGGGCTTGGTGTACCACTCGCAGCCGACGAACAAGATGCGGTTCACCTGCGGATCGTCGCGCAGATCGGTCAAAATGATCGATTCAAGGATCTTGCGATCCTCCGTGAGGTGAAAATTGCTCAGGCTACGCAACAACGCGGGTGAATGCTTGCGTAGGTAGTCCCGTACCAAGACCCTCAGTCTTCTACGCATGGTCTGCGGCTGTTGCATGCGGCCTCCCAAGGAAGTGCCTGTCGTGCGGTTCATTGCGCCGGTGCCGGCCGCGCGACGACGTGCGCCACGTGCCAATCGATGCCCTGGTAGGCGGCGGGGAGGGGTGTCAGCACGTAGCCTGCCGCAGACCAAAAGGCGGCAAGAGCCTCGACCTTACGCACCAGTCCCGCGCGGCTCGCATCATCGATTTCGTAAAGGACGGTCGGCCGATGCGCGCGTAGCGTTCCCACCATGCCGGTCAACGCTTCCAGCTCCGCGCCCTCGACATCGATCTTGATCAGCGAAGGCGGGCGCAAGCCGCGCTGAGCGATCACCGTGTCGATGCTCACGAGGTCGACCTCGATACGTCCGCACAGATCGGGGGGGGGACCTACCGAGGCGAGTGTAGCGCCGCCGATATGGCGGGCGAGCATCAGCTCGGCACGGCCATCCGAAGAGCCTACGGCAGCGGCGAATACGTCGACCGTATCGAAGCCATTCAAATGCGCGCTGCGAGAGATGGCGGCGGCGTTCTCGGGCACCGGCTCGAAAGAATAGATGCGCCCCTGCGGGCCCACGTGTCGGGCCGCGATCAGCGAAAAGAAGCCTATATTGGCGCCGATATCGTAAAAGACATCCCCCGCCGACAGGTTCTTGGCGATAAACACCTGTAGCGGGCGCTCGTAGGTACCGCGCGCGAAATTGGGGTCGGCGCGCCGTGCCGTGAGCTTCAGCCCAGCGGCCTCGCCGGCCTCGACAACCGTAGGGGCAAGTGCATCGCGTAGTTTCGTCATCAATTGCATCTGCTATCTTCCAGTGGTTCCGCTCCAAGCTCGCGGCACTTCCGCCAGCCGTTAAGTGTTTGCCTCATAGCGCCGGAACGTCTCGTAGTCGGTTAGGAGGCGCTCGACGAGGTCGCCACCGGAAAGGTCGGACAATATCGGCCAGCTGCGTCGTCCCTGCGGCCGCTGCGTCTGCGAGACGTGCGCAGCCAGGGCATTGCGCTTCACATCGAGCACATCACCCACATAGATATGGCTGTTGAACGCCGAGACCGAGCGCAGCCCGGCAGCGGTCTTCCAGGTCTGGCGCGCTGTCGTGCGCCACAAACGCGGGAGATCACCCGTCATGCGCACCCATGGCCAATGGTACCAGTACCAAATGGGGTACTCGTAGACGGTCACCGGGCGAGCGTGCGTACGCAGCGCGGCGCGCACGGCTTGATAGGCGGCTGTGTGATCAGTCGTGGGCTCGCCGGCGTGGGTGACGAAGACGCTGTCGGGCTGCCATTCAGTAAGCAGTGGCGATATCGCCCGAGCGATGGCAGGTACGTGTTGATGTGCGCGCCCGTCCGGAAAGCGCAGGAACGTGACATCATTTGGCGCGCCGCCGAGCCGCCGCACGGCCTCAATCGCCTCGGCTTCGCGCAGTTGGCGCAACTCCTCGGCACCGATGTGATCCGCATGCGAGGCCGCGCCGTCGGTGATGAACACAAACCTGACGCGGGCACCTGCCGCGATCTTCTTGCAAGCGATGCCTCCGCAACCCAGTGTCTCGTCGTCCGGGTGGGGGGCGAAGATAACCGTCGAGCTTTGCCCGTCGACGTCGATCGGACTGAGTTGCTCGCGCATCAGCCTATCGAGAGCGCGGCAGGCGGCACGTCGCGTGAGCATGAACTCGTTCCGGTGACTACAGCCTGACAACGGTGTGGCCGCTGGATCGACTAAGCGCAGTGTCACTGCAGCGCGATAGGTTGCCGGCCTGCGGGTCACCCACGAGAATGGCACCACACACCGGCCCTGTCCTGGGGCCGCCATACCTCTTTCGGCTAGATCGACCCGCATACGATTTGTCTATGGAATCTGGGGAGTTCCGAGGCTAGGGACTAGTAATTCGAACAACTGACGGCCAGAGGTCCAGGTGAGCGCCCGGCTCCTGCGATGACAAAGCCGATCTTACTTGGAAAGAAGCGGCCACCGGCGCGTCTGCGCGCCCTGGTGGTCGACGTGTTTACGGACGACCGCTCGGCGGGCCGCGTGCTCGGAACGAAAGCAACGACAGGTGCTGGGAGGCTCGTCCGCGACACCGAGCGGGTGATGGCCATCGATCACGGCGCACTGCGCCTGCAGCCGCTCATCACGCCCGGGTGGCAACGTCAGGGCATCGCCTATGGCCCATTTTCGCGAACGGCCGGTTTGACGTTGGCGGTGGCGATCACTAATGGGCACAACACCTCGCAAGCCGCCGGGCTGCCGGATGGCATCGCGCGGAGACTGTGGCGCTGGGCGAAAGGCCCGGAAGTTGATCCGCTGACGCAGCGGCTCATTCGCGCGTTGCGCGCGTCGCCGCGAAACCGGCTGCTACGCCGCTTCCGCGGGTGGTTGCACAGCACGGTGCGGTTCTACAAGCGGCCAGATTATAACGAGAATCTTGCGCTCGGCTGGTTCACCAGCGAATCCCCCAGCGACCCGCTCGTCGACGGTTGCGGCTTTATCCTGCATGCCGCCGAAGGGGAGAACGGTGAACTCTGGGCACGCACCGGCGAGCGCTGCCTGAGCGCCTTCCGTCGCCTGCAGAATCTGCAGATCTACTATCTCGTCACGCTGCGCCAGCAGGGCGCCATCTACTATGTCGCAGCTAGCGAGGGCGCGCGTGGGCTCGGTGCTTTCCCGATGATGCGGCCGGTGGCGATTGACGCGTTCAACTCGGACGAGACACTGTACGCCGGCATTCACCAGTGTGTGCTGGGCCAGATCGGTTTTCGTGTCGATACCCGAGTTCACAAGGTTCATATCGAGCAGCTACCGGAGCTCGGCGCACGGTATGCCGGTTCGCACGTCGCAGATGCACTGACGGGTGAGGGTGCACTCCAGGCGGCTGCGGCGGGCGGCAATTGGAACGTTCTGCGTGGGCACTGCGAGCGGACAAAAAGCGGCGCGAGCACGCGCAACTCAGAAACCATTGCCATCCTTAAGCCGCAAGCACCGTCGGGCTTAGTCCACGCACTCATAGATTCGAGCGGCGGCGCGGCCGGGCTGGTATGGCGGGCGGAAGACAAGAGCAACTACTGGCTGCTGGTGGTTTCACCCAGCGCGGTAAGACTCGAGCGGGTGGAAAACGGAATGCGATCCACCATCGCCGCAGACGAAACCTCTATCGGCCGGCTTGGCAGAACGCAATCGGTCCAAATCCTTGATAGCGGCAGCGAATTTGGTTGCTATGTGGATGGTGTTAGGCTCTTCGACCGCTGGTTTGACGACCGCACGCTCGCGAACGCGACCGGTGTGGGGGTGTGGTGGGACGCAGGTAGCCAGGTCCGTGTGCGGGATTTCGAAGCCCATCCGCGCGCGGTCCCGATTCCGCCTTCGATCCAATTCGAAGCCCCGTGGAGCCGATTTGGTTCGCAGGTCATTCTTGCCGACGACTTTCTCGGACAGCGGGGCGAGCTGGAGGAGCGGCGCGCGACGACGGGCGGTGCCGTGTGGGAAAAGACCATCGGCTGCGGCGTCGTCGATAGCGGCGACGGATTAGCCAAAGTTCGCGCCAGTGTGGATGCGCCCCATCCCGGGCGCACCTTCCACACACTCGCCTGGTCGAAGCCGGACTTTGCCGATCTCGCTGTGCGGATCACGCCACCAGGCACACAGCGCGGCGAACGCCACAACTGCCGGTGCGGCCTCGTCTTCTGGCAAGACAACGACAACTATCTCTCCTTCACGGCGTATTTGGACGACGCCTACAACGGCGCGTCGATCGCGTTGTTCAGCAAACGAAACGGATTTGAAGAGCTTTACGATGCGGTCTGGACGATGGTGGCCGACGCCATCCGCTGGGGCGAACCGTTCGACCTGCGCGTCACCTTCGATGGTTTGCGCTTTGTCATACTGATCGACGGCGAGCCCGTGCTGCAGCGATCGCTTACGGATCTCTATCCATCCGACACTGCAATGTGCATCAGACGCGTCGGTATAGCCGTGAACTGGGAGTGGGGCAACGACACTGGCTCGAAGTTCGAGACGTTCACAGCCCGCTACTGAACGCGCACTTGCGGCCGCTGCAGCCGGGTGTGGTGCGCTGGGGTGAGGAGGCCACAGCGGGCCGTTCGTCCACCGGCACATGGACAGCGTCAGCCGTCGCGATGCGAGGAGAGAGAAGAGGGCGAAAATGCCGATCTGCCCAAGAACATACTCAGCATTGTCCGCCCCTATCTTATGCCCCGTTGCATCCGCGCAGACGGATACGCGACGGGGCCCCCATAGCCCGACGAGGCACGCGCCAGCGATCTCGAATCCGCCGGTTCTGCTCCGGCGAGCTTTTCTTCGTAGAGGGCGATGAGCTGGTCGCCCCAATCCTGCGGTGTCGGCGCCAGCGAGCGTGCCGTATCGAAGCCGCACTGGCTCATGTCCGCGACCAACGCGTCGTCGCCCATTATGCGGGTGATGGTTTTGGCCATCGCCGTCACATCGTGTCCGTCACAGCCAATTCCGGCCCCGAGCCGCTCAAGGTCACCGGAGATGAGTGCGGCGTGCGATACGATGATTGGTATCCCACTCATGGCCGCCTCGATTGCCACGAGGCCAAACGTTTCGCGCCATTGACTGGGCATGACCAGAGCGCGCGCGTCACGACAAAGTTTGGCGATTTCTGTCTTTGGCTTCCAGCCCGCCAGCTCCACTTCCGGGAAATCGCAGCGGATGACCGGCGCCAGGGGCCCCGTGCCGATGATGCGGAGCGGAGCCCCGGCGCTACGCGCCGCCCGAGCCAAGTGCATGACACCCTTGTCTTGCTCGAGGCGCCCGACGAATAGAAGCCTGTGATTGAGTTCGGCGGTGACGCGCGACGGCAGCCACGGCGAGGCCGGGTTGCGCAGCACGCGGATCGAGCGGCGATCTATGGACTGCGCGAGGAGGGGTACCATACCTTCGTGCACGGCTAATACGGTAGCGGATGTATTGAGCAGGTCCATCGCCAGTCGGCGAACAGCGCTGCGCGCAACCCGCCAAAGCTTGTGCGCATAGTTCCGCTTGTCGCATTGGGCCATGAGGCAGGCGGCACCCATGGGTGAGCGATTGCAGATCTCACCGCGCGGGAAGTGGAAATAGCCGCCGTTTGGACAGGCCAGGAAATAATCGTGCGCGCAGAGCACGAGGCGATGCGCCACGCGGCGCAACGGAACGAACGCCGCGGGCGATAGAAACTTGTGCCAGTTGTGAAGATGGTAAATCGTGCCGGGCGTATCGTTCTTGGTGATCCACGCATTGAGCTGGCTGGCCGCCCTCCGGCTGTAGAGGCCGCGTAGGATAGCAGGCCGACTGCCCTCCAGAATGTGCCGGCCGCCAAACGCAACGAGGTCGGCGCCACGCCGCCCAACGTCGGGGTTGGCGCCGCCGTCGCCAGTGATCATCGTCACCGCTATGCCTCGGGAGCGCAATTCCTCCACGGACGCGAGAGCGATAGCAGCCGCGCCGCCACTGGGGACGCAATCGTCATTGATGACAACGACACGCTCGATCGGAGATGGCATAGCGGGTCATTCGAACTCGCGCGGGAGGCGGTCACAGCTGACGCTAGTTATTTTGAATGTCCGCCAGATGTGACGAGCCTAGCGGTGCCGAGCGCGGGCGGCGCTCATCACAACGCTGTAGACCTGACCAAAAGGTGTAAGTTGCCGTACTCCGTCGGGTCGGTGCGCTTTGTTGGTGGGTCGTGCATTATCCGAGTGAATGCGCTCGCCCGCTTCTAGCGATCGGATGGGCCTGGCTCGAGGGTCTAGAGCATTGCGTTATCTGCGCCGCGTCCTTGCCTGCTTCGGTCTGCTCGTCCTCGCCTCCGGCACACAGGGGGTGGAGCAGCCGTATACGCCCAGCGATATCGATCTGTCGGGCTACAAGCTGACCTTCGACGAAACGTTCGATCGGTTGGACGTTTCAGCTTGGGGCCCGGGAACGCGCTGGATCGCGCACACGCCTTGGCACGGCGACTTCGGGGATGCGCAGTTTGCCGACCCAGCGCCGGACTTTCCCTTCACGATCGAGAACGGAATACTGCGTATCGAGGCGCGCAACGGCAGTGACGGAAAGTGGCGCTCGGGGCTACTGTCTTCGGCCGATACCTCCGGGAACGGCTTCTTCCAGCAGTTCGGCTATTTCGAGATGCGTGCGAAGCTGCCGCCGGGACCCGGAGTCTGGCCGGCGTTCTGGTTGATCGCCAACAAAGATCCCAAGACGTCGGCCGAAATCGACATTCTCGAATACTACGGCGTCGGTCCCGACATTTATCACACGACCGTGCACGTCTGGCCGAAGAGTAAAGGCATCGAAAAGCAGACGCATCACATACAGCACAGCGTTCCCTACGGCTCTCTCTCCGATCAGTTTCATACGTACGGTGCTTCGGTCGAAGCGGATTGGATCATCTTCTATCTCGATGGCAAGGAGACGGGGCGCGTAAAGACGCCGCTCGAGCACCATCGTCCCATGTTTATCCTGCTCGACTTGGCGCTGGGCTCTGGTTGGCCGATCGATAAGACGATCAATCCCTCATACATGTACGTCGACTATGTGCGGGCCTACAGAAAGAACTGACGCGGTCTGTGCCCAATGCGGATCATCCACCTTGTCAACCATTGCGTTCATGGCGGCAACGTCATCGTACCCGTCGATCTGGCCTGCCAGCAGGCGCGCGACGGGCACGATGTCGTCTACGCGAGTGCCGGCGGCCGCTACGAGGAGCTTCTTGAGCGCTGTGGTGTCCGGCACCTGCATCTGCCGCAGAGTCTACGGAACCCGGTCACCGCGGCGCACAGCATAAGAAGCTTGCATTCGTTTTGTCGCAGCTTCCAACCCACGCTGTTGCATGCCCATATGATGTCGGGAGCCGTGGCCGGCTATGTGACCTCGCGCGCTCTCGGTGTGCCACTTGTGACGACGGTTCACAATTCCTTCGACCGCCATTCTCGGCTGATGCGGCTTGGCGATCACGTGGTCGCCGTCAGCGAGGCGGAGCAACGCCGGCTCCTGGCCCAGGGCTACAGCGGGGAGCGGCTGCATGTCGTCCACAACGGAACCATCGGTTCGCCACGCGACGAGCGGCAGAGCTCGCATCATCACGTCGTTATCGAGCGCCCATGCATTGCCACCGTGTGCGGGCTTGAGAAGCGCAAGGCCGTCGACGACCTCATTGAAGCTTTTCGCCTGGTTGCGGAGCGCGCTCCGAACTGGCACCTCTACGTCGCCGGCGATGGACCAGAGCGCGCGGCGCTCGAGAAGCTTGCCAAAGACGCCGGCCTCACGAGCCGCATCCACTTCCTCGGCTATGTCGACAACCCAAAGCCGGTCTTTGATAGCGCCGACATCTTCGCCCTAGCCTCGCATGCCGAGCCATTCGGGTTGAGTATCGCGGAGGCGCGCCACGCTGGCTGCGCGGTTGTCTGCACCAACGTTGGCGGCATACCCGAGCTCTTGGAATTCGGCGCGGCCGGGGCGTTGGTCGAGCCGGGCAATCCGGCGGCGCTGGCGGCAGAGCTCGGTGCGCTCATGACAAGCCCGCGTGCCCTTCAGGCGGCAAGGCAGAGGGCCAAATGCAATTCGCAGCGCTTCAACGTCAGCCGCGTCGCAAGCGACTATATGCGTGTCTATGAGATTGCCGTCCGGCAGCGGCGGCCCACCGCATCGGGGGCAATCGTCAGCAGGCTTTCCCCGTCGAGTGATGTCGCTTCGGGCGATCAAGTTGGGGATGGGGATGACCGGCGACGATTGCGTCTGGCCGTCGGCATCGCGTCGTTGGGACGACCGGCGGTGCTGGCGCAGACGCTACAGCGGCTCAGATTACAGTCTCGCGCCCCCGATTATGTTGTGGTTTGCGCCCCTGATAGCTGCGACCTGCAGGGCGCGGCCCAAGCCTATCCTGGGGTGACGGCACTGGCGGGACCGCGCGGACTTGCCTGTCAGCGCAACGCCATACTGCGTGACGTGCAGGCATATGACGTCCTGGTGTTCTTCGATGACGACTTCGTCGCCAGCCCCGACTATCTGCAAAATGTCGAAGCGATCATGCTCGACCACGCAGATGTTGTCATGACCACCGGCCGGCTGATCGAGGACGGCATCCTCGGCCCGGGTCTCACCTTCGATGCGGCCGATTGGCTGGTACTGGGGACGAGCTCAGGTTCCGCTTCGTTCGGCAGGATAAGGGACGTCTACAACGGCTACGGCTGCAATATGAGCATGCGCATCGCTCCGGTGATCGCTCACGAGCTCACCTTCGACGAGCGGTTGGCCCTGTATGGGTGGCTGGAGGATGTCGATTTCAGCAGGCAGCTTGCGCGCTTCGGTCGCGTCGTTTCCACGGAAGCGACACGCGGCGTGCACCTCGGTGTGAAGCAGGGACGCCAGTCGGGGCTGAAGCTCGGCTACTCGCAGGTTGCCAACCCGCTCTATCTTATCGGCAAAGGCACGATGAGCCCCGCGAGAGCGCTCACGCTGATTGCCCGCAATCTCGCTGCCAACACCGTCCGCAGCCTGCGCGCGGAACCCTGGGTCGATCGGCGCGGACGCCTTTTCGGTAATATCCGCGCGATGTTTGATCTCCTCATGGGGCGGCTCGACCCCGGCCGCATTCAAGTCATGTGACCCTGTTGTCCGCGGCGCTCGCAAGTCGCTTTGCTCCGGCGCGGGCGTTTGATCGTCAATAGGCAGGGGCGCCGACGGGCCCGTCGCACCATGGTCTCGGGACCCGCGCGGCTGGGGCAGCTTCCTGCGCAAGCAGTCTGCGGCCTGCCAGCAGCGCCGCAAGCGCGGTGAAGAAGAATATTCCTGGATCAGCATTGCCCGCCGACGTGACGAGCGCGACCATCGTGGCAAATGCCGCGGCGCGGATGCCCATACACGTTGCCGCCGTCTCCATGAGCTCGGGGGCGGGACGTTTGGCAAACGGGCGCTTGAGCAGCTGCCACGTGAGCACGGCGAACACGGCCATCCCCAAGGCACCCAACTGCGACAGTACGGCGACGACCCAGCTCGACGCGCGCGAGCTTCCCAAGCCAACACCGAGCCCACCGGTGTCGAGGAACGCCATGTAGCTCTTGTAATTCCAATAAAGGCGCTCTGCCGCCGACGCTGACATCGCTTTGTTCACGACTGTGCCCTGGAATAGCTGCTCGATCGGATCGAGTGCGTGATCGGTCACTATTGCGATCGCCAGAACGGCTAGGACAGCAGCGGCGGCGCAGGCCAGAACCCAGAGATCGCGCGACCGCAGCCGGCAGCGCATTGCATCGAGGATGAGCGTGGCGAGAAAGATCGATGTCAGCACCGTCAAGACGATGTATCCCGTCGACGAGGTCGACAGCAGCAGAAGGGCTAGGAGGATCAGGGTCAGCACAAAGGCCGGCCGCGAACCCGTCGCTCTCCAATAGCTGAAGGTGAATGCGAACCCCGTGGCTGTTGCAGCCGCGCACGTCGATGCCTCTGGGTAGGCACCCACGATGCGCCAGATCCCTTCGGCCCGCACATCGGACAACATTGAATATCCAGCCGTGCGGAGAAAACCGAGGACGTCGCCGTCGCCGACAAGCTTACCGCAGAGGTCCACTATGCAGAGGCCGGCATGCACCCCCGCGAAGGTGAACATCGCGATCTTCAGGACGCGGAAGTAGGCGGGGTTCAGCAGCAGCACGCTAAAGGCGAAGAAGCAAAGCGCGTTGGCGATGAAGTAGCAGCTCTGGTTGATGTTTCCGGAGACCGGGACGAGCGGAACTTCAATGATCTTGCCGTCGCCCGGCACGAAGACGGTTGTCTGCCCCTCGAAGAGGCGTGGCAGTATGAGCGCACCGGCGAGGACGTAGATGACGAGGAACGAGACCAGGGCGGCAACCCATTGATCGGCAAGAATCGTACGCAACCCGTCCAACGCCGACTTTCGCCCCAATGTGGTTACGATGAGCAGGCCGGCGAGCGGCGTGAAGAGCAGCAGCGACGAGCCGCCCATCGCTGTTAAAGTGGCGATGGCGGTTGCCCCGAAGGGTAGGGAAGCAAAGAGTGCCACAGTAACCGTCGACCGTGCGAAGTAACCCGCAAGGAGTAGGACGCTCAGCAATGCGACGGCGACTGGTTCAATCTGCATTGCGCTTAGCTTGCGAATCCGTTTGCCTGCCTCAAGACCGCGCGGTGGTGGCCCGCTAGCGGTTCGCATTTCCCACGGCAATCTTCGCCCTGGAGCAAAGCCAGGTTTCTATTCGAGATTGGTAGGAGCGCACTGCTGAACTTAGTCTGGGCTAGCTTAGTCGCGGCGATTGCAGGGCTGGTCATCGGCCTGCGCTTTCGCGCGCCCGCGCTATTGGCCGGGGCCGCGGTTCTTACCTGCGGAACAATCAGCGTGGCCCTCCACTTCGATTGGTCATTCCTGCGCACGATCACTGTCGTACTCCTGCTTCTGGCCGTGCATCAGGTCGCGTATCTGATTGGGCTCCTTGCATCTTCTCGTCGCTGAGGGCTTGACCACCTGGGCTATGGGGCTAGGTCGTATCGTCGAACTGCATGACGGCGGGAATGGTCCTGGCGAGAAGCCACAGATCGAGCCAGAAGGACCAGCGGCGTACATACCAGCGGTCGAGACAAATACGCTTCTGGTATCCAATTCTGTTGCGTCCGCTAACCTGCCAAGCTCCGGTGAGGCCAGGCCGGGCCCTCACGTAGTCCTTCCAGTAGTGGCCGTAGCGGACAATCTCCTGCTCGACGATCGGCCGTGGGCCAACGCAGCTCATGTTTCCTTGGAGAACGCTGATGAGCTGCGGCAACTCGTCGATACTCGACTGCCGCAGGAGGCGCCCGAGCGCGGTAATCCGCGGATCGCGCCGTAGCTTCTGACGGGCAAGCCACTCCCTTGCAGCATCGGGATTCTGCTCAAGGTATTGGTCCAGTGTCGCCTCAGCGTTGCTCACCATGGTACGGAACTTGAAACACGGGAACGAAGCGCCGCCAAACCCTATGCGCCGCTGAGAAAAGAAGATGGGCCGCCCCATCGTCACGTAGATAAGAAGCATGACGATCAGCATGAGCGGTGCGAGGAGAACCAAAGCCGTTGACGCTGTAGCGATGTCCAGCAAGCGCTTCGTCAGGCCGCCGAGCGCGTAGCGAGATCCCTCTTCGAGCTTACCTTGCGCGTAGCGGGGGATGAACTCGATATCCGTCAGCCTCTGGCGAGATTCCTTCGGCCGTAGAAACAGGCGCGGGTCCGAAGCGATCACAGCGTCGAATGCGGCGCGGGCGCGCTCTAGCTCACGCCCGGCGGCTTCACAATCGCCATCGTGCGGGGGCAGCTCAAAGGCGTTCGATAGAGTTTCGCTGGACACGACGCATACCTCACCGAGCCTGACTTTTCCCCCACGGCCCAACGCTTACAAGACGCGCAAAATTGGTAGGCGCGTACGGCCGAAGGGATATCCCTCAACTTGCGCAGCGATAGGAGCGCGCACGGGCGTTGCTCCAAGCGGGCGTAAGCCCCGGTGCCCAGAAGCACCGTCGTTCAGAATGCAATGGAGAAAAGACGAGCGAGCTGGCCTAACCGGCCAGCTCCTCGCCGTTGAGCAGACGGTTCGCCATAAAGGCGACCTCCGTCCGGTTCGTCGCGTGGAGCTTTTTCATGATGTTGCGCACGTGCACTTTCACGGTGCTCTCGCGCATTTTCAGCTCGTAGGCGATGATCTTGTTGGCCTTGCCGCGGCGTAGGGCTTCGACCACCGCGGCTTGGCGTGTGGTGAAAAGACCGTTGCTCTTTGGTGTGGCCGCCGCCGTTTCGGGCGCGCGATGGGCCGCCACCAAACTGCTGGCTGGCACGAACACCCCGCCGGCTCGCGCCAGATCTATGGCGTGAAGGGCGACGTTTATCGAGAGGCTCGTCGGCACGTACCCGCGGACGTTCTTGCCCAGCATCTGGACGATAATGTCTGGATCCTCGTTGTCAGACAGAACGACGGCCGGACAATCTCCGATCTGGGGCGAGAGCCGAGTTAGGTGCTCAACCTCCGCAATGGCGTCCACCTTCGAACGCCCGGTCTGGCAGAGCACCACGAGTGACGGGTGCATCCGCTGTCCGACTGCTACCCACTCGTCGAGCGTGGAGTAGCACTCGACCGCCACGCCGCGTTCATGATTAAGGACTCGGGCGAGGCACTCCCTGGACAGGAGATGCATATCGACAATAACGATTAGCGGTGTTTGGCCTCGAGACGCGGAGCCCACCAAATTTGCCTTAGGTTCAACGTCGCCTTGGCCCAATACGTCCTGCATTTGCTGGCTAGGTGCACGCATCGTTCGATCCAATCTAATGGACTCAACCCTCAGTCAATCCCCCGACGACGTCTCCATTCAAAGCATGTTTTTACAACATCTTAGCTATGCAACTTAACGTAATTCGTCATTCGTTCGCTTGCAATCCAAAAGCTCTGTCGTCGTCGTACTTCTTTGGGAGGATGTCAGTTTGGCCACGTTGCGGTGCGGGATGTCGTAGAGGGCGCCATGCTGCCCAACCCAGCACCAACTGGGGCGGCGCCGTTCAGTGAGTTTCGGAGCGGGCGACGGGTTTGCCGGCGTTGTCGGACGCGGCCAGTCCGGGCTCGTTACCTTCAACAAAGCGCACTTCGGGGTAAGGCGAGTGCCGCACGCACATAAGCGGATGCGGAGACGAGCCGAGATACGTTTTGAAGAATGCAACGGTGTAGGCGTCGATGATGGCGCGAACGCGCAGGCCCACGGAGCGCCTCGCACCGCGTGCAAACCTCACGGTAGTCACCAATCGATCGCTAAAGTGCTCGCGGCGTGCACCGACAATCTCGATGATGTGGCTGGTTGGCAAAGACGCCTGCATCCTCGCGCCGTTGCCGGTTGGTCGGGAAGAGGTTTGCTTCGCCTCACTATCTCTATCGCCACACGAATGCTGGTCCGCGTTCTTTGCAGCGGAGTCGCTGCGCATAAGAAGGTAAGGCACCTTCACGAGGGGGCCGTCGGCGCCGGGTCCGTCGAGGCTGCCCGCAACGACGTAGCGCCCATCGACCGCGCTCGTCGCTGCCGCGACGGTGCCGCCCAGGGCGTAACCTAGGATGCCCGCACGCTTGAGATCGAATCGTCCCGCCCAGGTGCCCACCGCACTTTTGGAGTTCAACTGGTCGAGCGCGTCGAGGAGCTCTGAAGCAGCAATAACCCCTGAGCGAATTCGGTGATCTGCAAAGTTCGCAACCGATTCGTCCTCACTGACGAGCGCTTGCTGACGCTGCCTGCTGTCATTGACGAATGGATTTTGTAATGCTGCGAGGATGAAGCCGTGGCTGGCGAGGTTGGCCAACGTGTACGTGTTGTCCTGACGGCCGCCAGGCGCATCCGGCACGTAGGTAATGAAAGGAAACACGCTCTGCGCGGAGGGCAGTTGCGCGCGGTAGCGTGCTGGTGCCCAGGTTGGGTGCCGTAAGCGCGAGTACAATGTGAGCAGCCGGTCGCCTACCGTCGGGGCGCCCTCCGTCGGGTACCAGAGCTGAATGGTAAGGTAGCGTCCGACGGCGCCGGCAATGCGCAGGCGCGCGCGAAGCCTGCCGACATCGTGCGGCCCCGTGGGCTGCACAATGGCGGAAGGAAAGATCGCATAATAGTTCAGCACTTGCTGCATGGTGGTCGCTGGCGATGGACCGGCAAACAGCAGATCCCGGTTGTAACTCGGCCGCTGACAGTTTTAGCTTCGTGCATCGGCGGACGCCGCATGGGTTGCATTCGATGGGTCGACGTCGGATTGGAGGACCCTTCTCCAGTCGAGGGGCCGCTCTGCACCGGCGTAGTTATCGTGCATGCCTACCGTGGCGGCGAAGGCTCGTGTAACCTGGCGCGCGAACCGCTGTGGCCCAAAGCGCGCTGCATTCTCGCGGCAAGCGGCGGGAAGAAGAGCCCTGGAATTCTCCTCAAAGCGATCAATGGCGTCGATGACAGCCGCCGTCGATTGCTGGCGAAAGAAAACGCCCGTCGGCCTCTGGTGGAGTCCAAGCGGGCGCACGATGTCGGTTGCGCCACCGCGACCAAAGGCTATCAGGGGCGTGCCGCTGCCTTGCGCCTCGACAAGCGCAATTCCGAAATCTTCGCACCCGGCGAAGACCATCGCACGCGCTCGGGCGACGACATCGAGGTATTCGGCGCGCGGCAGAAAGCCGGCGAAGGTCACGTTGGGTCCGGCGAGTTTACGCAGGCCGCGCATTTGCTGCCCGTCGCCAACCACGACCAAGCGCCTCTTAGGCATCGCGGCAAATGCCTGGATGACGAGGTCCGTCCGCTTGTAAGGGGCGAGAAACGACGCCGTCACATAGTAGTCGTCCTTATCGGCTGAGAACTGCAGTTCGTCGATCGGAACCGGCGGAAAGACGACCTCCGATTTGCGCCCGTACACGCGCTTTATGCGGCACTGCACATAGCTCGAGTTGGCCAACATGAGATCGGGCCCGTTGGCCGTTCGCACGTCCCAGGTCCGCAGCTTGTGAGCGCAGTAGCGGAACAGCAACCCCTTGGGTCCATACCCGAGGCGGCCCTGCTTGAGATAGGAGAACTGCTCGTCCCAGGCGTACCTGATCGGACTATGAACGTAGCAGAGATGCGGCTGATCAGGCCGCGTCAGCACACCGCGCGCGAACGCGGCGGAGGAGGTGATCACGGCATCGAAGTCCGTGACGTCGAACTGCTCGATCAAGATTGGGCAGATCGGGAACAGAGACCGGTAGAACTTGTCCACCATCGGCAGCCGGTTGGCTATCGAGGTGTGAAAGGTGACGCCGGGAAAATGCTCTTGCTTCACTTGATCTGAGAGGAAGTCGAATAACGTGAAGACCTCCGCCCCGGGAAAGATCCTGCACAACTCCGCGAGCACTCGCTCGCCGCCGCGGAAATCGGGGCACCAATCGTGCACGATGGCGATGCGTTTAGGCAGCCAGCTCGCATCAGGCCCGTCGGACAGGCCACGCAATTGTCGGTGAATGGCGGCCACCTTATACGGCACAGGAGCTCCGGTTCTGTTAGCGCCGCCTATAGCGAATTCAGTCGATCTCGGTGCGCCACCGCCGAGCGAGCGATCGTGGAGTATTCGATGTGGGGTTCTTCGCCTTCAAGCCAGACGATCGGTGCTGAAATGGTTGCTATGGAGCCGCCCGGCTGAGCGCAAGCGCTGCCTCGGGAGGGTCGCCCTCTTCTTTGTGCGCAAGGGCGGTGCGAAAGGGCGTAGACAGCGTACGGCTGATAGGCATGGGCATGGTCACGCCTATTCTTTTGTTGCTGCTTCATTGGCCCCGTAGCCGAACTAGTCTGGTGCCAAAGCTCGCGGCTGCCAGGGCCATCCGTGCCCGCTAGCGCTGCGCACCTTCGACATGCAATCTGTTGCGGATGCGAGAATTCCCATGCCGAGATGGATCCATACACTGGCCCTTGCGGCTCTCGTCAGCTACCTCACACTGCCGACGGTAGGTGTCATCGCGGCAAGCTCCCAAGGGGATCCTGGAACGGAGTACCGCCTCGGGCCCCAGGACAAGATCAGCATCAAGGTCTACGAGTGGCGTCCGGCACGCGACGAGGTCTACGAGTGGTCGGCCTTCAAGGCCGAGCATACGGTCGATGCCGCCGGCTTCCTGTCACTGCCATTGATGGGGCAGGTCGCGGTCAAGGGCATGACGACGACCGAGTTAGCGCAGGATATCGGCGACCGCCTGCAACGGCGCATGGGCCTGGTTGAAAGCCCCGATATCACCGTCGAGCTGGTCCAGTTCCGCCCATTCTACGTGGTCGGCGCGGTCGAAAAGCCCGGCGAATATCCGTATCGGCCGGGGCTCACGGTGCTCAAGGCATATGCGATCGCCGGCGGCAAGCCGCGCAGTTCCCTCGGTCTCGTGCGCCTGGAGAGGGAAGCGATCGCGACGCGCGGCGAATTGGATGCGCTTGATCTCGAAGGTCAAAGCTTGCTGATCCGACTTGCCCGGCTGCGGGCGGAGCTGCGCAATGCCTCGGCAATCGAATGGCCCGCGGAGCTGAAGGGGCGGATCGAGGCTGGTCCTCTGAACCGTGTGGTTCAGCAGGAGCAACTCGTCTTCGATATGCGCAACGAAGCGTATCGGACGCAGCGAACCGCGCTCGAGCAGCTCCAGGCCTACCTCGATGCGGAAGTCGGATCGCTGGAGAAGCAGGTTGAGGTACACAAGGCCGAATCCACCTCCGTCAAGACGGAAGCCGAACTGATCGCGGGTTTGTACAAGAAGGGTCTGGCCATCACGTCGCGCAAGCTAGCGCTCGAGCGCACCGTCGCGCAGGTGGACGGCGATCGCCTGCGGCTGGAGTCGAGCCTTATGCGCGCCCGGCAGGAGGTCAGCAAGACCAAGATCGCCATCATCGATCTGCAAGCCAAGCGTAGCAGTGACATCTCCGGCGAGATGCAGAAGGCCCAGGCAAGGTTTGAGGAGCTCCGCTCCCGTTCCGATACCGCACGGAACCTTCTATTTGAGACCGAGAACCTCGCCCCGCAGCTCGTGGCTTCGCACGAGAAGGCGCAGGACTTACAGCCGCATTTCCAGATCATGCGAGGTGGAAGCCCCGCGAGCATTAGCGTCGCCGAGTCGGCGAACATCGAGCCGGGTGACACCCTTGTCGTGGAAGCGCCAACACGTAGGGCGATGACACAATCGCCGACGTCCGACGCAAACACTGCAGCGAACGCTGCGGCCGAGGTAATCTCCGAACGGTTACGCTAATCCCCTCATCGAAAGCCAGTTGCTGCGACGGTGCTTGCTGCGGCCAAGGTTGGTCCGGTTGGGCGAGCCTTGTTCGCGAGGGTGCATCGGCGCGAAGCGCTTCTGCGGCTCTTGCTCCAGCCCCAACTGCGGGTCCCCTGTGGCGGATGAAGCGCGCCGCAGCGCCAGCCGCGGCTAGGCGCGGCGCCGGAGCGGGGCCGTCACCGGCGACCAGTGGCTGAGATAGTCGGCGACTGCGTCCCCGTAGCGGACGGTCGAGGTATCGACTTTGTTAAGCACAATACCAAGGATCTTGGCGCGTGCATTACGCAGCAGATGGACCGCCTCCAACAGGACCGGAACGGGAGTTTTGCCCCACTCGGCGACGAGCATGGTGCAATCGAGTAACGAACTCATGGCGAGGCTGTCGACGCTTGCCACGAGGGGCGGCAGCTCGATGATGACGAGCTCGTAGTTCTTCTGCAGCTGCTTGAGCAGCGACTGCGCCTTCGGCGACCCGAGCAGCACATCGGAATGCGCCGTCGCACCGTTTGCGGTCGGGAGAAAGTGAAGGCCGGCGTCGTTGGCGCTGAAGATGCATTGCTCGAGTTCGGCGGTTCCCTCGATCGCGTCGACAAGTCCGTACGTCGCCTGCGGTGCCAGGATCTGGCTGAGGCGACCGGTGCGCAAATCGCCGTCGACGAGCAGCACGCGCGTCCCCGTGGCGGCGTAGAGAGCGGCAAGGTTCGCGCTCAGCGTGGACTTGCCTTCGTTGGGAACCGCGGACGTCACCGCAAGGCAGCGGATCGGTCGCGAACGACTGGCGAGAGCGATGGCGGTCTTCCAGGTCTTGATGCCGTGGCTGAAGCCTGAGAACGGCAACGCGACGGCGGCATTCAGCTTGTCGGCCTCGGTTGGCGTCGGGCGGGTTTCACCCTCGTCGTCGTGCTGAATGGCGCGTTGTGCCAGACGTCCCTGAAGCATCAAGCCCGCCCGCGTGTTGATCGCCAACAGCAACCTGGCAAGGCGGGCGAGAGCGAGTGGGCGCTGATCCAGTGTCGACTTGAAGAATTGTGCGGCTTGCGATTTCCGTAGCCGCGACGTCAGGCCAGAATTTGAAGTGGTGACCGCGAGAAGCGGGATGCTGGCAAGACACTCGACGCCGATCTCATCTCGGATCTGGCGTGCGCTGGACACGCTCCGGTCGATGTTCTGGCGGAAGAGTGCAATTCCAAAGCCCAAGGCGCAGCCGGCAAATCCTCCGAGGACGATGATAAGCTTTGTCTTGGGATGGCTTTGGCTGATCAAAGGCGATGCCGCGCTGATGACGCGCGCGTTGGTGACGGGATAAGACTGCTTCTGCACCGATTCAGTGTAGGCCAATAGGTAGCTTTCATAGATCCGGCGGTAGGTCTGCGCGGTCGAGTCGAGCTCCTCGATCGTATTGTTCCGATGCGCGGCGGTTGCATTCGGCGACGCCTCTGCCGGCGTCGCCTGAATGGGGCGCGCGGGATCGCGAGTCGGCGTGATGCGATAATCGCGCTTGGCGCGAAACTCCTGGGCATTGAGCGCGGCATCGTTCATATGCGTGCGCAGCTCGTCGATGCGCTGCTCCAACCAGGCATTGCTGCGGCCGGCCGCCTGCGCGCGGGCGGAGAACTGCTCCTGAATGTAGGCCTCGGCCGTCGCGTTGGCGATCTTTGCAGCGAGCTCCGGGCTCTGCGATCTGTAGAGTATTTCGATGGCGTAGGAGACGCCGATGCGGCGCACGTAGAGATTCGACTGATACCGGCCGAGGGCCGTGCGTTGAATCGCGTCGGGGGTTGCCGGTGGGGCGCCTGCAAGCCACCGCAACATGCTACCGGACTCCCTGAACTCGGGCACATCCTGGAGCTTCAATTGGTTGATCACCGCTATGGCGATCTTTTCCGATCTCAGCACCTCCAACTGGCTCTCGATCTGGGAGTTGTCGATTGTGAATGTTGTGTCGGAATTGGTGTCGCGTAGGACCTGCGGGAGGCTCGGATCGATGATGATCTGTGTGCGCGCCGTGTACAACGGCTCTGCCGAGTAGCTGTACGCGGCCGCCGCAAGAATACCGATCAGAAAGCATGTCAGAATCGTTCTCGCGTAGCGCTGGATGAAGCGCTTGATATCCTGGGGGGTGATGAGCCCATCTTCACCCGCGCTCGTCTTGGGATCGAGCGGGTAACTGACGGATGGATCTTGAGTTTGCATCACGACGCCCTCGGAATGGGCCAGCAATGCTGCTCGCCAATACGCTTCAGCAGCCGCGCATTCCACCTCCATCGGCTGCTATCGCGGGTGACGACCGCCGGTCGTGGCGAGACGCGCCGCGCAACTCCAAGGGCAGAAATGATCTTCGCGCGCCCCACTAGGAAATCGGCCCCACCTACCAAATCGGCGTATGAGCTAAGCACCGAAGCGACGTCGTCGTCCGCTGTCCGGCGCGGACCCAACAGGATATCGATGAGTGTCCCCGCCAGGAATGGAGAAAGGTACGCCGTACGTCCCTGGACAAGGTGACCCATGACGGCAGCGAGGGAGAGGATCTCGTGAGCCGAATCATACTCGTCATACACGTAGGCCCCGTTGAGACGAGTGCTGACCGTAGCGACGACGACGTCGGCTAGCGATAACGGCCACTCGATGAGTGGGGCAGCGTGCGGGCTCTTGTGCGGGACCCCGTCAGATGCGTCCCTGAGCATACGGTCGGCGTATGCGAGCGCCGTCAGCTCGGGGACTAGCCAGCCAGGGAGGCCTGCTTCATCGGCTGGCGCCCGGCCGGTTCGGAACTCCCCGGAATCGATGTTGCCGCTAGGATATTCTGATACGCCTGCTGGTTCAGAGAACTGGTTTGCCGAAACGCTGGTCACCAGGCCGCTGGCAATGAGATGTTCGATGACTCTCGAGGCTGAGGGGGCTTGTGTGCCGCCGAAGCTTCGCGCGATCTTTCGCGCAGTCGTTCCAGCGCGCGTGACGAGTGTTCTGGTCAAGTAGCTGACGGGGCCGCGCTGCGCGTCGCCCGCGTCATCCGCACGCGCTGGTGATCGCCGGCAGAGCGATGGCAAAAGATAGGCGAGTTCGTCATCGCCCACATTGCCCCAATCAGCCTTGTACCACGAGGTTGCGAGAGACTGATCGACCAGCTCCTCTCCCCATGCGCTCAAGGCCGGCTTGCGGCCCGAAAATCTAACCAGTGCATTGGAGTACCAGAGCATTTGTCAATTTGTCCCCGCGAACTAAATAGGAACAACGATCCCTCCGTCAGAAGGGCCTTGGTACCACGCGCGGTGCGGCTGGGGGATTGAGTCAAACGAGGTAGGCCCTACCTCTGCGGACGACACAACGCGGCGGGTGCTGTCAGAGCGCCGGGCGCGCAAAGTCAACGTGCTGCCGATGCACCGAGCCGATATGCGAAACCGCACCGGTTCCTAGCGGGTCTCGTCGCTGGCGCGATGATAGATGTCGTCGGTGCGAATGATGTCGTCTTCACCGAGGTAGCTTCCCAGTTGCACCTCGATCATTTCGAGCGCCACTTTGCCGGGGTTCTCCAGGCGGTGCCACTGCGTCGCGGTGATGTAGACGCTCTCGTTCTCCTGGATGAGCTTCTCGCATTGGCCGATGGTCACTTTGGCGGTGCCGCAGACCACGACCCAATGCTCGGAACGGTGATGGTGCATTTGCATTGACAGGCGGCCGCCCGGATTGACGTGCAGCAACTTTACTTGGAAGCGTGGGCCCATGCTTAATGTTTCGAAGTATCCCCAAGGACGGTAGTTGCGAAGATGTTGGGTCTGCTCCTTACGCTTGAGCTCTGTTAGGCGAGCGACCAACGTAGAGACATCTTGTGCGCGCGCCTTGTCGGCAACCAGCAGAGCGTCGGGGGTGTCAACGATAATAAGGTTATCGACCCCGATCGCAGCAACGAGCGAGCGGTCGCTGTGGATCATTGAGCGGGACGTGTCGAGGAGGACCGCATCTCCCTCGACGGCATTGCCTGCGGCGTCCTGCGGGGAGTTCTCCCACAATGCAGCCCACGAGCTGACGTCACCCCAGCCGAAGTCGATGGGCAGCACGACCGCTGCCTTCGTCTTCTCCAGGACCGCGTTGTCGATCGATACGTGCGGCGATCTAGAGAATGCCGATTTGCCGAGGCGCAGGAAACCCAGATCCTCAGTCGCGTCGGCTACGGCGGCGCGCACGGCATCGAGAACCGCAGGAGTGTAGCTCTCCAGTTCCTCGATCAGCCTGCGTGCCTTGATGAGGACAATACCGCTATTCCAAAGGAAGGATGGGTCGGCGGCCAGCCGTTCGGCGGCTTCCTGTTCGGGCTTTTCAAAAAACGTATCGGCAACATAGGCCCCGGCCCCGATCGCCTCGCCGCGGTGGATGTAGCCATAGCCCGTATGCGGACCACTGGGAGAGATGCCGAGGAGCACCAGCTTTCCGGTCTCCGCGATGCTGGCCGCCTGCCTCATGTACTCGAGGAACGCGGAGGCGTCCTTGATCAAGTGGTCGGTTGGAAGGAGCGCGAGAATGACATCGGCATTGTCCTTAGCGGCAACAAGCGCCGCTGCCGCAACGGCCGCCGCCGTATTGCGCGCCACGGGCTCCAGAATAATGGCTTGAGCTTCGACGTCGGCGCGCGCCAGCTCCTCGCGGACGAGAAACCGATGGTCAGCATTGCAGACGACGATCGGCGCGGAGAAGCCCGCTTTGCCACTCAGCCGACGCAGCGTCGCTCCGAGCAAATTGCCCTGCCCATCGAAAAAGCGGATGAACTGCTTCGGATACATGGTGCGCGACAACGGCCATAGCCGTGCACCCGAGCCACCGGACAGAATGACGGGAACGATCATGCGACAAACTCGGCTGACTGCTTCCACCGGGCAGAGCGCGCAGGGAAGCGCCTGCCGCACGGACTTCTGCAACGTCGGCCACAGTCGGGTGGACGGAGGGCGGAGCGCAAGAATGCACATAGGTGTAATCCATTCGGACTACGCCCGGCCCGGTAGGTACTGCGAAGCGGCAAGCCGTCCGAGGACGTTGTTCCTGCGCAGGACTAGAACCGATAGTTGATGCCCGCGCGTCCGACCTGGGTGGTCATGTCGACGGTGTGCTCATTGAGGAAAGCAGGTGCCGTCGGCAGGAACGATGACTCTCCCTTGACGCTTCCGAAGTCGGCGAAAAGGTACTCGCCTTTCAAGGACAGATGCTCAGTTATCGCGTATTCGACGCCGCCGCCCGCAGTCCAACCGGTCTGCACCAAAGTCTTGCTGAACACAGCAGCATCCGGGCCCCCTGCCATCCGCATGTAGATGTCCCAGTCTCCGGCGACTGCACCTGCTGTTACATACAGAAGAGCGGGACCGGCCGTAACGCCCAGCCGGCCGCGCAAAGTCGCCAGCCACGACAATTCGGCGCGCTGTGAGACGGACGTGACGCCGGTGCCGGGCACACTGCCGCCGGAGCGTGAGCTGCTAAGATCGACACCGCTGATGTCGGCTTCGACGCCGACAACCCAGATGCCGTGTTGTTCGTTGAAGCCCACCTGAACACCGGCAGTCCCGCCCTCGGCCGCCAGTGAACTGCTTGCTCCGCTGCGCAACGACGCGGCTTGATCAGGAAGCGTGTTCCAAGCGCCGGTGGGATTGACGCCAAAGTCGGCATCTGCAGCCGCGTAGCCGAGGTTGCCGCCAACATAGAACCCGGTCCAAATGGGTGGGTAAGAGGTTTCGGCCACCGTCGGGCCAGAGAGCAACAGCGAACCGACAATGGCGATGCTTCCAGCCGGGCAGCCGAATCTGATCATTGGAACCCCCGAACGCTAGCGCTGTTCTAAGCTTAGGTCGGGGATTCTTCGGACCACGGACTTTCTGTCCGTATGGTCAACGTCGCCGGGCGGCGAAGGGTCAGGCAGTATGCAGCACTTGGCCGGCGCCCCGACAGGATGGGTATCGGCCGCTCTGCAGCAAGACCGCCATCATGCAAGAGGGGTGCAAAACCCTAGGGCTCGCAGCCGAGACAGATGGGACGCTGCCCAGACGTGCTGCGGGATTGGGCCGCGTAACCGCTACCTGAGCCGACTGTCGCCATCGCCCTGCGTGAGTAGGTTAACAAGGTCAGCGGCTTCTTGTTTTTTTAAGGATAATGGCCGCAACGCTCGCCAGCAGGGCGATCACCGCAACGCTACTCGAGCCATCAAACTCCGGCACGGGGGGCGGATTGGGCGTGACCTGAAAAAAGCCAGCAGCGGCCTGGTCGATCGCCACAAGGGTCATCAAGAGGGTGGCCGCACCAATTTTCAGTTTCATGTTTTCTCCTGTCGCGGCGACGCAAATGGTCCCGAACAAGGTTCGCCACCCGGGAGACATGATCGATTTTGAGAAGCCGCGCTAGACCGTCCAAAGGCGTAGCTTCCCGCCCAAAGGGGGTGGAGGGATTGCCTACGGATCGTTCATGAGAAGTGCGCTTACTTCAGAGGCACCGCGCAGCAGTCTGGACTGTGGAATTTATAAGCCACACCGATCCGCGCCACCCAGAACTGGTCGTCCCACTTCGTGTCGGCGGTCGCGGTCCCGGCCGGCGCGACGACCAGATAGGACTGATCATTGCTGCCAAGGTCGACATACAGCGCCTCGGCGCGAATGAACCAGTTGGAGTCGTGCAGGAGTTCCGCGCCTCCGCCGACCGTCCAACCGAACTTCAATTCCCTGTTGGACTGCGTGAACGGGCCCAAATTCAGGGGCGAATTTCCGCAGCCGACGCAGTCGTCGCTCAGCGTTTGGTTGACGAGCGCATAGGCTAAGCCGGCCGTGCCATAGAGCAGCACGTGGTCATGGACCACAAAGCCGGTTCGGCCACGCAGCGTGCCGAAGAAGTCCATTCTGCTCCGCAGACTTGTCGTTTCGGGGAGGCCGACGATTGCCCCGGGCGGTTCACGGTCGAATGCCGTGGGCGACGTGTCCAGATAGTTGAAATCGGCCTCGATGCCGTAGACCATATGGTCACAGCAATGTTGCCAGTTGTAGCCAACATACCCGCCGAAGGTGACTCCCCGATCCTCGTCGGAGAATTTCTGGCCGATCGTCAGATTGTTGACGTCGACCTTATGGGCCCCGAAGCCGACCGCGGCGCCGATGTACGCGCCTGCAAATGGTGCTTCGCAGCAGGCAGTCGGGGCCGACTGGACCATGCCATCCGCCCAGGCTGCCGTTCCAAACAAGCCCATCATTAAAGCGATTAGCGAAAGGTGCCGCGTCATGTGCCCCTCAGGTTGGTGAGATCATTACACACGCAACATGGCTAGCGCACAGGATGCACACAGGATCCAAACAGGAAACTCAGAACACCGATTCGCAAGTTGCCGTCGATGGCTGATCACTGAGGCAGGGTCTGAATAGACCGGGCGAGATACCTCAAACCCACACATCGAGCGGCTCAACACGCCCGCCGAAATCGAACACCGAGGCGTTTGATCGCGGTCGCCGCTGACGTCGCGCGCAGGGCTACCGCTTTTGATTCGGTTTAGAGCAACGTCCAGTGTTCCGCGGCGACGGCCCAGATGAAGATGACGAGGTTTGAGGCCATGTGGGCAGCGATCGCCTCCGACAGGCGGTTGGAGCGGTAGACAAGCAGCGCATATACGGCGCCGGCAGCCGCAGCCGCTATCCAGCGTTGATGAATAAGTCCGAAGAGCAGTGATGTGACGACGAATGAGAACCAAGTGAAGTGCCCTGGTGGCACCCTATCGAACTCGCGTGAAATGAGAATGCGCTGCAGGTAGCCGCGAAACGCTAGCTCCTCGGTGATCGGCACCAGGATCACGGAACCAAAGCCACGACAGGCGAGCCAAAGCACCACAACCCATGTCGGCAGAGTTGCCAGCCATAGTGCAAGTGCATCGCCTCGTTCCCCCGGCGGGTCGGTGAGCGCCCAGGCGATGCCGATTCCGGCCCCGACTGCGAGCGCCAGCGGCGAAGCCGTCATCGGCATCGCGGCATAGACACGGCGGAACACCCAGAGCGCGCCCCCGACCGCCGCAACTTTCAACAAATACAGCCATTGGTCATGCGGAGCGAAGAGTGAGGCAACGATGCTCGTCGCCATGAGGGCGATGAACGGAACGAGCAGCGACAGCAGGATTTGATCCTCCGACCGCGCCAAGGAGGTCGATTGTTTCGCGCTAACGCGGAAGTAGGGGGACCAGGTTGAGAACGCCATGAGGGCGATGGCGATGCCGAGGAACGCGATCCATCCGGCCTGCGAATGGAAGCCGTTGAGCGCAATTTCGGGAGAAACGTGTGCGCCGATGCTAACCAGTAGAGCGATGCGGACTACGTTCAAGGTCCACGAGGCGGCGATCCCGATCGGGATAAGCAATAGTGCGTGGGGGAACCGCAATTGGTGGCGCATCAACCAACAATAGAAGCCAAGGAAGGTCGTTACGAGACCGATGCCTTCGTATCCGGAGCATTCCTTCAAAACGCGAACGTGAAAATCCCCGGCACCCAGCAGATAATGCCCGACGTCGAGCGCGACATTGTTCTCGTAGAGGCTGAGGATCCAGTGCGCTGAGTGCAGGGTCCAGCCAGCGAAGCTGTTCCAGCTCTCTAAAGCTAGCCGACCGCTGACGACGAGAACTGCACCGCTAATCGCTGCTATTGCGATTTGGGAAGGCATTTCGCGCAGGAGCCACCGCCAGAAGCTGGGCGGCGCACTGATTGCGGCAAGCGATGATCCGTTGAGGAGCAGCAACAGGCAATACAAAGCGAACCAGTACCAGGGTGGAGCAGCGGCGTGTGCCGCTAACTTGGAGAATGCGACTGTTGCGGGAAGAAGAAGGGCAAACAGGCTCAGGTTTATCAACACGCTGGCGCGCCAATTGTATCGCCGCATCGCCGAAGTCCAGATCCGGGTTACCCGAGCACGCGTCTGCCATGCGCCCAATAAGAGGACTACCGACGCAACGAGAACCGCTTGCGCCGCGACCTTGGCGTAGGTGACGGGGTTCATCCATTCCGGAATGCCTGTAGGAAAATTGAAGGCATACGAGACGAGCAAGATCTCGCTGAGCGCCAACACGCCAAAAACAGCCAGCCGGCCGAGACTAGATCGATCGCTATGCGCCGCAACTGCGTGCTGCATTGTTACTAGGTACCCCGATTGTCGCGGTCAGAAATCAGGCGCCCCGCATAAACATGGCGTGTCGCGGCGCTGAAGATGGGCCTGATGCTATGCCATCGCTTGGCCGCGAAGCGAATACGGCCTTCGCTTGATGCGACATGACGATGAGAACAAGAGGGCTAGGTGCGAGGCCCCTCAGCTAACCCAAATTAGGTACACCGCGTCATCCGCGACGCGAGCACGGCGCGCATCGAGCGTTGGGCACCAAGAACACAAATGATGAGCACTGTATGAGCGCGCGCGCATAAGGGTCAGTCGGCCAAACCACCTCAACGGTCAGCAAACTGAACCTCGTGCGACGGGCCATGGCCCTTATTCGGCGAAGACTGACTTCTTACCTTAGGACTGGGCGCGAGCCTGACCCCCCAACAGAACGCGCCCGACGCGGGTACTCCCCCGTCCCGCGTCTAGACCCTCCTGCAGGGCCGGCCCCGGTGTTCCTCCCCCCGAGCGCCGGGGCTTTCTCCTATGGGCGGCCGACCCCCAACGCCCGGTGCCGCAATAATACCTGTCCCGAGTATTGGAACTTCACGGGTTGCGGTGGAATTTCTGTGCCGATGCCACTTTCGGAGGTCTCGCTATGGATCAGGTTTGCGACACCGCACCGGCGACCGAAAAAACGACACGGCAGACTACGACGCCCGTTCCCCAGAGGACCGATGAGGCTGCTGGCGAAATCACGGCGACCAGCAATATCGAAGAGCGCTTTGCGAACTGGGGCACCGATTAGGCCTGCTTGGCTGTTGCGTTTGTGGCCAGCTCTTCGAGGAGGGCCAAGTTCTTCTAGGGGGCCTTGTCTAGCTTGGTCGGCCTTCGTTGAAAGGGTTGATCTGGCTCAGCGCCACTGACGGATGTTCTTCCGAGACCGGGCCTGTCTCCGTGCATTTGACGATTGCAGGGAAACCGTTTCGTGGGATGATGTGCGGCCGCACCGGGGGCCGGCCTCTCCCATGTCCGACCGAAGCAATTTCAGCCACTACAAACTTGCGGCACTCTTCGGCATTGCAGGGTTTGCACTTGGCTGGCTAACGAGGCCGATCGTCGAGGCAAGAGCCACCGCATTGGAATGGCGCGAACTGGTCGCCCATGTCTCTGGCGATCTGGATCCGCTTCTTAGGGCCACCGCCACGCAGACGCTGGTGCACATCGCCATGTTTGGCTTTGCGTGTGCCCTCTTGGGTTACGTCGTTGCCCGCATGAAGCAATAGCTTACACCCACCTTGATGAAGGCCTGGGCCCGCTGATCGGGGGAGACACTGACGGCGCGCGGCACTGCGGTGCACAACACCTATTTAGAGAACAATCTCTTAAGTTTGCACACTGAATGATCTTCTCACTTGAGCTCAATTCGGCGTAAGCTGTACGAGGGTAGGGCACTGCCTATTCCCCTCGGTGACGACCATGGAGTTTCCAGCCGCATCCTATGACCCGGAACTACTGAGCTTAATGTCTCGCGCCTATGACGACGCGTGCTCCGACGACGCCGTAAAGAACTCTGCCGCACCGCCTGATGCTGCACGCACGATGATGGCGCTGCGAATCATGACGGCGGTAGCCGCGGGCGAGCGCAGTACCGACCGGCTCAGACTTCTCGCGCTTCAGTCAATCGACGGCCGCAAGATTGGTCATGCCGCTTAGTCGAAGGCTGCCTCTGTAGGCGGTGAGCAGCCCCGATGCCCCTCGCCCCGGTGCCACGCAATCGTCACGTCCTGGCCCTGTTATCGGCTTCACTTTGCGCTTTGTTTACATGAGGCGGGACGCTGCATCGGGGGATGCCATGCTGTTCGACGCCATCGCATTCATCTTGCTTTGCGGGATGATGCTGGTTCCGCTCATCAACGTGGTCGTGGGGCTCATCTTCGGAGCTTGCTTTGGTGGGCCGCTTGGCGCGCTAACTGGCCTGGCGCTTGCCGTTTTCATCAGCGCCATTGAGCACCGGCGCTCCGGCGTGCAGGCGCCCGATACTGCCAGCCCATAGGCGAAAGCTGGTGAGAAGGGCATCCTGGCGGAAGCGGTGGCGGTCGAACGGGCCCGCAAATACAAAGCGCAGCCAAGCTGTTGGATTGCCGCGGGATCGAGGCGTCCCCGTTTCCGTCCCTCTATCAGAACGCGGTCTACGCACGCACGCGACTTGCGCTCTTGCCTCGTTAGCGGACATTCTGAGTGCAGGTCTGGATGTCAGCTTTGGGTCGGGAGCTGACGTGCGCTGTTCATCGGCAACATGAAAGGGCCGCAGGTGGAGGCACCTGCGGCCCTTCATAACGCATCATCTACAGCGAATTAGCGGCCGCCGTAGGTGTTGCCGCCGAAGGTGCCGTGCACCGACAGCGAGCTGTCGGCATAGGCGGGCGCGGCTGCAATCGCGGAGATGCTGAGCAGGGCGGCGAGGATCAAGGTCTTCATCTGAGTTCTCCTAGGGGTTGCGGTTTCAAGACAAGTTGCGGACTGGCTGACAGCGCCAGCGCTTCCGTGGACGGTTATGCCAATCCGCCGTCTCGATCTGAAATGCCGAGTTCCTTCGGAATCGATGCTCGGGGGCTATGAAACGCTTTGCGGCCGTTGGCGAATTCGGCCGGGTAATAGCCAACGGCTATCGAGACGGGAGTCGATCCGCATTTCTGGCGAGGAGGAGATCTCGCTATACTCGGAACCTGAGGGCGCCACTAGCTGTCGCTGCCTGCCGCACTCCGATTAAAGAGGACGCTCCATGCTCCGCTTGCTTCTCCTGCTCGCTACGCACGGCGCCATGCTGGGCCTCGGGTTCCTGCTTGGTATCTATTTGCTGCCGATCCTCACTGCGCCCGCAGGGCCCGACCAGGCCGTGCTGCAGGCGACAGAGGCCACCGCCCTCTTCAAGGGTCGCTTTGAACGCAATCTCAAGGGCAGCGACTTCGTGCATTGGGGCGAAGGAGAGCTGCGCGTGTCGCCCGACACGATCGCCCACCAGGGGCGCCTCGCGCCGGGCCCCGACTACAAGCTCTACCTTGCGTCGGAGTTCGTCGACACCAAGGAAGCCTTTTTGAAGATCAAGGGGCAGTCCAAGCGCATCGGCGACGTGAAGACGTTCGATGGTTTCCTGCTCGATGTGCCCCCCGGCGTCGACGTCGCCGCCTACACGACGGCGGTCGTATGGTGCGAGGCATTCAGCCAATTCATCAGCGCCGCGAAGTATCGCTGACACATGCGCGCAGTTGATGCTGCGGCCGTTGCGGAGATCAACCGCCGTAGCGCTCGGTTCGGACGATGCCGACCGGGACGCCGGCGTCGACCGCACCATCGGCAGCGGCATTCACGAAGGCGTTCGAGCCGCAGATGAAGACGTGCCGCGGCGCCTCCGGCAACCGCGCGAGCACCTTGCGCATCATCGCGCCGTCGACGCGGCGGCTGTAATCGCCGTCGCGCATCGAAGCCCCGCGCGTCAGTGCAAAGACAACGGAAAATCCGTTGTGCTGGTGGTCAAGTTCCATGAGCTCGTCGCGGTAAAGGATATCGTCCCAACTGCGTGCCGATAGCAGCAACATTGCCGGCACGTCGGATTTCGACGCGCGGCGATCGCGAACCATCGACATCAGCGGCACGAGTCCGGAGCCACCGCCCACCAGCAGGAGCGGGCCACCGTCGCTTGGGGTCCATACGAAATAGCCGCCCAGCGGACCGCGCAGCTCGATCTCGTCGCCGACCGCGACCACCTCGTGAAAGAACGGCGAGACCTCGCCGTTGTCCAACAGGTCGATGGCAAGCTCGATGGTGCCGCTTTCTCCGGGCGCCGATGCGAGCGAATAACTCCGCATCGCCCGATATCCGTCGGGTGCCGTCAGGCGGAGATCGACGTGCTGGCCGGCTAGAAAGTCGAACGGCTTGGACAACGCGAGAATAAAGCTCTTGATGCGTGGCGTGCGCTGGATGATCTCCACGACTTTGGCATTTTGCCACTTGGTATCAGGGGGAGCGCCCGATCCCTCGTTAGTCGTTTTCATACCGCTGCTCGCGCCATGGATCTCCATACATGTGATAACCGCGCAGTTCCCAGAATCCCGCTTCATCCCGTTCGGTGAATTGCAGGCCATTTACCCATTTGGCGGACTTCCAGAAATATAGATGCGGCACGAGCAGCCGCGCGGGCCCGCCATGATCGGGCTCCAGCAGCTCGTTGTTGTAGCGCAGGGCGACCATCGCCCGGCCGGCGACGAGATCCTCAGTCGGGACGTTGGTCGAATATCCGTCGACCGAGTGAGCAAGTGTGAAGGCCGTCGGCGGAGTCAGTCCGGCCGCGGTCAGAATGTCGTCGATGAGGACGCCTTCCCAAAGCGTGTTCAGTTTCGACCAAGTCGTCACACAGTGAATGTCGCGCGTGAACTTGGTTTGCGGCAGTGCGTTGAACTCAGCCCAGCTCCATTTCTTCACCGGCCTTAGGCCGACCTTCAGAGTGAAGGTCCAATTTTCAAGGGCGACCCTCGGCGTCGGACCGGCCGATAGAACGGGGAAGTCGTCGACGAGATGTTGTCCCGGCGGAATGCGCCCTTCCCCTTCAGGAGGGCGACCGCGACCGGTGAAACCACGCGTCACCATGACTTTGCCCCGGCGATTCTGAATCCGTCAGATAGCGGCGAGAACGTTACTAAATTTCTCACGTGGCTAAACGGGTGCACTTGCTGTGCCTTGCAGGCGTGCCGCGGCCGCATTGAGGTCGAGACAAGTCTGCGCCTCGACCATCACGGGGCCGGCCTGAGGATCCATCCGCTCCTCCTCGAAAAGCTCGTGCAGGTGGATGCCCTCGATCGGATCGAAGTTGCCTTTCCACGGTGCTCCGTCGATGGTGCGCAACGTCTTTTCGTAGCCCGCTTGCCAGCGCTTACGGATGCCGGACGGACTGAAGTCAACGTCCTTGGTGTGATCCTCATCGCCGTGTCCGGGCCATAACAGCCGGACGACGTGCATGCGGGTGAGGCATCCGTAAGCGGTCAGCGCGCGCACCGCCTCGCTGCGGCGGACATCGTCCGGCAGCAACCCCGCCAGCTCGCGAATGATGTGGCGGAGACGATGGATCTGCGCCTGGCGCGCGATGTGCGTGGCAACACGGCTCGAGTACTGGATGTCCTTCTGCCGGTGCAGCACCTCCCAGATGGTTTCCGGTTCCGGGCCTTGCGGGTTCCACATGTGCACGGCGAAGACGAGCGAGTTGACGCGCGGGTTCTCGTCGAAGATCGCCTCGGCCGGCGTGTTGGAGAGGATGCCCCCGTCCCAGTAGAGTTCGCCATCGATGCGCACGGGGGGAAAAGCGGGCGGCAGCGCTCCGGACGCCAGAATGTGCTTGACGCTAAGCTCTTCGTTACGGCTGTCGAAGTAGCGCATGCGGCTGGTGCGCACGTGCGCGGCACCCACGGTCAGGCGCGGCTTGTTGCGAGCAATGAGCGAGAAATCGACGAGCTCGCCGAGCGTCTGCTCCAGCGGTGCCGTCGAATAGAAGCCGGCGTTATCGGCGCCGAGCCGAACGTGCGGGCCGAGGAAAGCCAGCGGATTGGGAACGAAGAACCCGGGCAGCCCGGCGGTGACTGTCGTCAGGTATGACGCTGACTGTACGAAGCGGGGCCACGCCGACCACTCGTGCCAGATCGACTTGTGTGCCATGCGGCGCCAGAACTCACGCAACGCCGGGATGCGGTTCTCGCGTTCGTTGCCGGCGATGAGGACGGCGTTGATCGCGCCGATCGACGTGCCGATTATCCAGTCGGGCTCGATGCCGGCCTCGTGCAGCGCTTGATAGACTCCGGCTTGGTAGGCGCCAAGCGCGCCGCCGCCCTGCAGCACCAAGGCGATGCGTCCGTGGCCGTCCGTGGCGTGCGGCGGCTCGCTGCCGTTGGCGCCGTTGAGGTTCGCTGTGGGACCCATGACATCCTCCGGTATGGTTGCTCGGCACAAACTCAGGGCTGCTTCGAGGCGACGCTGGAGGTGATGGAAGCAATGACCTCCGACGCCATCGTGAATTGCGCATTGCGGTCGGTGATGTTGTGCCGGCGGGCGATCCAGCCAAAGTCGGTGTAGACGGCCCACACCTCACCCTTGTCGTCCTGGTTCACGAGCAGCCGCACAGGCCAATCGAGGCCGGAGTCCGGGTTGGAGGTGAGGAACTGAATACCGAGCGGCGGATTGCCGAAGATCAACAGCTTCGACGGCTTGAGCTTCAACCCGGCGTCGGCGCCGAGCTGCGCCTGATCGACGACCATAAAGAACTTGATGCCCTTGTCTTCGATGTCAGCGCGCAGGCGGCTGACGGTTTCGTCGACGCCATAGCCGCTCTTGACGCGAACGATCCCGTTGTTGCTCTCGGCAGCCGTGGCCGTATCGATGGGAAGCGCGCGCAGTGCAAGCGCAGCTACAACGGCGATGATCCAGATGGTCACGACTTGGGCGCGGACGGACATGGCGAGTCTCCTCGATGGCTGGGCGTGCGAAAACCTGGGCCCAGCATGAGGAAGCCAACGTCATTGCTGAAATAGCGATTGGCTCAGATGTTCATAGACGCCGACTATCGGCCGATAGCGTTTCATGCCCTGCGGCTATCGAAACCAAACCCAATCGATATTTCAGCCCCCGCCGGCGGGTCCGTAGGTTGCTCGCCAGCCGCCCACCAACAGGAGCGGTTCCTCAAATCAAAGGAGATCTACAATGACCAAGTTGTTTGCTGCGCTCGCCGTTGCTCTGATCGCCGTTACGGCGCCTGCCTTCGCCAAGACCGATTGTGACGACGGCTTCAAGAACCACATGGGCAAGATGTCGATCTATGTGAACAAGATGAGCGGCTACGAACTGGCTGACGCCGTTCGCAAGTCCCTCGACGCCTACAATTCCTGCAAGGCCGGCGACAGCTTCTCGCCGCACGGCGTTTGGGATCAGATCCTCGCCGACATGGAAGCCAAGTCCCACAACTGAAACGGTCGACTTCCAATCAAGGGGGTCTCGGGGTGATCCCGGGGCCCTTTTTCATTCCGACAATTGCGAGGATGCCATGCCGGTTGTGCAACATGCGCGCGCGCTGCGCGCCACCCTTTTTGCTGCAGCTCTCATCGGCGTGCCGCTGGCGTTTGCAGTCGATGGCATGCAGTCCGAAGCTGCGCGTGGTGTCATCCTTTCCCATCTGCCATCGCCCGGAAGCGCTAGCTATCTGAGTCTCAAGCGGACGGCGGGTGATCCGTCAGGCGAGCCGCTGGAAATGACCAGCGCCGAGATGTGGTCAGTGCCTCTGGGTCGGCTCGACGCGTTCAAGCGAGCGGCTGCCGAGCTCGGCGTTGCCGTCATGGAACTCGACGACACGTCGAACCGCGCCTTGCTGCCGATGGACCCGGCAGTACCCATGACGCCGAAGCAGAGCGCCATGATGCACGACGCCATGGGTTCGAAAGCGGCGATGGGAATGTCAGCGATGACGCTGCCCGATCCCAAGGTGATGGAGTACGAGCTGACCAAGGGCATGCATGCCCCCGACGGCGTTCAGCCCGGTTCCGATCTGATGCTGTCCCTCGACGCCGCCACGACCATCAAAGTGCGCCGCTCGCGTGTCGAGAAGACCCCCGAAGGGTACGTATGGCACGGCACCGTCGTTGGTAGCGACGATCAGGTTACGCTGCTGTGGTGGCCCAGTGGCCGGCTGTCCGGCCAGATCACCTATCGCGGGCGCCATTTCCTGGTGAAGAACCTCGGCGGCACGCTGCACGGTGTCGTCGAGATGTCACCGCGCAAGCTGCCTCCCGAGCATGCACCCATGGACAAGTCGCTGTTCGACAAGATGCAAATGCGCAAGGATCCGCTGGTCACCAAAGGCGATGCCAGCATGCTGCGCCAGCCACCTGCCGGGGCGGTCGAACGTCCGCGCGAGCCGATCCGCAACTTACAGGACGCGGCCCCGAAGGCGCAGGCAAAGGAGGGTGCGGAAATTGCCCTCGTTGTCCCGCCGGCGTTGAGCGGGCAATCCCCGCGCGAGCCCGTGACCATCGATCTGCTCGTCGCTTACACGCCACAGGCCGCAGCGCACTACACCGACATCAAGCGCGACCTCATCGAGGTCGCCGTCGAGGAAGCCAACCAGTCGTTCCGCAACAGCGGCGTCAACGACGTGCAGCTGCATGTCGTCCACGCCTATCAGACGGACTACGCGGAATCCGGCTCGCACTTCGAGCACGTGTTCCGTTTCGCCGACAAGGGCGATGGCTATATGGAGGAGGTGCACGCCCTGCGCGATCAGCACAAAGCCGATATTGCCGCGCTGATCGTGCACGATCCCAACGGTTGCGGCCTCTCGGCCGCCGTGGCGCCGCCGGCCGATCGCGCCTTCACGGTCGTGCATCACGAGTGCGCGGCGCTCAGCTATTCACTGGCCCACGAGATCGGACACATCATCGGCGCCCGCCACGATCTGGCGCTCGACGACGACCAGAAGCCGTATCCGTACGGACATGGGTTCGTCTCCGGCAAGGACTGGCGCACCATGATGAGCTACGAGGAGAGCTGCGACGGCTGCATGCGCCTGCCGATTTGGTCCAGCCCGTTGATCAAAGTGCGCGGCGTTGCGGCGGGCGATGCGACGGCCGACAACGCGCGCGTCATCGCGGAGGGCGCGGCGCGGGTCGCCGGCTTCCGGTGAGGCGGTCGGCTAGGTGGCAACCTCGCGCAGACGGAAACTGAGGATCGCGGCGACGCCCAGGGCGACTCCAATGCCGGCGACGGTTGCCGGCCAGCCCAGCCGGTCGAAGACTTGCCCGAGCACCGCCGTGCCGACCAGGCCGCCGATGAAGTAGCTGGCGAGATACATTCCGCTGGCGGCGCTGCGGTCGCGCTGCGCCGCGTGACTGACGAAGCCCGTAGCCAGCGCCTGCGCGAAGAACGTCCCCACGGCCACAAGCACCATGCCCGATAGCACCAGCGACAGCCGCGGCGATAGCAACAGCGGCAACCCCAGGGCAGCCGCAGCCAGGCCGCCGAGCAGCGCGTTGCGGGTCCCGAAGCTGCCTGCCACCGCGCCGGCGAGCGGGGTCGTCAGGATCGACGGCAGGAACACGAAGTAAATGATGCCGAGTTCCATCATGCCGACCGACAGCGGCGGCGCGACAAGAACGAAGTTGACGAACGTGAAGGTGCCGATGAAGGCGAACAGGATGCAGAAGCCGATACCGAAACCGGCGCGCAGCGAAGGATGCCTCAGGTGCGCGAGCCAACCCTGCATCGCGTCTTCCACCGGCATTCCGCTCGGCGTGGGAGGCCGTTGTACCGGAATTGCCATGTAGGCAAGGCCCGCACCGGCGAGATTGAGCGCGGCAAACGTATAGAACGCACCGGCAAGCCCGAAGTGGTCCGTGACGCCGGTGGCGATCAACCGGCCAATGAGGTTGCTCGCCACGTTGCCGGTGATATACGCGGCAAACGCGCTGGCGGTTTGCTTGGCGCTGTAGTGCTCGCCGAGATGGGCGAGCGTCAAACTGAAGGCCGTCGCCATGCACAGCCCCTGGACGACCCGCAGTGTCGCGAAAACAGCGAGGTTTGGTGCCAGCGCCAGCAGGGCTGTCGGGATCGTGAGCAAGGCGAGGCTCAGCACGATTCCGGCGCGACGATCGATGTGTCGGCTGAAGAGCGCGACCGAGAGCCCGGCGGCGGCCATGCCGAATGTGCAGGCATTGACGGCAAGCCCCATTGCCGCCGGCGACACGCCATAACGCGCAACGAGCGTCGGCAGGAGCGCCTGCGCGGCGAATAGATCGACGACCGTCAGGAAGGCCATCGTCGCAATCACGACAAAACGCACCGTGCCGTCGATGACGCGTTGCTGTTTGCCCTCGTCTACGGCGACCGGGCTGGCAATCGAGGTCATGTTCCCACTCATGCGCTGATGCCGCTGCGAGGCGAGACGCACTTCCACTACCGAGGGGTGGCGGCAAGGAAGCGACGTCCCGCTCCGCGGGCGGCCGGCTCACATGCCGTGCTGCTCAGGGTCCTGGGCGATGTCGGCCGAGATCAGCACCACCGGCTTTTTGCTGGTGTTTTTCCACCAGTGCGACAGGCCGCCCTGCTCGACCGACAGTTCGCCGGTCTTGTGCACGATCGGTACCTGGCAGTGGCTCGAGTACTCGGTGATGCTTCCCGACACGACGTAGATGAGCGCGGGCCGCTCGCCGTGGCTGTGCCAGGCGACCTCGCCGCCGGGCTTGATGTCGAGGCGGCGCATGCGCAGGTGATGCCCGGCGACGGCGATCTTCTCCTTGGAGAGGTCGATCTGGCCGAGCAGCTTTTCCGACACGTCCTTGTGAGCCGTGGCACCGGCCTTTTGGCCGTCGGTAGTTTCCTTGCCGGCGGGGCAGGTGCCGGCAAAGGCGGGCGCGGAGATGGAAAGTGTGCCTGCAACGAGCGCGGCGAGAAGACTGAGTTTGATCCGGGTCATGGGGGCATCCTTTGCAAAGGGTTGAACGAGCGCGCGTGACGACAGCGCCCATGTCCGGAGGATGCCCGTCGTGAGGGCTTGATTTGAAATGCCGATTGGCCACCGTATCGATAGCTCTTGGCTATGGGCGCGCAAAAAAGCTCCCGACAGATGCCAGGAGCCGAAGCAAGACCTGCGGAGCGGGTGCTACTGTGCCGTCCAGCCGCCTTCGACCGGTATCGCGGCGCCGGTGATCGATCGTGCGGAGTGCGAGCACAAGAACACCGCCAGGGCGCCGATCTCCTCCGTGGTGACGAACTGGCGAGTTGGCTGCGCGTGCAGCAGCACGTCCCGGACGACCTGTTCCTCCGTCAGCCCGCGCGCCTTTGCCGTTTCGGGAATCTGCTTCTCGACAAGCGGAGTCAGTACGTAGCCGGGACATATGGCGTTGACCGTGATGCCGTGCTCGGCCGTCTCCAGAGCCACGGTTTTCGTCAGGCCGAGGATGCCGTGTTTGGCCGAAACGTAGGCGGATTTGAACGGGGAGGCGACGAGCGCATGCGCCGAGGCGACGTTAATGATGCGCCCGAAGCGGCGCGCCTTCATCCCGGCAACAGCGGCACGGATCGCATGGAAGGCAGCCGACAGATCGATGGCCACAATGGCGTTCCACTTCTCGATGGGGAACGTCTCTATGGCCTCCACATGTTGGATGCCTGCGTTGTTAACGAGTACGTCGACCGCGCCGAAGGTCTCGGTGGTTTCGTCAACCATGCGGGCTATGTCATCCGGTCGCGACATGTCAGCGGCGGAGTAAGCCGTTCTTACGCCATAGGTTTCCGCCAAGTCGGTGACGGTGCGATCAATCTCGCGCCGATCGCCAAAGCCATTCAGCAGGACGTTCATGCCGCACGCCGCGAACGCGCGCGCAACGCCGAGCCCGATGCCGCTGGTCGATCCGGTGACGATGGCCGACCTGCCCAACAAATCGGCAAATCCGTAAGGATCCGCGGTCGGCATACTTTTCGCAGGCTTGTCCAGCATTTGCGTCTCCATCGATCCTTGTCCTGAATTAAAGGAGACCCGGGGCGTGCACGCGAGGGACGGTAGCGGCCCCGGGTCCAGGCGACTGACGGCGGAGGGGGGCGACCGTCAGCGGGGAACCAGTTTCGACAGCGACGCTATGCGTAAGAAGTTGTAAGTTGAAATGCCGTATGGGTCCGGAATTGATAGCAAGCGGCTATGGCTTGACGGCGCACAGCGGCTGCAGGACTTTCGCCGCCGAATTTGACTGCGTTGGTGTCCCCGCATGGAAATGCACCAGGTCCGGTACTTCCTCGCTGTAGCGCGCCTGCTGAACTTCACTCGCGCCGCCGAGGAGTGTCACGTCGCGCAGCCGTCGCTCACGCGAGCCATCAAGCAATTGGAAGAAGAATTGGGCGGAGAACTTTTCCGCCGCGAGCGCAACCTCACGCACCTGTCCGAGCTCGGCAATCGCATGCTGCCCCTGATGCAGCAATGCTTCGACAGCGCACAGGCCGCCAAACAGGTGGCGACCTCGATCAAGAAGGGCGCGCTGGCACCGCTGTCGATCGCGCTGCCGTTCACCATCAACATCGAGATCGTGCTGCCGTTCCTGAAGGAGCTGGTGCGCGCGATGCCGGGCCTCAATCTCAAATTCGTGCGCGGCAGCAGCATGGAAGTGAGCGAGCACCTGAAGAAGGGGAGCGCCGATCTCGCGGTGGCGCCGAGACTTCCCGAAAGCTGGGATCGTCTCGAGTCCTGGCCCTTGTTCACCGAAGCCTACCGGCTCGTCACCGCGAAGGCGCATCCGTTTGCCAAACATGGATCCGCCACGGTCGAGGCGCTGAAGAAGGAACGGATGATCTGCCGCCCCTATTGCGAGGATTTCGAACGCGGAATTAGCTTCTTCAACGCATCCGGCGTTGAAGTTCCAACCGCCCACAACGCGGGCTCGGATGCAGACTTCGTGGCGCTGCTGGCAGCCGAGCTCGGGGTCGGATTCGCGCCCGAGAGCTGCCTGACGTCGCCCGACCTCGCGCTGATCGAGGTTGAAGGATTTGAGATGGACAGGACAGTGTTCGCCTACGCCGTGGCCGGGCGCCAGCGCTCAGCGGCAGCCAGCACGTTGATCAAGATGATGCGCGCGGCCGACTGGGGGCGCCAAGAAGGCCAAGCCGCTTGATTCATGCGCGCGCCGCCGAAACCGCGTCGAGGATGGCCTCGACGTCCATGCGCTTGCGATAGTCGGGATCGATGTGGCGCGCCTTGACGAGCCCGTCGCTACCCACGACGAACGTCGCCGGAATCGGCAGCGTCCAATTGTCGTTGGCATTGTAAGGCGTGATGTTCCAACCGGCAAACTTCATGACCTGCTTCTTCTCGTCGCCGACGTAGAAGGCCAAGTTCAGCATCAGCGCGTAGCCGTTGTCCATGTCCGACAGCACCGGATAGCGCGCGCCCACCGCCGACCGCAGCTCTTCGTTAAAGCGCTCGATCTCTGGCGTGATGACGACCAGTTCCGCCCCGCGCGCCAGCACGGAATCATGGATGCGGGTGAGCGCGTCGGCGGTAATGCGACAATACGGACACCAGTGGCCGCGATGGAAGGCGACCACCACAGGACCTCGCTCCACGAGATCGGCAAGGCTCACCAATTTTCCATTCTGATCGGGCAGCATGAAGTCGGGCATCGGCTCGCCGGGGCCCGGTGCGTTTTCGCCGGCGCCGGACGCCTTCAGCCGGGCGATCATGCGCTCGACGATATCGGCAAAGTCGGAATTGAGTGCGCGCACTTCATCGGCAAACGCTTGCAGCCGCGCGGCCAGCGGCGCATCGAGGTTGCGACAGCGCTCGGTCGTCTCCTCGAGAATTGCGGCTATCGATGGTTCGGCCATCTTCGGCTCCGAAATTGCGTCGCCCGACGCCACGAATTCATCTTTGTGCAGACGGGCGTAAACCGCCACAAAATATCTGGCATCACGCGTGTTCCTTCAAGGAACCTATCGCAAGCAGAATATCCTCGATATCCATGCGTGTACGAAAATCCGGGTCGACCTTGCGGGCGACGACGCGCCCTTTGCCGTCGAGCACAAACGTTGCCGGTATTGGGACGAACCAGGCACCATTGCCCTGATAGCGCTCGATATCGAGGCCGAACTGCTGATAGAGCGCGCGCACTTCGTCACCAAGCCACATGACGATGCCCAGAGCCAAGGCGTACCCGTTGTCGATGTCGGACAGCACGGTGACCGTCTCGTCCGTAAGCGAGCAGACCTTGCGCGTGTATTCGCCGCGCTCCGGCATGATCGAGACGACCTGAACGCCGTGCGCGGCGAGTTCGGCGTGGGCGCGTGCAAAGGCGAGAAGCTCAAGCTCACAGTACTCGCACCAATGGCCGCGATTGAAGCTGACGACCACTGGTCCATTGGCCAGCAAGCTATCCAGATCGCGAAGATGGCCGGTGTGTTCGGGAAGCAAGAACGGCGGCAGGATATCACCTACGGCGGGAGCGGTGATGCCGGCGGCGGCATTCTTGAGTTGCGTGATGAGATGCTGATAGGCGGCGGCGAACGGGCGGCCGTGTTGTTCGACAGCGGCTGTGAACAGCGCCAGGCGCTCGTTCAAGGGCGCCTCCGCCGCGCAGATCTTCTTGAACGCTTGCTCGAGCGGGCTCGTCTCGGTCATCGCGCGACCCTCCTGGGAGGAGCTGCGGCATTCGGAATATTTTTTAGTGTGCTTCGGTAGTTCAGCCATGCCTTGCCGTACTATGAGCCTCCGCGCGACGCAACGCGCTCAAGATTTCATCGACCTCCATTCGTAAACGGAAGTCCGGATCGACGTGCCGGGAGACGACAAGCCCATCAGCGGCAACCACAAATGTCGCCGGTAATGGAACGAACCAGCCGTCGTTGCCGTGGATCTGGTCGAGGTGGACGCCGCGCCCCTTCATCAGTTCCTTCAGGCGATCGCCGAGCCAGAGGACGAGGCCGAGTGAAAGTGCATAGCCGTTGTCGATATCGGTCAGGATCAGCAGCTTGCCCTCGGTGTCGGCGTCAAGCTGGCCGAGGAATCCTTGCCGGTCAGGCAATATCGACACCACGCGTCCACCGTGCGCGGCGATCTCCTCGTGATAGGCGGCGACGGTCCGCAGCTCGATCTTGCAGAACGGGCACCAATGCCCGCGGTTGAAGCTGATCACCACCGGTCCAGCAACCAACATCTCATCAAGGCGAATAAGTTCGCCTGAACGCGACGGCAGCGCGAATTGCGGCATGGGTTCGCCGACATTCGGTGCACCCGCGCCGATGCCGCCGTCGATGAGGCGCGCGACAAGCGTGTCATATGCTTCGGCGAAAGGAAAATTGAGCTCCTGCAACTTCTCCGAGTAAGCGGCGAGCTTGCGGCTAAGGGGGCCATCCATCACGCAGATGTCTGCGAATGCTTGTTGGAGCGTGTTGGGAGCTGTCACCGGGCCGTACCAATTCTGTTGTTGTTGCTTACGCCGAGCGCCGATGATGTTAGCGCGGTGCGATGCACGAAGCGATACAGCCTCTCTTTAGATCGTGAACGAGATGATCTGGAAGCCGGGCACGAGGCGCCGGCTTCCAGTACTTCCGCGCATCAGACAGTTGCCGTGAAGAACACCGGGAGACCAACCATCGGGCTGGTTGTTTCATTGGCATGTCTGCGCGGATCGCTTCCAGGTTGTGGCAAGCCGATCAGCGGCCGTCCACGAAGCCGCGCACCGTGATGGTGGAGCCGGTGCGGGCCAGCTCACGAACGTCCGAGCCGGCATAGGCGGCCGTCGTTGCCAGCACAGTGCCAAGCAGAGAGGTCAGGATGATCGTATTCATGGTCTGTCTCCATATCGTTGAGGTGTGAACTCCCGTGGCGGGAGCGAAGCCGAGGCGGAACGGTCCGTCTCGCGATGTTCGGAAGATGCAGGACCGGCAGCCAATTCGGAAATATTGGCTTTCTCTCAATTCGATAGCCCGATGCTATCGGCGCGCACTTGCATCAATTCCATAGCCAACCGGCATTTCACGCGAGCACGCCTCAGCGGCACCTTCTCCGTACCGGCGCGACCGCGCGCCGTATTCCCTCGAACCGATACGGAGATCCACCCATGGCGAATACAAGAACCGTCCTGTTGTCGGCCGTCGCGGCGTTGGCCGGCGTGACCGCCCTGTCGCAAGCGACGCTTGCAGATGATGCCAGCAAGGAGAAGTGCTACGGCATCAGCGCTGCCGGTAAGAACGACTGCGCGTCGTCCGGCAACAACTCCTGCGCCGGCACCTCGAAGGCCGATTTCGACAAGGGCGCGTGGAAGTACGTGCCAGCCGGAACGTGCACCTCCACTACGGTGACGTTGCCTGACGGCAGCTCGCGTAACGGCTCGCTGCAGCCCATCAAGTCGTGAGGCGTGCGATGTCTGCAGCAACCAAGCTCGGACAGCGCATGAACACCCCGATCCCGGCGCGTGCCGGGGTCGGGCTCAAGCCCGAGCACTATCGCCACGTAATCGACACCTGGCCCGACGTTGGCTGGTTTGAAGTTCACCCTGAAAACTACATGGGCGCCGGTGGCTGGCCGCATCACGTGTTGGAGCGTGTGCGTGCGCGTTATCCGCTGTCGTTGCACGGCGTCGGGCTGTCGATCGGCGGCGCGGAGCCTCTTAATCGCCAGCACGCTGCACGCTTAGCCGAGCTCGTCAAGCGCTACGAGCCGGGTCTCGTCTCCGAGCACCTCGCGTGGTCCACCCACGAAGGCCACTTCCTCAACGATCTGCTGCCCCTGCCTTACAACGAGGTGACGCTGGCGCACGTCGCACGGCACGTGGATGAGTTGCAGGAGGTGCTTGGGCGCCGCGTGCTGATTGAGAACCCGTCGACGTACGTGACTTTCTCAACGAGCGACATGTCGGAGGTCGACTTCCTGAGCGAGCTCGTGCGGCGCACCGGCTGTGGGCTGCTGCTCGACTGCAACAACGTCTACGTGTGCGCAATCAATCACCACTTCGATCCCGCGGCTTACGTCGATGCTTTTCCCATCGCGCACGCCGGCGAGATTCACCTCGCCGGGTACGCGGAGATTGCTGACGATGACGGCTCGCCGCTGCTCATTGATGCCCATGACCGCACCGTACGCGACGCGGTGTGGACACTCTATGCGCGCGTCATTGCCCGCGCCGGCGCCATACCGACTCTCATCGAATGGGACAACGACGTCCCGACGTGGGGAGAGCTGCATGCCGAGGCGATGAAGGCCGAACGCATCCTTCAGCTGAAGGAGGCCTCCCGTGCTGCATAATGTGCGTATCGTCTCCGTGGCCGACCATCAGGATGCCTTCGCGCGTGCACTCCTGTGGCACGCCGAGGCATTACCGCCCGCCATCGCTGGACCCCGTGCGGGCACCCCGACGAAGCGTTTCGGTGTCTATCGCAACAACGTATTTGCCAGCCTGACAGGCTGCCTCGCCGCACGCTTTTCCTGTCGTCGCGCGCCTCGTCGGTGAAGAGTTCTTCTCGGCGATGGCACGAGTGTTCGTGGAGCGCCATCCGCCCACATCGCCGGCACTGTTCGAGTACGGCGACGACTTCCCCTCGTTTCTCACGTTGTTCCCCCCGGCAAAGGCGCTGCCGTATTTGCCCGACGTCGCACGTCTCGAATGGCACATCGCCACCGCGTACCACGCGGCCGACGCGCAGCCGATCGACGCGACCGCCTTGGGACAGCTGGGCCATGAAGCGCTCGAGGCCGCACTCGTCCTGCATCCCTCATGCGCGATCGTTGTTTCGCACTATCCCATCTTCAATATTTGGCAGACCAACACCCGGGACGAAGTCGTGCAGCACGTGGACGCATCGGCTGGCGGCGAGGCTGCGCTGATCGTGCGCCCGCATTTCAACGTCGAAGTCGTTCGGCTCGACACCGCGGTCTACGCTTTCACCGCCGCTCTTGCCGCCGGTCACGCGCTGGAGCTCGCCGCCGAAATTGCCACAGAGCTCGACAGCTCACTCGATGTCGGAGAAGCCCTGCAGACGCTCTTTTCCAGCGGCGCCATCATTGGCTTGCGGCCCGCATCACGCGTTCCATCACGACCAACATGAGGCTCATGTCATGCGCGACCTGATTGATGCGGCCCTCGCGGCCTTCAAAAGCATTCCCGACGATCTCATTTCGTACATCGCCCGCATCGGCATTGGCACGACGTTCTTCCGCTCAGGGATGTTGAAGCTGGACGGCTGGGCCGATGGCAACACGCTGACGCTGTTTCGTGAGGAGTATCGCTTGCCGCTGCTGCCGCCCGAGATTGCCGCTTATCTAGCTACGACCGCGGAGCTGACCCTGCCGTTGCTCCTCTTTGCGGGACTGTTCACCCGCTTTGCGTCTGCCGGCCTGCTTGTGATGACCCTGGTGATAGAGGTCTTCGTCTACCCCAACGCATTCGACACCCACGGCGTGTGGGCCGTCGCGCTGTTCTTTCTAATGAAGTACGGCGCCGGTGCCCTCTCCCTCGATAACCTGCTTGCTCATCTGCGGGGCGATAACGGCAGGGCACCCCGCGAATCAGACGGTACTTAAGCCAAAGCGGTTCACCGAGCAGGTTGCGTAGAGGGTGGTCCGCCATGCAGAACAACCTTGGCCGTCAGAGTAGACGCCCGGCTTGCGGGCCTGCTTCACTTGCACGAACCGTGAGCAAGTTCGCCTTAGCCATCCCGCGTCCCCCTTTTTGCTGGAGCGCCGCGTCGTGCGCCCCTCTTTCCGGCCCTCTTTTTTTGATGTGCTGTCCTGAGATTCGGCAGGCTCGCACGAGCAGCCATGCACACCTGTGTTGTGCGCTAAGTGTCCGCCAGCACAAGCATTCTGCGCTTCAGTGAGGCGTCATGATTTCTCGTGAGCAGGACTGGGTTGGCGGAAGGGGTGGGATTCGAACCCACGGTACCCTTGCGAGCACGGCGGTTTTCAAGACCGCTGCCTTAAACCACTCGGCCACCCTTCCTGTCCCGCCGCGGCGGAGCAGCGGAACCTATAGGCGTCGGCGCCTGGCCTCAAGTTGCGTCGCGTGCTTTTTTTTTACGACATCTAGCGCCCACGCGCGCCGCGGCCGGCGGCCTGATCGCAGATTGGCGTGGATATACGGCGGCTGATATAGGGCCGACTAGCTCGCCAGCGGGATCCGCTGTGGCGCCTGGTACACCACGATCTCGCGGGTCCGCGCCCTGCCTTCATCGAAGAAGCAGTAGCCGGTTCCTCCGGCAGCCTTCTGCTGGTACAGCGCCGTATCGGCCCGCGCCAGCAGCGCTCCACTGTCTTCCGGACCATCGCGCGACACGGCTATCCCCACGCTCGCGCCGATCTCCAGGATATGGCCATTCAGGACGAAGGGAGCACTCAGCGAAGCGATGACGCGCGAGGCCAGTTCGGCGGTGGCTTGCGAGGGTCGGGGAGTGATCTGCAGTACCACGAACTCGTCTCCCCCGAGGCGCGCGACGAGGTCCGGCTTGCGGACATTGTCGCGCAGACGATCTGCCACCGCTTTGAGAAGCTCATCGCCCATCAGGTGGCCAAGCGTGTCGTTCACGTTCTTGAAGCGATCGAGATCGATGAACAGAACACAGACCTTGTCGCCGCGGCGTCCCCACTTCAAGGCGTGCTCGATGTGCTCGACAAGCTGGGTGCGATTGGGCAGCCCGGTCAGCATGTCATGCTGTGCCATGTAGGCGATCTTGGCCTCTTGCTCGATCCGCTCGGTGATGTCCTCCTGCACGTCCACCCACCCGCCGCCGGCAATGGGACCTACCTTCTTGAGGATCGTGCGTCCGTCGTCGAGGAGCACCGTCTCAGTAAATGCCGTGCCAGATCCGAGCTTCAGCTGATGCCGGGCGACCGAGAAGTTACTACCGTCATTGCCCTGTCGCTGAGCCAAGCAGGAGACGATGTCGGCGAAGTATGTTCCGCCGCGAGTCGCCTCCTCCGCCAGACGGTAGAGCTGCCGGTATGCGGGATTGCACATGATGAGGCGTTGTTCGCCGTCGAACATCGAAAATCCGACCGGCAAATAGCGCAACGCCGCCTCGAACAATGTGTTCTGTTCATGCAGTGCGGATGCGTAGCGGAAGTTCGCGCGCTGAACGACGGCGGCGGCGAAGGCGGACAACAACACGATGAACGTCACCGCGGCGATGGCGAGGGCGAGATGCGACCGGTTCATGCCGATACCATCAAAGGCAACCGTCGGATCGGGCTGGATGGTGACCGCACCCATGGCGGTAAAATGCAGAACGCAGATCGCAGCCGCGAGCAGGGCGCCTGCATACACGATCGCCTCCGTTCCCGCTCGGGCGTGGAATGCGAGCATCGCGGCCGCCGCAATGGCGCAGCCGAGAACCCAAGACGCAGCGACGAGGGTGGTGGACCATTCGATGGTGCCGGGAATGACAAGAGCCGTCATGCCGGCGAAGTGCATCGTACCGATGGCGAAGCCGATGAGAATGCCACCCAAGGCCATCCACCAACGATTGCTGCCGGTCGATACGGCAAATCCCGCCGCGGCTAGGGTGATGGCGATCAGCAGCGAGCCAATGGTGGCGACAGGTTCGTAATGCGTCGGCAATGCGCCTTTATAGGCAAGCATGGCGACGAAATGCGTCGCCCAGATACCCGAGCCGGCGCTGACACCGGTAAGTGCTGCCCAGAGGAGTTTGCGGCGACCGCTGCACGCGGAAGCGATTGAGTACATGAGAAATGACGTCAGCGCTGTGGCCACACACACGACCACCGCGAGGAGTACGAGCCACGTATCGTGTTCTGTCACCAAGCAAGAAACGACGCGGTACATCTTGATCACCAGCGCCTGCCCTGCCGCCAGTGAAAGAAGCAATTTCCTAAAACACTATTAAATCAATCCTGCACTGGACGAAGGTACAAGCGGACGACCCGAGTCGCGGTCGGTCGCCTCAAGCTGGTCCGCGCCTTTACGCAATCTCAAGTGTGTTTTGCCAACCTGACCCGAGTGCAGGCGCCGCCAGCGGCGCCCATCGCTCGAGGGGTCGGGGATAGGCACGGGGTTCGCGTCGGCGCGGACCATTGAATGGGCGTGTGCGTACGATGGCGGCGCGGGGACCGGCTCCAACTCAAACGGCGGATTTCGTGCGCGGCGTGCAACGCGGGCGTAGGCCGCTATCGACCGCGCTGCTCCTCGCCGTTGCTGCCGCAACGCTCTCCGGCTGCTCCGGCGGCGGTGCCTTCGACAGCAACCTCGGCGTCAGCGCCAGTCCACGGGTCGCCGAAGGGCGGTCGATCGCCAAGGGGGGCGGCATCTACAAGGTGGGGCGCTCCTATCGCGTCGCCGGCCGCTGGTATCATCCGCGCGAAAACCCCAACTACGATCGCATCGGCACCGCGTCCTGGTACGGCACCGCCTTCCATGGGCGGCGCACGTCGAACGGCGAGATCTACGACATGCATGCGATGACGGCAGGGCACCCGACGCTGCCGATGCCGTCGTACGCCTGGGTGACCAATCTGCAGAACGGCCGCACCGTCTTGGTGCGCGTCAATGATCGCGGGCCGTACGCCAAGGACCGTCTCATCGACCTGTCGTACCGGACGGCGCATACGCTCGGTTTCAGCCAGCGCGGGCTGGCGCGCGTGCGCGTGCGGTATGCCGGCCGCGCGCCGCTCAATGGCGACGACAGCGCCGAGCGGCGTCATCTCGCGGCGCAGTCCTGGTATGCCGGCCGGCGGGCGGCGCAAAGCGAGACGGCGTCCATCACCACCGGGTCGGTGAGCGCCAAACGGGTGCGCACGGTGGACTACGGCGCGGCGCCCCCGCCGCCGGAGCCGACTTGGTCCGTCGATCGCTACCGCCGCGGCGAGCTCGAGAACACCAAGCAAGCCGAATCCATCCTCACCAAGCCGCCCGTCGATACCTACGTGCGCGTCGGGCCGTTCGCGACGCAGGCCGAGGCGGAGCGCCTGCGCTATATGCTGGGTGGCGCCGACGTCAGCGTCATCGAGGCTTCGGGAAGCCGCAGCGATCCGGCCTATCGTTTGCGGCTCGGTCCCTATGACGACAGCGACGCGGCCGGGGCCATGGCGCGAATCATCAGCGCCGGTTTCGAAGCCGAAGCAAGCCAGGAAAGGCAGTCGGCAGGAGCGTCAAAGCGTTGACACGAGGTGCGCGGAGACTTGATAGTCGTGCCGCCTAAAGCCATCCCGCAAGGTGCAAAAGCGCAATGCTCTTTTCCTCCGTTCGGCGCGTTGGCGGCCCTCTCCTGCTGCCATTGTGGCTTCTGATCATCGCCTCCCTGGGGGCGGCTCCTAGCCTCGCGCAGCAGCCCCCGAGCGCCAACTTCGGCACCCGCGCCAAGGCTGCCGTGCTGCTCGACGGCGACACCGGCGCCGTTCTCTATCAGCATAACGCCGATGAGCTGCTGCCGCCGGCCAGTGTCTCCAAGCTGATGACCGCGGCGGTTGTCTTCCGCGCCCTCAAGGAGGGGCGCATCAAGCTCACCGACGAATTCACCATGAGCGAGCACGCCTGGCGCACGGGCGGCGCGCCCTCGCGCACATCGGCGATGTTCGTGCCGATCAATACGCCGGCGACGATCGATGAGCTGCTGCAGGGCATGATCATCCAGTCTGGCAACGACGCCGCCATCTGCCTTGCCGAGGGCCTCGGCGGCACCGAGGACCAATTCGCCAAGCGCATGATAGTGGAAGCGCGGCGCATCGGCCTCGCCAAGTCGACGTTCGCCAACCCGACCGGACTCTACGATCCGGGGCAGCTCATGACGGCGCGCGAGATCGCGATGCTGTCGCGCTACATCATCACCGAATACCCCGCGTACTACAAAATCTTCGGACAGAAGGACTTCAATTATCGCAAGCACAAATTCCGCAACCGCAATCCGCTGCTCTTCATCGAGGGCCTGGGCGCCGACGGCTTGAAGACCGGGCAAGTGAAGGAATCGGGTTTCAACCTCGCCGGCACGGCGGTGCAGGGCGGCAAGCGTCTCATCGCGGTGGTGCTGGGTATGGCGACCGAGAACGAGCGTACGGCCGAGGCCAAGAAGCTGCTCGACTGGGGCTTTCGCAGCTTCGCTCCGTTCAAGCTGTTCAACGTCGGGGAGACCGTCGGTAGCGCACGCGTGTGGGGCGGCAAGAGCTTCTATGTCCCGCTGAACGGCGGCGACGGACCGGTCACGGTCATTCTGCCGCGCGTGCCGGAGAATCCGCGCCTCAAGGCGGAGATCGTCTACGACGGCCCGCTGAAGCCGCCGATCAAGAAGGGCGCTAAGGTGGCGACGCTGCGCGTCACTAGCCAGTCGAACTCGGTCAACGAGGTGCCGCTCTATGCCGCCGAGGATGTGGAGCCGGGCGGCCTGATGCGCCGCGGCCTCGACGCGCTCGCCCACCTCGCCCTGAGCTGGGTGCCGCTCTAGCCTTGCAGCCGTTCGGCGTGGTACCGACGCACCACGGCTGTGGCCGCTAAGGACCGCCTCATGGTGCTCGGCAAATTCATCACCTTCGAAGGCGGGGAAGGCTCCGGCAAGTCCACCCAGGCACGCCTGCTGTCCGAGCAGCTCTGGCGAGTCGGTATTCACACCTTCATTACGCGCGAGCCGGGCGGTTCGCCCTTCGCCGAGGCGCTGCGCCACGTCATCCTCGACCCCAACATGCCGCCGCATTCGGCGCTGTCGGAGGCGCTGCTGTTCTATGCGGCCCGCGCCGACCACCTCGACAATACAGTGCGCCCGGCCCTCAACTCGGGGCTGTGGGTGATCTGCGACCGCTTCATCGATTCAACCCGCGTCTACCAGGGCGAGGCGGGTGGTCTGCCCGGCGACATCATCGACACCCTCAACGAAATCGTGGTGGCGCCGACGTTCCCCGATCTGACGCTGATGCTCGACATCCCGGCCGAGCTGGGCCTCGGGCGCGCCCACAGCCGGCGCGTCGACAAGGTCAACCCGGATACCGAGGCCGACGCCTACGAAAAGCGCGACCTCGCCTTCCATTGGAAGCTGCGGGACGCCTTTCGCGACATCGCGCGCGCCGAGCCGGAGCGTTGCGTCATCATCGATGCGGCGCAGGAGGAACGTGCCGTCTTCGCCGCCGTGTGGCAAGCGGTGCAGTCGCGCCTGCTGGCGCCGCCGCGGTAATGGCGCGCGCACCCGCCATCACCGAGTTCGAGGAACTGCCGGAGGCCGACCGGCTCGAGGGTTACCCGCATCCGCGCGAGACGAAGGAGCTGTACGGCCACGCCGAGGCCGAGCGCCTGCTGGCTGAGGCGCTGGCCAGCGGGCGCCTGCACCATGCCTGGCTGCTGACCGGGCCGCAGGGCATCGGCAAGGCGACGCTCGCCTACCGCTTCGCGCGCGCCGCGCTGGCGGCGGAGGGCGAGCGCGATGCGTCGGGGCAGAGCCTCGCGGTCGCCGAAACGACGAGCGCCGCACGCCAGGTGAAGGCGCTGTCGCACCCCGGGCTGCTGCTCATCCGCCGTCCCTACGACGTGAAGGCGAAGCGCTTTGCCACCTCGATCCCGATCGACGAGGTTCGCCGGTTGCGTTCGTTCCTTTCCCACCGCGCCACCGCTGACGGCTGGCGCGTCGTCATCGTCGACGAAGCCAACGAGCTGAACGTCAACGCTGCGAATGCCTTGCTCAAGTCGCTGGAGGAGCCGCCGACGCGCACGGTGTTCCTGCTCGTCTCCTCGGCGCCGGGGTGCCTCGTACCGACCATCCGCTCGCGCACCCGCGCCCTCGCCCTGCAGCCGCTCGGCAGCAAGGATTCGCGCGCCGCTGCCGTGCAGGCGCTTGCCGTCGCCGGAACCCCGCCACCCTCCGATGCCGAATGGGCGCCTCTGGAGCGCCTTGCCGAAGGCAGTGCCGGGCGGCTGCTCGGCCTGCTCGGCACCGGAGGCATCGAGCTCAACGCCAAGGTCGAGAAGCTGCTCAGCCTGCTGCCCAAGATCGATTGGCGGGCCGTGCACACCCTTTCCGACGAGCTACAACCTATTCCCGCGCA
>CAZOOS010000001.1:68347-73102 GCA_964581475.1 uncultured Hyphomicrobium sp.
TCGATTGGCGGGCCGTGCACACCCTTTCCGACGAGCTACAACCTATTCCCGCGCAGCCGCGCTTCGAGCTGTTCTTCGAATTGCTGCAGAACGCGCTCTCGCGGCTCATCCGCGCCGCCGCCACGGGGGAGGGGAGCCCGCAGGATCGCGCACTCGCGGTCCGCCTGATGGGGGAGGCCCGGCTTGCCTCGTTTGTCGCCCTGTGGGAAAGAATAGCCCGCGAGAAGGCCGACACGCTGGCGCTCAACCTCGATCGCAAGAGCTTCATTCTGGAGATCGTGGCGCGCTTGGCGTCGGCCGCACAGGATCGAAAGCCCGCCTGAGAGATGCACGAGCGCCGGCCCCGTTCCGCACGACCGCCCGCCCGAATGTGAAGGGGGGAGTGCCGCCTTGCCGGCACGCCTAGCCTTGCACAACAGCATCCCCATACGAGGACCCACAGTCCATGAGCGGGCGCCCGAAGTTCTACATCACCACGGCGATCTCCTATCCCAACGGCCAGCCGCACATCGGTCACGCCTACGAGGCGATCGCCACCGACGCCATCGCCCGCTTTGAGCGGCTCGACGGCAAGGACGTCTTCTTCCTCACCGGCACCGACGAGCACGGGCTGAAGATGAAGCAGACGGCCGCCAAGGAGGGCTTGACGCCGCGCGAGCTTGCCGACCGCAACGCCAAGCGCTTCCGCGAGATGGCCGGGCTGCTCGGCCTGTCGAACGACGACTTCATCCGCACCACCGAGCCGCGCCACTACCGCGCCAGCGAAGAGATCTGGCGGCGCATGCAGAAGTCCGGCGACATCTTCCTCAAGAAGTACGCCGGCTGGTATTCGGTGCGCGACGAGGCCTACTACAACGAGGGCGAGACGGTTCTCGGCGACGACGGCATCCGCCGCGGGCCGCAAGGCACGCCCGTCGAGTGGACCGAGGAGGAGACGTACTTCTTCAAGCTGTCGGGCTACCAGGACAAGCTGCTGGCGCATTACGACGCCAACCCGGACTTCATCCTGCCGCCGGAGCGGCGCAACGAGGTGGTCAGCTTCGTCAAGGGCGGCCTGGACGATCTGTCGATCTCGCGCACGACGCTCGACTGGGGGATTCCGGTCCCGCGCACGAGCGGCGATGACGCCAGCGGCGCCCAGCACGTCATGTACGTGTGGGTCGATGCGCTGACGAACTACCTTACCGGCGTCGGCTTTCCCGACGAGGGCGACCCGCTGTGGCGCTACTGGCCGGCCGACGTGCACGTCATCGGCAAGGACATCCTGCGCTTTCACGCCGTCTACTGGCCGGCGTTCCTCATGTCGGCGGGGATCGAGCTGCCGAAACGCGTGTTCAGCCACGGCTTCGTGCTCTCCAAGGGCGAGAAGATGTCGAAGTCGGTCGGCAACGTGGTCGATCCGTTCGATCTGGTGCACGCCTATGGGCTGGAGCAGGTGCGCTACTTCTTCCTGCGCGAAGTGAACTTCGGACAGGACGGCAACTACAGCCCCGAGGCCATCGCCAACCGCATCAACGCCGATCTCGCCAACGACCTCGGCAACCTCGCCCAGCGGTCGCTGTCGATGATCAACAAGAACTGCGGCGCGCGCGTCCCCGAGCCGGGCGACTTGACCGACGCCGACAAGGCGATCCTCGCCGCGACCGACGCTCTCTACGGCAAGGCGCGCGAGGCGATGGATCGGCAGGCGATCACCAGGTACCTCGACGCCGTGTGGGCGGTGGTGGCGGACGCCAACCGCTACTTCGCCGGCGAAGAGCCGTGGGCGAAGAAGAAGACCGACCCCAAGCGCATGGAGACCATCCTCTATGTGACGGCCGAGGTGGTGCGGCAGGTTGCCATCCTCGCTGCGCCGGTGACGCCGCACGCGGCTAAAAAGCTGCTCGACCTCTTGGGTCAAGACGATGAGGCGCACACATTCAAGGCGCTGGGCGCCGGCGGACGCCTGAAACCCGGCACCGTGCTGCCGGAGCCGGCGGGCGTCTTCCCGCGCTACCTGCCGCCCGAGGCGGAGGGAGAGGAGAAGCCGGCGGCGAAGCCCAAGAAGGACAAGCCGGCGAAAGACAAGGCGGCGAAGGACCAGGCGTAATGCTCGTCGATCACCACTGTCATCTCGACTTCCCACAGCTCGCCGCCGACCGCGAGGGGATTGTCGCGCGTGCGCGCGAGGCGGGCGTCGGTGTCATGGTGACCATCTCGACGCGCATTCGCCGATTGCCGACGCTGCTCGACATCTGCGCCGCGCACGACAACATCTACTGCTCGGTCGGCACGCACCCGCACAATGCCGACGAGGAGCGCGGCATCATGGCGGACGAGATCGTGCGCCTCAGCGAGCATCCGAAGGTCGTCGCCATCGGCGAGGCGGGGCTCGACTATTTCTACAAGCGTTCTTCGCCCGAGGCGCAGGCGGAAGGCTTCCGTCAGCACATCGCGGCGGCGCGGCGCAGCGGCTTGCCGCTCGAGATCCATACCCGCGACGCCGACGATGACACGCTTGCCATTCTCGAGGACGAGCACGCGAAAGGCGTCTTCCCCGCCATCCTGCACTGCTACACGGGCGGCCCGAAGCTGGCCAAGCGCGCCGTCCAGCTCGGCCTCTATGTTTCGTTCACCGGCGTCGTCACCTTCAAGAAGTCGGAGGCGCTGCGCGACATCGCTTGCGACGTGCCGCTCGACCGGCTGCTGGTCGAGACCGATGCCCCCTATCTGGCGCCGGAGCCGTATCGCGGCAAGACCAACGAGCCGTCGTACGTCGTGCACACGGCGGCGACGCTGGCCCGGGTGAAGGGCGTGTCGCCGGCCGAGCTGGCGGCGGCGACGAGCGACAACTTCTTTCGCCTTTTTGGCAAGGTGAAGCGTCCCGCCTCGCGCACCACTGCCGCCGCATGAGCTATCGCGCCACGATCCTGGGGTGCGGGTCTTCCGGCGGCGTTCCCCGCATCGGAACCATGTGGGGCGCCTGCGACCCGGAGAACCCGAAGAACCGCCGCCGCCGCTGCAGCGCGTTGATCGAGCGCATCGGCAAGCCGCGGCATACGACGGTGTTGATCGATACCTCGCCCGACCTGCGCGAACAGCTCTTGAGCGTGCGCTGCGACGCGCTCGACGGCGTTCTCTACACCCATGACCACGCCGACCACACGCACGGCATCGACGATTTGCGCATGGTCGCCTACGCCATGAAGAAGCGCCTCGATGTTTGGGTGGACGCGCCGACCCGGGCGAGCCTGGTCGAGCGCTTTGCTTATTGCTTCGAGCAGCCGCCCGCGTCGTCGTATCCGGCGATCCTCAGGACGCAAGCCATCGACCCGCCGACGCCCATCCGCGTCGATGGCCCGTCCGGCGCCATTGAGGTGGTGCCTATTCCGCAGTTGCACGGCGACATCTGCACGCTCGGCTTTCGTGTCGGCGGCCTCGCCTATTCGCCCGACATCAGCGACATCCCGGTCGCTTCGCTGCCGCTGTTGCAGAACCTCGACGTGTGGATCGTCGACGCCCTGCGCTTTACCCCGCACCCGAGCCACTTCAGCGTCAAGCAGGCGCTGGCATGGATCAATCGTCTGGCGCCGAAGCGCGCCATCCTCACCCACATGACCACCGATCTCGACTACGAGGCGCTGCGCCGCGAATTGCCCGCGGGCGTCGAGCCGGCCTACGACAACATGGTCATCGACTTCGACTAGGCGCCGGCGGGGGCGTGCTTCTTTTTCCAGTCGGCGAAATTGACGACGCGGCCGGAGAAGGCGCACTCGGGCGACACCAGCTCGAGGAACATCGGCACCAGCTCGCTGGGGTCCGGCAGCGTATTGGGATCCTCGCCTGGAAACGCCTTGGCGCGCATGGCCGTGCGCACTGGCCCGGGATTGACGAGGTTGACGCGCACGCTCGTATCCGCGAGTTCGTGCGCGTACGTCTTCACCAAGGCCTCGAGCCCCGCTTTGGAAACCGCGTAGGGGCCCCAGTAGGCGTGCTTGCCTGTCGCCGCGCCGGAGGTGAGGAACACCGCGCGGCCCGCGTCCGAACGCTTCAACAGTGGATCGAGGGTGCGGATGAGGCGCCAGTTGGCCGATAGGTTGATATCGACCACTTGGTTCCAGGCGTCTTCCGTCACGTGATGCAGGGGCGATAACGGCCCGAGGATGCCGGCATTGCCGACGAAGATGTCGAGCTTGCCCCAGCGCGCAAACAGCGTCGGCCCGAGCTGATCGAGCTTGTCGCCCTTGGAGAGGTCTATCTGCAGCAGCGTCGCCTTGCCGCCGCCCTTGCGGATATCGTCGTCCAGCTCCTCCAGCGCACCGATGGTGCGCGCGGCGATGACGACATGCGCGCCGTGCTCGGCGAGAGCGATGGCCACGGCGCGGCCGATGCCGCGCGAGGCGCCGGTCACGAGTGCGAGCCGGTCTTTGAGCGGTTTCTTGTTCGTCATGACCAACGTGGACGGCTTGGCGCAACATCAGCGTCGCCGCCAGCTTAAGCGCCGCGGCGAGCCAGGCAAGCCCTACGAGTGGCGTAGAAGGCGCGCTCAGGCGGTTAACCGACCTCGGCCAGCAGCGACAGCTGACGCGGCACGGTGTGTCCGCTCTGATCGGTGAGCGGGGTCGGGTATTCGCCGGTGAAGCAGTGGTCGGTGAACTGCGGGGCGCGGGCATCGCGCGCATCAAGCCCGACGGCGCGATAGATGCCATCGACCGAGAGAAAGGCGAGGCTGTCGGCGCCGAGGAACTGGCGCATGCCCTCGAGGTCCTTGTTGGC
>CAZOOS010000002.1:0-4494 GCA_964581475.1 uncultured Hyphomicrobium sp.
ATGGCGCCGATGCGCGCGCAGGCGAGCATGGCGTAGGCGGCCTCGGGGATCATCGGCAGGTAGATGGTGACCCGGTCACCTTTGGTGACGCCGTGCGCCTTCAGCACGTTGGCGAACTTGCACACCCGCTCGTGGAGCTGGCGATAGGTGATCTGTTCTTCCTGGGTCGGGTCGTCGCCCTCCCAGATGATGGCAACCTGATCGCCGCGCGTCGCCAGATGGCGGTCGATGCAGTTGGCCGCAACATTGAGCGTGCCGTCCTCGAACCACTTGATCGACACGTTGCCGGGCCCGAACGAGGTGTTCTTCACCTTCGTATAAGGCTTGATCCAGTCGATGCGGCGGCCGATCTCCCCCCAAAAGCCCTGCGGGTCGGCGACCGAGCGCTCATACAGCGCGCGATAGCCCTTCTTGTCGATCCAGGCACGGCTCGACCACTCGCCACCCGGCACCGGATACAGCTTCCCCGACATCGGCGTTCTCCCACGACTATTCATTGTTGGCCCCATTATGGGCGTGCGCATCGGCAACGGCAATTTGGCACTTGGGCGGAGGCGGCCTCCGTCTTCGCCTCAGCTGCCGAGCCAGCCGAGGATCGCACCTTGCAGGATCAGAACGCCCAGCCAATGACCTCCGTCAATAAGGGTCAACTGGCGTTTAGCACCGCGGAAGGCGTTGTTGACGGTCATCGTGGTTATCACGAAGCCAAGCCACATGAAGGCGCCGGTGACGGCACCGCTGCGCATGGTTACCCCCAGGGCGGCGATGTGGCGGAGGACCCCGGCCAGCACGCAGGCCATGATGACCAACCCGACGAAGCTGATGATGAACGGCGTGGCGCCCGGCGTCCCCTTCACCTCCTCGGGAGACTTTCCGCATGCTTCCAGCCAAGCGCCGGAGAATAAGACGCCGTACCAGAGCCACCCGAACATGAAGCTTGCGGCCGCAGCCAGCACGATCGCGTAGCCATTCATTCCCGCAAAATCCATGGCATCCTCCATTGGTGGACGAAAGGCCAGGAGACTAGCAGACGCCCGGTACCGCGTCGTGGAGCTAGCCGAGGCGCCAGACCGAGGTGCGCTTGATCTCGGCGTCCTCCAGCTCGCGCGTCACCGGCACGCGGTACTCGGCAGCAGCCGTGAAGCGTCCCTTGGGAAAGTAGTTGCGCTGCGGATCACCGATGAGCACAAGGGCGCCTTGCGCGGCAGCCTGCTCGATGAAGCGCGTAACGAGCTCGGCAAGGCCGCGCTCGTAGAAGAGGTCGCCGACGAGCACGACGTCGTAAGGCGCCGGCGGCAACGCCAAGAGATCTTCGGCCGTCGTCGATACATCGACGTCGTTGAGCGCCGCGTTGAGATGAACCGCGGCGAGCGCCATCCGGTCGATATCGGAGGCGAGCACTGCCGCCGCCCCTGCTTTCATGGCGGCAATGGCGGTGAGGCCGGATCCCGAGCCCAAATCGAGCACGCGCTTTGCGCCGAGCATCGCCGGATAGTCCAGGATATAGCGAGCCAGTGCCTGGCCGCCTGCCCAGGCAAACGCCCAATAGGGCGGCGGAACGTTCATCTCGCCGAGCTCGTCCTCCGTCTTCTGCCAGATGGGCAAAGACTCTTCCGCGAGATGCAGCAGGATCTCCGGCACGAGCGGTGGCGCCAAGGGGCGCGTGTTGGCGCCGATGAAGGCTTCCGCCGAGGCGCGAACGTCAGGGTCAAGCCGCCCGGGCGCAATCACTTTGCTTTGGCCGGTTTCTTCGCCGCGCCCGAAAGTCCGCCCATGCGGCAAACCTCCGCCCACTCGGCCGCGGTGACCGGCTGCACCGACAGACGCGAGTTGTTGACCAGTACCATCTTGGCGAGCTTCGGGTTGGCCTTGGCCGCCGCCAGCGACACCGGCTTAGGAATGTCGGCGACAGCACGCACGTCGACGCATTTCCAGACGCCCGTATCATCCTTGGGATCCTGGTGGGCGAGCGCCGAGACCTCCATGAGGCCGACAATCTCCTTGTCATCGCCGGTGTGATAAAAGAAGGCGAGATCACCGAGCTGCATGGCGAGCATATTCTTGCGCGCCTGAAAGTTGCGCACGCCGTCCCAGGCCTCGCCGGCCTTGCCGCGCGATTTCAGCATCTCCCAGGAGAACACGTCGGGTTCGGTCTTCATCAGCCAATAGGCAGGCATCGCGTGCTCGCTCGTGGTTCGCCACCGGCGTCGCTCAACGCATCGGCGGTGTCAAGCCAAGTCGACGGCGCGGGCGAAAAGAGGCTCAGTCTTCGGCCTTCAAGGGCCGCTGCATCAACTGCTCGATGGCGTCCTTGACGCTCGCGCGCCCGTCGATGACATCGCACACGGCGGTGCTGATGGGCATGTCGATGCCCTTTTGCTCGGCGATGCGGCGCACGGCGGCCGCCGTATATACGCCCTCGGTCACCGCAAGCTTGCCTGCGAGCGCCTGGGAGAGTGTTTCGCCGCGGCCCAGCGCGCGGCCGAGCGACATGTTGCGCGACTGCGGACTGCCGCAGGTGAGGATGAGATCGCCGAGACCCGACAGCCCGATCAGCGTCTCGGGGCGGGCGCCGAGGGCTTTGCCGAAACGGCGCATCTCGGCAAACCCGCGGGTCACCAGAGCCGCGTGCGCGCTGGCGCCGAGGCCCTGTCCGTCGACAATCCCCGCAGCGATCGCCAGCACGTTCTTCAATGCCCCGCCGAGCTCGACGCCGACGAGGTCGCTCGTCCAGTAGAGACGGAACTTGGGGCTGCCCAGGCGCTCGGCGAGCAGCCGCCCCATGCCCTCGTCTGTGCACGCTATGGTCAGCGCAGTCGGCAGGCCGCGCACCACGTCGGCCGCAAAGCTGGGGCCGGACAAGGCGGCGTGCATGGCTTGCGGCAATTCGGCGGCGATGATGTCGCCCATCATCTGCCCCGAGGACTGCTCGATGCCCTTGGCGCAAATAACGACCGGCTGTCCCTTGCGTAGCGAGGGCCGCAAGGCTTTCGCCACCGAGCGAACATGCTGCGCCGGCGCGACGAGGAGCAGCGCATCGCACGCCGCCACATCGGTGAGATGCGTGGTGGCGCGCACCTCCGGATCGAGGGTCACACCCGGCAGGAATGTCTCGTTCGTGTGACCCTCATTGATCGATGCGACGACGTCGGCTTCACGCGCCCACAGCGTCACGCGGCGACCGGCGCGATGCATCGCCTGCGCCAACGCCGTGCCCCATGCTCCGCCGCCGATGATACCGACGCTGTCGATGCTCACGCTTTCCCCGCCGCTTTTCAAACCCGACACATCTAGCACGGCCCTGCCTTCATGCCTTCACCCCCGCGCCGATTGCGGGAGGCGCATCGCGATCGAGGGGCCAGCGCGGCAGCACCGGTGCATCGAGCGGATCGATCAATCCACGCGTCAGGCGCTCTGCCCCCGTCCAGGCGATCATCGCCGCGTTGTCGCCGCATAGCTCTACCGGCGGCACGTGAAAGGAGAAGCCGCGAGCCCGTGCAAGCTCGCCCAGGCTCTGACGCAGGCGCTGGTTGGCAGCGACGCCGCCCGCCACCACGAAACGCAACGGCGCCAGCCGTCCGAGCCGCATGACCGCCAAATCCATCCCCCGCGCGCAGCGATCCGCCACGACATCGGCAATTGCCGCCTCGAAGGCGGCCGCGATATCGGCGACATCCTGATCGTTGAGCGGCCCCAGTTTCTCGACCGTGCGCCGTACGGCGGTCTTAAGTCCCGCGAACGAAAAGTGCGGTTCCTCGCGACCAAGCATCGGCCGCGGCAAGTCGAAGCGACGCGCATTGCCCTTGCGAGCGGCTTGCTCGACCGCCGGACCACCTGGGAAGCCGAGCCCCAACAGCTTCGCCGTTTTGTCGAATGCTTCGCCAAGCGCGTCGTCGATGGTCGTGCCAAGGCGCTCATATTGCCCCACGTCGCGCACGATGAGGAGTTGCGTATGGCCGCCCGACACCAGCAGCAGCAGATACGGCGGGGGCACGCCCTCGGTGAGGCCAACGGTCAGGGCATGCGCCTCGAGATGATGCACGGCGACGAACGGCAATCCTCTGGCGAGAGCAATGGCCTTGCCGGTGATGGCGCCGACGATCAATCCGCCGATGAGGCCTGGTCCGGATGTGGCGGCGACGCCGGCAAGATCGCCGAACCCGGCATCCGCTTCGCGCATCGCTTCGCGCACCAGCACATCGAGGCATTCCAGATGCGCCCTGGCGGCGATCTCGGGAACTACGCCCCCGAACGGCCGGTGCTTTTCCCATTGCGAGCGCACGATGCTCGACAGGATGCGTCCTGTGCCGTCGGCCTGGCGCAACACGACGGCTGCCGCCGTCTCGTCGCAGCTCGTCTCCAGCCCTAGGACAAGGTTCGGCTTGGCGCCTGTTTGCTCTGCATTTGCCATGGGTTGTGGAGGCGATGCCGCATTTGCGTTCAGGGTCCGGCGCAGGCATTAATGGCGCCGCATGAAGGCGGGTATCCTGGCCT
>CAZOOS010000002.1:4594-26793 GCA_964581475.1 uncultured Hyphomicrobium sp.
TTCAGGGTCCGGCGCAGGCATTAATGGCGCCGCATGAAGGCGGGTATCCTGGCCTCGCCTAGCACCCGGGGAGATTGGCTTGCAAGCAGCGAAGATCCGCATCGGCACGCGCGGCTCTCCCTTGGCCCTCGCTCAGGCGCGCCAGGTGGCAGCCCGGCTGCAGGCGGCACATGGCCTCGCTGCCGAGCAATGCGAGCTCATCATCATCAAGACGACGGGCGACCGGATCACCGACCGGCCGCTGATCGAGGCCGGCGGCAAGGGCCTGTTCACCAAGGAGCTGGAGGAAGCCCTGTTCGCCGGCGACATCGACCTTGCCGTGCATTCGCTGAAGGACATGCCGGCCGTCCTTCCGCAAGGCCTCGCCATATCGGCGATCTTGGAGCGCGAGGATCCGCGCGACGCATTCGTCAGCCTCAAATACCCCTCGCTCGCTGCAATGCCAGCCGGCGCGCTGATCGGCACGTCGTCGCCGCGGCGGCAGGCGCAAGTGCTGCGCGCCCGTCCCGACCTGCGCGTCGTCGGCTTTCGCGGCAATGTGGAGACGCGGCTGCGCAAGCTCGAGGAGGGCGTTGCCGATGCGACGTTTCTTGCCTGTGCCGGCCTCAATCGATTGGGACTGTCGCGGCACATCACGGCTGCGATGCCCACCGAGGTGATGTTGCCGGCAGTGGCGCAAGGCGCCATCGGCATCGAGATCCGCGCCGACGATGACGCGACGGCTCGCCTGATCGCGCCGCTCAACGACGCCGCGACGGCGCTATGTGTCACTGCCGAGCGAGCCTACCTGGCACAGCTTGAAGGATCGTGCCGCACACCCATTGCCGGCCACGCCGAGCTGAGCGACGGCGCGTTGCGCTTGCGCGGCGAAATACTGACGCCGAATGGCTTGCACGCTCACGCGGCCTCGCGCCTCGGAAGCGCCCAGGAGGCCATCCGGCTCGGAGAGCAGGCCGCCGAGGAGTTGCTGCGGCACGCTGGGCCAGACTTTTTCCTTGCGACTGCGTGATGCACCTACTCATCACCCGCCCTGAGCCCGACGCCGCCGCGTTCCGCGCACAGCTCGAAGCGCTTGGCCATCAAGTGACCTCCGAGCCGCTGCTGACCATCGAACACCTGCCGATCGCCGCCGGCGCGCTCGCCGATACCGCCGGTCTCATCGTGACCAGCCGCAACGGATTGCGCGCGCTTGCCGCCAGCCCGGCGATAGCAGCGGCGCAGAAACTTCCGATCGTTGCCGTCGGGCCGGGCACAGCCGCGCTCGCCCGCGAGCTGGGGTTTACGCGCATCACCGAGGCAAGCGGCACGGCGAGCGAGCTGGTGCCGGTCATCGCCGACGCGGCGCGTACCCAGCACGGAACCCTGACGCACGTGCGCGGCGAGCAAGTCGCTGTCGACCTCAAGGGCGCCCTGCGGGGGCAGGGCGTGGAGTTGCGCGAGATCGTTTCCTATCGGGCCGTGCCGGCGGCAGCGCTGCGGCCGCAAACGCGGGAACTGTTGGCTTCCGGGGGTATCGACGCGGTGATCTTGATGTCGCCGCGAACGGGCGCAACCTTTGCCCGGCTCATCGCCGTTGCCGGGCTGCGCGAAGCTGCCAAAAAGCTCGTAATATTGTGCCTTTCGCCGGCCGTGGCGGCCACCGTCGAACCACTTGCCCCGGCGCGAGTTGAGGTGGCGGACGAGCCGAATTCAGCGGCGTTGCTGAGCGCCGTTACCCGAGTAGCAACGCTATGGTCAGGAGTGTAGGTTAGCGTCCGGCCCGGCGTGCTAGAGCTTCGGCCCCGGGGGGCTGGATGAGAACAGTCCGCAGCGAGGTACTTTGCAGACATGACTGCGAACAAGAACGAGCCTGATAAGAAGCCGGCCGGTAGTCCCTCCGCACCAGCGGGGAGCCGCCCGCATGCGACGCTCGATCTCAAGGCGACCGAAGTGACGCCCCCCGCCCCCAAGCCGGAAGCGGGACCGGCGCCCGGCGCCAAGTCAGACGCACCGCAGGTTGCCGAGGCATCCGCCCAGTCGAAGGCCGCAGCGAGCGCGCCCGGCGCCTCTGCCACGGCCGCCGACAAGGTGGGGGCATCCGCCGCCGCGAAGTCGGCCAGTGGCAAGCCGCCGCCCTCCCCGGCCCCGCGTCCGGCACCGCGCGGCTACGGCGGTTTCTTTACCCACGTCGCGGCCGGCCTCGCCGGCGGTCTCGTCGCCTTGCTCGCCGCCGACATGCTCGCTTCGCAGCTCGGCTTTGAAACCACCGATCGACCGGACCCAACCCGGGGGCTCGAGCAGCGCATCGCTTCGCTCGAAGCCAATCGCGGCCAACGGACGGTTCCGACCGACGTCGCCAACCGCCTCGCCGCCGCCGAGACGAAGCTCACCGAGCTCGAGCAACTCGATGCCAATGTCGACGGCATTGCCAAGAAGCAGGCCGAGCTCGACGAGGGCCTCAATACGTTGAAGGACAAGCTCAGCGCCGAGGGCGGCGATACCGGCACGGCGGCGCGCGTCGCCAAGCTGGAAGAACAATTGTCGCTGATGGCATCCGCCGCCGAGCGCGACCCGCAAAGCGGACGGCTGCCGCAGCTCGCCGCCATCAGCGGCAAGCTCGCCGATCTTGAATCGACGCTGGCGACGCAGCTCGACGCGCTGCGCAAGAGCGTCGCCTTGGAAATCGACACGCGCCTTGCCTCGGCGACCGAGGCCGGGCAGGCCGCACGCTCCGGCACCCAGAGGATGGACCGCGAGCTTTCGACGCTGAAGGCGGAGAGCGCCGAGATGTCGACCGGCGTCACAGCCCTGAAGTCCGACAGCGATCGCATCGCGGCCAGCCTGAAGACGACGCAGGAGGAGATCAAGCGCCTCAAGGCGGACCTCGACACGCGCCTCGCCAGCTTCGCCAGGGCCGAGGACGTCTCCACCGCCGTCAGCCCGATCACCGGCAAGCTGGCAGCGCTGCAACAGGACGTGCAGGGCGTGATCAAGAGCGAGGGCGACCGCAAGACGACCGCCGAGCGCATCGTGCTTTCGCTCGAGCTCGCCAACCTGAAGCGCGCCATCGACCGCGGCCGCGCCTACGCGCCCGAGCTGGAGCAGGCCCGCAAGGTCGCCGGCACCAACGTCGATCTGGCGCCGCTCGAGCGGTTTGCCCTCGAGGGCGTGCCCACGCCGACGGAGCTGCGCAGCCAATTCAAGCCGGTCGCCTTCAAGATCATCGACGCCGAGGAGCAACCGGCCGATGCCTCGATCGTCGATCGCCTGCTCGCCGGCGCTTCCTCCGTCGTGCGCGTGCGCAAGACCAACCACAACCCCGACGACAAGAGCATCGAGGCGGTCGTATCGCGCATGGAAGTCGCGCTCAACGAGGACCGCCTCGGGGACGTCCTGCTGGAAGCGAAGTCGCTTCCCGCTCCCGCGCAGGACGCCGCCCAGGATTTCCTCGCCAAGGTGCAGGCGCGCGAGGCCGTCGACCGCGCGCTCGCTTCCGTCGAAACCCAGCTCAAGGCATCGCTCGCCGCTGCGCCGGCCGACGCCAACGGCAAAGCCGCAGAGTAGAGACCCCACGGCATGTTGCGTCTGATCGCATTCCTGATTGCTGTTGCCCTGATCGCCGCCGGCCTCGCCTGGCTTGCCGATCGTCCCGGCGACCTCGCCATCACCTGGCAGGGCTACCAGATCGAGACGAGCGTGTTTCGCGCCATCGTGCTGTTGGTGGCGATCGTCGCCTTCGCCTTGCTCGCCTGGTCGATCCTGCGCAACGTCTGGTACAGCCCCGCCGCCGTCGGCAACGTTCTGAGCAAGCGCCGGCAGAAGCTCGGCATCGACGCATTGTCGAGCGGCATGATCGCCCTCGGCGCCGGCGACAAGGCGGCGGCCATGCGCGCCGCCATCCAGGCGCGAAAGTCGCTGCCCAACGAGCCGCTGACGCACTTGCTGCGTGCCCAGGCGGCGCAGCTCACCGGCGACCGCACGACGGCACGTCGCATCTTCGAGGCAATGCTCGCCTCACCCGATACCGAGCAGCTCGGCCTGCGCGGCCTCTTCCTCGAAGCACAGCGCGAGACCGAGACAGAAGCCGCGCGCCACTTCGCCGAGCGGGCCGTGGGGCTCAATCCCAAACTGCCGTGGGCGGTGGACGCCCTATTTGATCTCCAGTGCCGCGACGCTGACTGGAACGGCGCTCTGGAGACCGTCGCCGTGGCCCGCAAGAACGGGCACATCGAGCGCCCGGCCGCCGATCGCCGTCGCGCGGTTTTGCTGACCGCGCAGGCGCAAGCCGTCGAGGAGAGCGACCCGGAACGCGCGCTCAACCTGGCGCTCGAAGCGCACGGATTGGCGCCCAACCTCGTGCCCGCCGCCGCCATCGCCGGGCGCCTGCTGGCCTCGCGCGGCAACACCCCGCGCGCCACCAAGATCCTGCAGCGGACGTGGAGCCGCGCGCCGCACCCGGACCTATCGGCTGCCTACGCCTATGCACGCATCGGCGACAGCCCGCGCGATCGTCTCGACCGCGTGCGCCAACTAGCAGCGCTCAGCCCCAATTCGCTCGAAGGCCCCATCGCCGTGGCGACCGCCGCCATCGAGGCGCGGCAGTTCGATGAGGCGCGCGCCGCGCTCGAGCCGCTCATTCCAGGGCGCATGACGCAACGCGTCGCCACTCTCATGGCGCGCATCGAAGGCGAGCAGCACGCCGACAAGGGCCGCGTGCGCGAATGGCTGGCACGCGCCGTCAACTCGCCGCGCGATCCCGCCTGGACCGCCGATGGCTTTGTCGCCGACCGGTGGATGCCGGTATCGCCGGTCACCGGAGCCCTCGACGCGTTCCAGTGGCGTGTGCCGGTCGAGGCCGTCGAGAAGAGCGACGCCGACGTGCTGGCGAGCAAGCTCGAAGAGCTCGTCGCGCTAGGCATGGCCCGCCCGGTCGCCGACGAACCCGAGCCGGCGATCGCCACGCACACCCTCGAAGTGAAGACGGAACCGGCTCCGGTGCCGGCCAAGGAAGCGGCGCAACGCGCCGAGCCGGAGATGCCGGAGGTGGAAGCGCACACCGCGGCGCCCGCCAAACAGGGCTCGGTCCCCAATACCGCCAAGCCGACCGCCAAGCGTACGCCGGCTGCCGCAGCGGCGCAGCGGGTGCGCACACCGGACACCACACCAAGCCCAAGCCGTGGCAAGAAGCCGGAGCCGGGCGAAGCGCGGATCTTCACGCCGCCGCACGCGCCGGATGATCCCGGCACCGAAGCGGTTGAAACCGACGACGTCACCGTCCCGCTGCGGCCGCAACGCGCCTGATTGGCGTCGACTGGAAGTAAGCCGCGCGCAACACCGAGCGCGCTTTCCACAGCGATTGCGCCAACCCCGCTAACGCTTTGAAGTCGCGCAGCGTAGGTTCCGCGCGCCGTCCGCATCGTGTGGCCGGTGAAACTGGAGAGGTGTGATGTCACACAAAGCCGCGCTCTTGATTCTCGCCGCCTCGCTGCTCGCCAGCACCGCCGCCTTCGCCGACACGACGGAGGACGACGTCACGTGGATCAACCAGTGCATTGCCGACAGCAAGAAGGGAGGCGCCACCGAGGATGTCGTGCGCAAGTACTGCGTCTGCATGAACAACGCCATGGGCGATGAGGAGTCGAAGTCCGTGTCAGAGTGGGAGAAAACCCATCCGGACGAGACCAAGGCCTGTGACAAGGAAGCCGGCTGGAAGTGACCGCCGCCTGTCTTGATTCGTCACGGCCCGCAGGGTGCAATTCCCTGCGGGCCGAAACGTTTCTCGGCCGGGACGGCAGTGGCTTTCGCCGGGGTCATCGGCGCGGGCTGTTCGCCCGCACATGAGGCTGATTACGATTGCGTGAGCGACCGCGAGATTCGCTTGGTCGCTTGCTGTCGCTGAGGGGTGCGATATCACGCGCCGCGATACCGAGGGTGCGAATAGACGTCGGGATTATTTCCCGCTTTCGCAGGGCACTTCATCACCTTTCTACGATGGCTCAATGCCAACCTGAATGTCGCAAGCCGCGCAGAAGCAGGTCGTCGCGGTTGCGCCCGTTTCTTCCGATGGCCTTGCGCCGTGTCGATCGCAGCCAGATTGCCAATCACTTTTGCGAAATCTCGCCGCCTGCCGCGTCCGGGAAAATGCCGGACGACGGCAGTGAAACATTGTTACGTGCCTAGGAAGTCTGCCGCTAGTTCCCTTGCGCCTACTTTCCTACCGTCTGCTCGCCAAAACTTTTGCGGATGAGCCGACGAGACTGCGCTTCCTCCAATTGCTGTTTCCGATCTCATCCGCGCCGTTCCTTAACGCAAAGGGAGAACGAGCTTTCGTTTCGCTGTAGTCGCCGCTTGCAAGCCACAACGGCTCGACCTGACGACGATCGAAAAATTCGAAAGCACCTAATTCTGCGTTCCGGCTCGAACAGCCGGGGCCGGGAAGGGACGTGGCGTGTCTACAAAGAGGAGAGGAAACCAAATGATACGCAGTTCGGTTCTCCTGCTATCCGGTCTGTTGCTGACCGGTTTGGTAGGAATGCCAAATCTCGCGATCGCCGAGACGGCGTCCGAGGAAATCGACAAACGCGCCAAGAATCCTGACTGGTGGCCGGCGCCGGGACGCGACAACAAGTTGACGCGCCACAGCGACCTCAAGGACATCAGCGCCGAAAACGTCGGCAAGCTCAAGTACGTCTGGTCGCAATCGACCGGCGCACTGCGCGGCCACGAAGGTCAGCCTGTCGTCGTCGAGCACGACGGCAAGCCGATGATGTACTTCTCGTCGGGCTGTCCGAATATGGCCCAGTGCAACATCGTGCAGGCGTTGGATCTCACCAATCCCGACGCTCCGGTCCAGGTCTGGAACTACGTGAAGAAGACCGATCGCGATGAATCGGCCGTGCCGCGCGCCTGCTGCGACACCGTCCATCGCGGTGTGAACTACGCTAAGAACAAGGTCATCTACCACACGCTCGACGGCTACGTGATCGCGCTCGACGCGTCCACGGGCAAGGAAGTGTGGGTCGTGAAGCACGCCTACCCGGAGAAGGGCGAGACCATCACCGGCCCGACTCTCATCGCCGAGAACCTCGTGATTGCCGGCTTCGGCGGCGACGAGTTCGCGGCCCGCGGGCGCCTCACTGCTTACGATGTTGAGACCGGTAAAGTCGTGTGGAACTGCCACTCGACCGGTCCCGACAAGGACGTCTGCCTGACGCCCGACACCAACAAGGCCAACCCGCACTTCGGCACGGCCGGCACGGATATCGGTGTCACCTCGTATCCCGAGACGAACGGCGGCGAGTGGAAGATCGGCGGCGGCTCGTATTGGGCCTGGGGCAGCTATGATCCCGAGCTCAAGCTCGTCTTCTGGTCGACCGGCAACCCCGGTCACTGGAGCCCCAGCTATCGCTGCGGCGACAAAACCCACGACGAGTGCAACACCGGCAAGTGGGACAACAAATGGTCGATGACCATTTTCGCCCGCAAGGTCGACACCGGTGAGGTGGCTTGGGCCTATCAGATGACACCCTTCGACCAGTGGGACTACGACGGCGTCAACGAGAACATTCTTACCGACATGGACATCGACGGTAAGAAGGTCAAAGCGCTCACCCACTTCGACCGCAACGGCTTCGCCTACGTCCTCGATCGCACGAACGGCACGCTGCTGCGCGCCAGCAAGTTCGTGACCGTCGACTGGGCCGAGAAGGTCGACCTGAAGACCGGTCGTCCGATCAAGGTGCGCGAGCACTCGCCGTTCGAGGTTGGCCGCAACACCCCTGCTTGTCCGTCGGCGATGGGCGGCAAGGACCAGCAGCCGTGCTCGGTCGATCCGAAGGAGCCCAACAAGTTCTACTGCCCCACGAACAACTGGTGCATGGAGGACGAGCCGCAGGAGCGCACGCACACGCAGCAGGGCACGGTCTACGTGTTCGCCAACGTGTACATGTACCCCGAGAAGCCCGGTATCTCCGGCAAGCTGAAGAAGTTCGACGTGCTCACGGGCAAAACCGATTGGGAAATCCCGGATCCGTATCCGAACTGGGGTGGCACGATGGTCACCGATGGCGGCGTCGTGTTCTACGGCTCCAACAACGGTGACTTCCGTGCGGTCGACAAGAAGTCCGGCAAGGTGCTGTGGCAGCAGCGTCTCGGCTCGGGCATCATCGGCAACCCGATCACCTACAAGGTGAAAGACAAGCAGTACGTGTCGATCTTCGCCGGTCTCGGCGGTTGGATCGGCATTCCCGTCACCGCCGGTCTCGACATGGACGACAAGTTCGGCGCGATCGGTGCGACGGCGATGGCGAAGGCTACCGGGCTCGACAAGATCCCGCAGGCCGGCATGCTCTACACCTTCCGTCTGGGTGAGTAAGCACTGACCATCGACGACAAGTCGTGGCGCCCGGAGCCGTGAAGGCACCGGGCGCCATTCGAGTTCATCAAGCCAACGGTAGCGTCCTGGAATGAAACATCGCTCGCTGACATCGCTGTCCGTCTGCCTTCTCGTCACCCTCGCCTTTAGCCCGTCGACATCCGCGCAAGAACGTCGACCCCTGCGCGGCGAATATTCGCTTTCGACGCCCTACGAGCAACTGACACCGGCGGAGATCGCCGCGGCGAAACACGCCGCCAAGACGCGCAAGGTAACGACGCTGTCGGTGTGCGCCGACCCCGGCAACATGCCCCTGTCCGACAACAAGCAGCAGGGCTTCCAGAACAAGATCATCGAGGTCGTCGCCGAGCACCTCGGGGCCCGCGTCAGCTACTTCTGGCGCCCGTACCTGGAGCGCGGACTGACGCGCGAAACGTTCGCCAACAACGAATGCGACATTCTTCTCGACATGCCGTCGGATTCATCGGCCATCCTGACGACCATACCGATCTATCGCTCGACCTACGTGCTCGCCTACCTCACGGACAAGCACTACCACTTCAAGAGCCTCGACGATCCGCGGCTCAAAGAACTGAAGATCGGCACATACCAGCACTCCGCCATCCGCATCTTGCTTGCCAGCGATGGCATCAAGAACCTGCAATCGCTGGCCGTCATCACACCGGACGCGGACTTGCGTCCTGAGAACCAGCCGTGGCGCCAGGTTGAGAAGCTGGTTGACGGTCAACTCGATGTCGTCGGCGTCTGGGGACCGTTCGCCGGCTGGGTGAAGAAGGTAAAAGGCGCGCCCATCACGCTGCAGCCCGTCAACCTCATGGAAGACGAGGTACCGCTCGAGTTCAGCCTGTCGATCGGCGTGCAAAACACCGACGTCGTTTTGAAGTTCGTTCTCGACAAGGCGCTGATAGCCAAGAAGGACGAGATCGCCAAGATCCTCGCCGATTTCGGCGCGCCGCTGGTCAAATGCAGCGGCTGCGTCGTCGCCGGCGACATCCCCTCGCACGGCGCTTACGACAAGGCCGTGGCCAATAAATACGAGGAGCGTTACCTCAAATCGGCGCCGCCGCGGCCGGCGACCAAGGCCGCATCGGAGGATCAAATCGTCTCGCAGAAGCGGCTGGAGGACTGGCTGGCGGCCGGCGCCGACGTCAATGCCGAGCTCACCAACGCCGTCCTCGCCTTCGACGCCGAGCGGGTGAAGTTCCTTCTCGGCAAGGGCGCCGACGTCAACAAGCTGAGCGACCAGGGCTACGCGCCCCTGCACTCGGCCGCGCGCAGCCGCAACTCCGATCTCGTCAAGCTGCTGCTCGAGCACAAGGCCGATGCGAACCTTGCCGACAGCGACGGCATGACCCCGCTCGTGCACGCCATCATGCGCAATCATGTTCCTTCCATCGAAGCGCTGCTTGCCGCCGGCGCCGACATCGAGCGCGAGACCAAGCAAGGCTACACCCCGCTCGAGGTGGCCATCGGCGAGGATCAGCTCTTTGCGGCACGGGCGCTGATCAACGGGGGCGCCAAGGTCGGGGCCGCCAACGGCGCCCAAAAGATCACACCCTTGATGCTGGTGGCTTCGCAGCTCAGCCCGCAGGCGCGCACGACCCACCTCGCCGCCGGACCGACACCCATCGACATCGCAGAACTGCTGATCGAGCGCGGCGCCGCGGTCGATGCCAAATCGGCGGCCGGGGTCACGGCGCTGATGGTCGCCGCCGGGCACAACAACGCTCCAATGATTGGCCTCTTGCTGGGCAAAGGAGCCAATCCGGCGACTAAGAATAACCTTGGCAAGACGGCGCTCGACGTCGCACGTGAAGCTCGCAACGACGTGGCCATCAGCGCGCTGCAACTCCTCTCCGTCCCGCAGCCGAACTGACCTCTCCAGCGCGTCCTGCCATCGAGAATTGCACGGGATAAACGACTATGCGCAAAGCCGCCGGCTTGCTCGTCGCCGCCGCCGCCCTGGCCCTTCCCACGGCCGCCGACGCCTACCAGCTGTTCATCAGCAACGAGAAGGACAACACCGTCACCGTGCTCGACAGCGCCACGATGCAGCCGGTCAAGCTGATCAAGACGGGCGCGCGGCCGCGGGGCATCCGCATCACCCCCGATTTCAAGCAGGTGCTCGTCTGCGCCGGCGATGACGACGCCATCGACGTCATCGATACGACCAAGCTCGAGGTCGTGCGCAGCATTCCGACCCTCGCCGACCCCGAGTATCTGGAGGTCGAGCCCAATGGCAAGCGCATGTTCATCGCCAACGAGGACGACGCCATGGTCTCCGTCGTCGACATCGGCTCGGGCAAGGTCGAAGCCGAGATTCCCGTCGGCATCGAGCCCGAAGGCATGGCCTTCAGCCCGGACGGCGCCCACGCCGTGGCGACGTCCGAATCGACCAGCATGGCGCACGTCATCGACACGAAGACGTTCAAGCTCATCGCCAATGTCCTCGTCGACACGCGCCCGCGCGCGACGCTCTACGAGGACGGCGGCAAGCGCTTCTGGGTGACGTCGGAGGTCGGCGGCACGCTGTCGGTCATCGATGCCACGACCTACAAAGTCATCAAGAAGATCGGCTTCGAGATCGAGGGCGTGCGCTCCGAGCTCATCCAGCCGCTCGGCATTCGCTTCTCCAAGGACGGCAAGCGCGGCTTCGTGGCGCTCGGCCGCGCCAACCGCATCGCCGTTATCGACGTCGAGAAGCTGGAAGTGACAAACTACATTCTCGTCGGCCAGCGCCCCTGGCACATGGAGATGTCACCGGACGGATCGAAGCTCTACGCCGCCAACGGCCTGACCAATGACGTGACGATCATCGATGTCGCCACGCTCAGGGCCGAGAAGTCGGTTGCGGTTGGGCGCTTGCCCTGGGGCATCGCCATCAAGCCTTGAGACCGGCGGTGACAAAATTCACCGCGCGCAATTGATCGTGGCTTGCCGGCGCCAATGAAAATGCCGCCCTCATCCAACGGATGAGAGCGGCATGTGGCGTGTGGCGATGAATTCGGAAGCCGGTATCAGAACGTATACTTGAAGCCGGTCCACACGGTGCGGCCCAAGCCCGGCTTCATGCCGTCTTCGCGGTCGGTGATGTAGAACTCATCGAGCAAGTTGTCGCCGGACACGAACACGCTGGCACCGGTGTCGCCGATGTCGAGGTTGAAGCGCGCCGACAGGAGCCAAACGCTCGGCACCCCGCCGCCCTCTCCGGCCTCCTCGATCTCGCACTCTCCTGCAACATCATCGCACTCGTACTCGCCGCCTAGGCCGTAAGGCGTGTTGGCGGCGTCGGTGAAGTAGGAGCCGCGATAGGTCCAGGTGGTGCTGGCGTTCCAGCGCCAACCGGTGGTGCCCTCGACGCCAAGCGTCAGGGCCGCGACGTGCCACGGCACCTCGGGGACGCGATTGCCGTTGTAAACGTCGTCGATGGCACCGGTGTCGTCGTAGGTGAACGCCTTCTCCAGGACACTACGAGCGTACGTGTAGTTGCCCTCGGCAAAGAAGTTGAGCGGGCCACCGGTGAACGGTTGCGAGTTGAGCCGCCCGTAGAGCTCGACGCCGCTGATCTCCACCTCGTCGGCGCGGCCGAACTCACGATCGCCGGTGATCGCCGAGAACGATTCGCCGAACTGGAAGTCCTTGAACAGTTGGTAGAAGCCGGCCACCTCGAAGTCGAAGCCCTTGATGGCCGATGAACGCAGGCCGATGTTGAAGTTGTCGCCGATCTCGTCCGGCGAGGGGAAGTCCTCGTTGCGGAGCACGTTGGTCGTCAGTCCGCGGTGGTAGCCGCCGTAGACCGTCGAGCGATAGAGGCCCGTGTAGGCAAATGCGACACCGGGTAGGGCGTTGAAGCTCGAGGTGCTGTCGCGCGCCGGGTCGGGGAAGAAATTGATATCCTCGATCTCCAGCCCGCCTCCGTCCGGCTCGGCCTCGCCTTCCTCCTCGGCAACGACGCGGTTGCGACGGCTCACGTCGTACCACTCGAAGCGGATGCCGGGCAGCACGTTGAAGTCCTTGGCAACGTAGATATTCGACTGCAGGAAGGCCGAGACGGTATTGGCGTTGAGCGAGCGGTCGAAGAACGTCGCGGCACCTTTGTTGCCGTCCTCCAGCACCTCGTTATCGCGACCGAGGACATTCTTGTTCGTCATGTCCTGATATTCGTAGCGAATGCCGGCCTGGAAATCCTGCTTGAAGCCGAGCAGGTTCTGGTTGGCCCACTCGCCGCGAACCTCGCCGCCGACGTGGCGGAACGTGCGCAGGCGGCCGAACATAGTGTCCACCCCGAACTCAAGTTCGCCAAGGTCGTTGGGATCCCCTGGGGTACCTTGGTCGACATCCGGCGCATCGCCGGGGATGCCGTTGGGCATGGATTCCGTTGTGACGAGCTGGTAGCGGTCGCGGCGATGGTAGCCGGCATAGACGCGACTGGTGATTGTCGTGTTCTCGTCGAGATAGGCGTTGTGCACGATTTGGCCGCGCCACACTTCGCCCGTGTAGGTGTTGAGGCCCGCACCCGGGGCATAGCAGGTCTTGCAGTGCTTCAGCAGATTGAACTGCTGTTCCGCTAAGCCGCCCGCGATGCGCGCGGCATTTTCTTCAGTGGCCATGCTCGGGTCGTCGAATTCAATCTCGACCGGGCTGCCGAGGAAATTCTGTTCGTCATATTTGTCCCGCTGACGGGCATGGATTGCCGAGACCACGACGTCAGAGGTCGATCCCTTCCACCCCAACGCTCCGTAAAAGTCATGCACGCGCAGCTGCTCGGTGTCCCAGGCGCCCTGGACGTCGGAACCGGTGTACGACGCCACGAGACCGACGTTGTCGGCATGCTGGCGCGTATGCACGTGCCAACGCGAGGAGACGTCGGTCTTGGACTTGCCATTGACCGTGTCCTCGTACTCGATATCCACGTCCCCGTTAGTATCGACCTCGATCTCGTCAATCGGCGTATATGAGCCCGCCTTGCTGCGGGTGAAGCCGATGGCCGCGCTGACGACCGTCTCATCGGGGCCGAAGGGCGATAGGTTGCGCGAGTTGATGACGCCGAAGTTGTTGTTTGGACCGTGGGTGATGACAGTGCCGCGGATCACCTCGACGCTCTCCATGCGCTCCATTGGCGCCCAGTAGTGCACCGACGGGTCGAGCCACAGCGCCAGGTTGACGGTGTGGCCATCCTCCATGACCAGCATCTTGCGCGACCGCCGCGGTGGCGAGCCGCGCAGGCCAATGCCGCCGTGATGGGCGTTGCCGTCGTCGTTGATGACGATGACACCGGGAACACGTGTCAGTGCCTCGTTGACGTTGTTCGGCTGACGCTCGGCGATGTCCTCGGCGGTGACGTGCGTCGCCGAGCTGGAGTAGCCGTGCAGGTTGGTCGGTATGAGCTGCGTCGGATTGACCGGAGTGATGGCGCTTTCATAGGCACGCTGCGCGGCCCCCATGCTCGCCGGAGAACCGTAGACGGAATTCGGATTCTGGGGCTCCGGCGGTGGCGCTTCGACAACTGCGGCCGGCGGCTGCGGCGGAGGAGAGACCTGCTTCTTCTTGGCTGCCGACTTCTTCGCCGCCTTCGGCGCGGGCGCCGGCTGTTTTTGGATCACATCCACCGGCGGCAACTGATCGGCAGGCGGTGCCGGAGTGGGCGGATCCTGGGCCGTGGCAGGCATTGCCAAAATGGCAAGAAGCGCAGCCGCAGACGCAGCTGTGACGCGAAGTGAACGCATTACTGGTACTCCCCCCAATCACGCCCCCTTGCGGAGGCGCGACTACTCGAACGCTACGGGGAGCAAAAGGAACCCATTGCTTACTGCGCAATTTCCCATCGCCTTTTACTCCCACGGTCTAGACATAGCTCGTGCAAGGCTAGGGTTGTATTTGACTGTTTGAACGCGAAACCACTGTCGATTCGGCATGGAGAATTGCCACTTGAGGAAGTCATTCCCGGGAAGTTTCGGGTTGACACGCTGCACGCGGCGACATTCGTTCAAGCCTTCGCGCCCGCCGGAACCGGAATCCACGCTTCCAGCGTCACACCGCCGCCGGCTCGGTTCGTCAACTTGATTTCCCCGCCCATCGCCCAAACACGTTCCGACATTCCGGCAACGCCATAGCTCGGCTTCATCTCCTCGGATAATCCTTTCCCGTCATCGGAGACCGCAACGCGCACGACCGGACGCGAGTGCTCCCGGAACGCCACCGGGGTATCGCGCGGATCGGCAGGCTCCACGAGTATGTCGAGAACCGACGCCCCCGCGTGCTTGAAGGCGTTGGTCATCCCTTCCTGCACCACCCGGTAGATCGTGAGGTTGCTCGTCTCGTCGCATGAGGGTAGCGCCTCCGCGACATCCAGATTGATCGTCATCTCGAGGTGGTTCTCCCGCAGCAGCGCCACGAGAGACGCGAGCTTTGCCTTGAGCCCGAACTCCTCGAGCCCCATCGGCCGCAGCTTGTGCAGGACGCGCCGATTGACGCGCTGGATCATCTCCATGTGCTCGACCAGCGTGTTGCAGGATTTCAGCAATTTCTCGCCATCGCTGCCGCCACGCTGAATTTCGCCCTTCAGGGCGGTGATCGCTGCACGGATCGCAAAGAGATAGGGACCGAGCTCGTCGTGCAGCTCGCGCGCGAGATCCTTGCGTTCCTCGTCCTGAACACAAATGACGCGCTCGGCGAGCTGCCGCTTTTCCGAGATCGTGCGCTCCAACGTGCCGGCCAGTCGATTGAGCTTGCGGCAGATGTCGGAGATCTCCGGCGGACCGGACTCGGGAACGACGACGTCGTAGCGACCGGAATCGAGCACCATCAGCGCGTCGCCGACGGTCCGGATCGGCTTGAGCAGATGGCCGATGAGCAGGCTCATCAGCAGCACCGTGGCGATGGCCAGGCCGCCGCCGACGACGGTGATGGTCTCGATGGATTCCCAGATCTCCGCCGCCTCGTGGTCGGCGCGGGGAGCGATGACCAGATTGCCGAAAGCCTCTCCATTGACGCGGATGGGGATCTGCACGCCAGGCGAAGGCTCGGCCAAGTCGCTCAGCCATTTGGGCGCTTCACCCTTGGTCGCCACCTGCGCGTAGCGCTGAGCTGCCGCGTCGCCGGCCCGATAGATGCGCACGTGGCGCAGATCCTTGAGACCATCGAGCAGCACTGCGAGGCGCGCCCCGGGGTCCGTCGTCCCCTGCAGGCTTTCGATGGTGGTTTCGACGAACTCCTTGGCCAGCCGCATGATGCTGTCGTTCTCCGCTTGGATGCGGGGTCCGGCGCTGATGACCATGACCAGCACGAACGAGATCAAGGCGAGTGAGAGCAGTGCCATGAACAAGGCGTTGAGCCGGAAACGAATGGACATGGCCGAGCACTCCGAAATGGCAGTTGGCGGCGGAACCGGGGAGGAATTCCCGGCCTTTACGCCGCCATGGCATCTGATATGTTATATAGTTCCACGACAAAAGCCGAATCGAGCCGCACCGTGAAAGTTCTGATCGTTGATGATCACCCCATCGTCCTGTCCGGATGCCGCGCTCTATTGGCCGAGGCGGACGACATGGAGATGCTGGAGGCGCGCGACGCTACGAGCGCCCAGGAGATGCATTCGGCACAGCGCCCCGACGTCACCGTGATCGACATCAACTTGCCGGACATCTCCGGCTTCGAGCTCGCCCGTCGCCTCGTCGTGCGCGATCCCGCTGCGCGTCTGCTGATGTTCAGCATGAACGACGACTCTATGTTCGCGGCGCAGGCGATTGAATGCGGGGCGCGCGGCTATTTCAGCAAGAGCGACGACCCGCAGGACTTCCTCAGCGCTATTCGTGCCGTGTACCGGGGCGGCCACTCGCTCGCGCCGGAAATGGCGCAAAAGATCGCGTTTCTGCGCGTAGGGGCCGGGGAGGCCGGCGCGTCGCTGACGCCGCGCGAACGCGAGGTGTTGCGGCTGCTCGCCAAGGGCAAGAGCATGTCGGAGATCGCCGCCCTCATCAACGTCTCCTACAAGACGGTGGCGATGACCTGTGCCTCGCTGCGCACCAAGTTCAGCGCCCGCACGCCTATGCAGCTCATCCGCATTGCGGTGGAGCAGAAGATCGTCTGAGGCCGCGAGGCGGCGCCGCGTGCAAACGCCCCTACAATGGCTGAGACCCGGTCCGCATGGCTCGTGCATGTGCGATGCCCGGGCAGGCGGCATTGCGCCTGCTTTTCATTCTTGCGCCTTCCACGACTCGGTCATACTTTTAGGAATTATAAGAAACGGCATTCGGGAGCGTCCTCGGTGGAATCGCCCACGTTTTGTGGGTTGAGCTTCAGCTTGAAAGGGTGCCTCGATGACCCGCCTGCTCCGCCGCTCCGCTCCACTCATGGCTTTGGCACTGATCGCGATGGCACCCGCCGCCGGGCGTTCAGCCGACAGCGACAACGTGCATGTCCAGTGCATGTCGGCAGGCGACGACTGCCTTACGCGCATCATAAGGATTCCCGACGGCCTGCCGGGACAGGTCCTCAAATTCGAATTCTGCCGCGAGGGCGATTGCGACCGGGCGCATCGCGAGCACTGGGAGACGCACTTTCTCGTCCCGCCACCTGGCGAGGTGTGCCGCAACACCGATATCAACGAGGCGCTCGGTTGGCTGGAGCAAAACCGCAAGGGTTGGCTGCTCGCCGGCTGGGGTTGCGTTTCGAAGCGGCAGCTCCCCGTCTAGATCGGCTCTTTCCGGCTTAGCGCAAAACCGCTCGCGGCGCGGGCACGCGACCTCACGCAACGGTCCGGGTCACGTTCGATGGCAAGTGCTGAATGGCAATGCGCATCAGCTCGGGGAGCGTGCGCACACCGAGCTTCGCCTTGAGCTGCGCGCTGGTATTGACCACGGTCTTGTAGCTGACGTGTAGCTCCTCGGCGATCGAGATGTACGGCTTCCCCTCGGCGATCAGCGATAGCGTCTGCAGCTCGCGCAGCGTCATGCGGCTCAACGGGTTGCGATCGCCGCGCGCCTCCATGAAGGCGATCTGTGAGGCCAGCTCGTGATTGAGGTAGGGCTGGCCATCGCGCACGCGGCGGAAGGCTTTGACGAACTCTTCCGAGGTGGTGTCCTTGAGCAGATAGCCGTTGGCCCCGACCTCGAGTGCGCGGCTGACGATCATCCGGTCGGAGTGCATGCTGAGCACCAGCACCGGCGTGCGTTCGTCGTGGACGCGCAGGCGGCGGATGAACGACAGGCCGCCGAGCGCGCCGGACTGCATCGACAGATCGACGATGATGACGTCGGGGTGCTTCTGGCGGTAGATGCGAAACCCTTCCGACAGACTGGCGGCGACGAGGATTTCGTCGACGCCCAAATCCTCGAGCAGGCGGCGGCAACCTTGGATGACGATGGGATGATCGTCGATAACCAGCACTTTCATCAGATTGCGCCCTCAACCTCTTTTACCGTAACGGTTTTCGCGCGCAGCGGCACATACACCGTCAGCGTCGTCCCGTGTCCGCGGGCGCTGTCGATTGCGCTCGAACCGCCGATGCCGCGTACGCGCTCCCGCATGGCCGTCATGCCCATGCCCATCGATGCGTCGGCGGCAAAGCCGCGGCCATTGTCGTGCACGAGGAGTCGCAGCTTGCCCACCGGCGCGCCCGTTCCATTGGGAGCAACTTGCTCTTCCCGCAGATCGATGCTGACGCGGGAGGCACCGCCGTGCTTCATGGCGTTGGTAAGCGCCTCTTGGACACAACGGAACACTGTCAGCTCTACTGCCTCGCCATAACCCTGTGCAAGGGAACCAATGGCAACGGTGAAGGTCACCTCCGGATGGCGGCGCTCAAAGCCGCCCACCAGGCTGCCGATCAGCTCGCCCAGCGGGATGCGCCCCAACTCGACTGGCCTGAGCCGCCGCAGCAGGTCGCGGTTGATCATCTTCAGACGCTCGGTGATGGTGTGGATCTCGCCGACGCGCTGCTTGATCGGCACCGTTTCCGGCGCATCCGCCTGATCCGCGAGGCGGCCGATCGACGAGACATTCGCCGTGATGCCGAACAGGCAGGGGCCCGCCTCGTCGTGCAGTTCGTTGGCGATTTGCCGCCGCTCGTCCTCCTGCACGTCGATGATGTTCCGGTAGAGGCGGCTGTTCTCCGCCCTGGCTTTTTCCAGCGCCCCCGCCAGCGTGTTGAAGCGCGTGGCAATTCCAGCAAGCTCGCGCACCTTCGGCTCGGCAAGGCGCGTGCCGAAATGTCCGTCCTCGAGTTCCTGCATGCCGCCGGCGAGACCGATCAGCGGGTTGAGCAGTCGGCCGAGAACCACATACAGAAGAGCCAGCATCATCGCCGTAATGCCGAGCCAGATGATCGCGCGGCGCGAGACCTCCTCCCACACCTCGCCCAGTTCATCGCGCGGCTCGCCGACGATGAGAATGCTGCCGCTCCGCTGCTCGCCCAGCATGACGCGCACCTCTCGCGTGCCGACCCTCGGGCCGACGAGGTCGGCGAACCATTGCGGCGCGCGTTCGGGATGCACGACAATGTTGCGCTCGGCGCTCTCGTCGGGCGCGATCTGAACGAAGTCGCCATGCGCGTCGCTGACGAGGATGCGGGAATGGCGCACGTACTTCAACTGCTCGGGCATCACCTTCAAAAGCGCGGCCATCCCGTCGGCACCGGAGCGTTTGACGACATCGTTGACCAGTTGCTGGGCGAGTTCCATCGACGAGATGACCTCGACCTCAACGCGGCTGCGCGCATCCAGCACTGCTAAGAGGATGGACATCAGCACGGCGCCGACGCTGATGACCGAAATGGAGATCATGAGCTGCCATCGGACCGGCAGGTCGTTCCACCAACTGCGGTGCATGTCGTTGAAAATCCGTAGCTCTCTGGCTGTAGCCGCCAAGCAGGTGTAAGTGCTGCCGGGCGGTTCCGGCAGGTGAATCGACGGTCAAGGCCGGGGCGATCTTTCCCGCCCGTTGCCCTGACGGGGTGTTGGAACTCGTTAGCCAAAACCCGGCCGGCCGAGTTACTCCTTCGCGCCAGCCCCCCACACGCCCCCCGCCGCGGGCGGCTAGCGGGGCCTGTCGGAGCGGCACGAATGGCCAGCGCTGGCGCCCGGAGCAGCTTCCCGCATCGAGAACTTGAACGCTCGGCAAGTTTGGTCTATTCGGCTTACTCTTGGTCGCGCCTGCCGGGGACATCACCAGAATCCGATCAACCCGCACCGCAGAAAAACTGCTTAAGGCGCTGATTTCTTACAGAAAGCCGCAATAGCTCAGTCGGTAGAGCACGTCATTCGTAATGACGGGGTCGGGGGTTCGAATCCCTCTTGCGGCACCATATTCCCCAGCAAATACAGGCATCGCAGCAGGTTGCATGAGAGGCCAATGCCGCCTCCGTGCTTCTGTGCGTGGACGAGCGTGGTTGGCCTCGGCAGGTCGCGCTCGCAGAGCCACGCACGCTCGTCCCCTCAGGCAAAGCGTCGCCAGCCTTGTGTGCACAGCTAGGCATGCTGTCTCGGCTCGGAGATGGCGTACCTTCGAGGGGCCACCGCGAGACTTACCGGCGACTGACGTCGGCCGGTCGTCAGCGCAGATGTCTGCTTGTGCATGAGGCCGTGTGAATACATCGGCCGTCGCCGAGCCTGGCGCCGATCGCCAACGTGAGCGGGGCCCAAGGCGCTGAGGCAGGCGCGCGACGTCTGTAGCGCACACGGTTTAGAAAAGTCTTCTAACGGACTTCTGCCCGCCGGCGTTTTCACACAGCCTCGTATACGACGGACTTGCCGGACCGGACCTTGGATCGCAGCGATGTCCGCTTCCTTTGCAACAACCGCCATCGGCAACCACGGCCGGGATCGTCTGCTAAGGGCCACAGCGGACCTCAACGCTGTCGGTATCCCGTCCGCTTTGCACTCAATTTCGACGTCAGTCACTGGCGGTCGACACGACCGCAATGGGCCAACAGTTGATGGCGAAACTGGCGCTCGGTTTCATGGTTGGAGAGTTGAGCGACGCACCTCTGGAGAATTCGCGAAGCTAACCTGCATCAGTGTCCGGGAATTATTTTCCTGCCGGCAACACTTTAGTTTGTTTCCGGGTCCAAATATGCCGCTTATCAATGGGCCATGAACGCGGCGTATACGTTTGTGAGCCAAAGGTGCGGTAAGGGAACCAAAGCCGTTCCCAACTGAGCCGGTTTTTCTGTGCTCTTCCCGCGAAGTCGACGCGTGATCGGCCTCCAAGACCATGAAACGTTCGGGCAGCAACCGCACTACGTGCGCGGTCAGCTGCGAGCAGTGGTTTTCAACCGTGCACACACCATCGGCCAATCTCACCAGACCTCAGTCGCCGCCCCCCACTTCGCGAAACGCAGGCCGCCCTACGACCGTCCGTTATTTTGCTGATCGAAAAGTGCAGTTGGCTTTTGCCGCCGCCGTTTTGATCCTCCTTATCGTAGGCGCTTTTTCGTATCGCGGCATCGTCGCCTCGAGCAGCAGCGACGAATGGGTGCGCCACACGCACCAGGTTCTGGATAGCCTGCAGGAGCTTCAAGTCTCGATGGAGAAATTGGAGTCGGCCAATCGCGGATACCTCCTGACGGGCGACCGAAACTACCTCACATCCTATCGCGACAGCTCAAGACGCGTCGCCGAGAACCAAAAGGCACTTCGTCAATTGACGGCGAACAATCCTGGCCAGCAGCTCAGGCTATCGACACTAGATACGCTGATCGCTCAAAAGACGCTCTTTCTCGACCATATTCTCCGCCTGCGCCAACAGCGGGACTTGGCTACCGCGGCTGCGGAAGTGAGTACCGGCCGCGGGCGATTGATCATGGCCAAGTTTCATACGGCGGCTCGCGAGTTCCAGGGTGCTGAGCAGGGATTGCTGATGGCTCGCACCTCCGAGGCGGAATGGCGCGTCGGTCAGAGCAAGATGATCCTTATCTTCGGCACGGTATTGGGACTGCTAGTTGCGGCCGCCGCCGGCCTGAGCGTGCATCGCGACGTCTTGATGCGTGGGCGGGCAGAGGGTGCACTGCGCGAGAGTGAGGAAGAGTACCGCATGCTCCTCGACGGTGTTCAGGATTACGCGATCATCTTGCTGGACCCGGCCGGCAAGATCGTCACTTGGAACACCGGCGCAGAACGGATCAAGGGCTATAGCGCCGAGGAAGCTATCGGCAGAGATTTTTCGTGCTTCTTCACCGCGGATGATGTCGAGCGTGGCGCGCCATCCGAGATCCTGCGCATCACAGCCGCAGAGGGCCGTTACGAAGATCAGGCCATGCACCGCCGCAAGGATGGCTCTCGCTTCCTTGCCAACACCCACTTGACAGCGTTGCGAGATGCGGGCGGCCGGTTGCGAGGATTTTCTGACATATGCCGCGACCTCACCGAGACCAAAGAAGCCGGCGCCAAGTACCGCGGCCTTCTCGAGGCCGCTCCCGACGCCATTGTGGTGGTCGATCAAGCGGGCGAAATCGTACTGTTGAATGTGCAGGCAGAGAAGCAGTTCGGCTACCGCCGGGATGAGCTCGTAGGCCAGAAAGTCACGAACATCATCCCCGAAGGTTTTGCCGAACGCCTCATCGCCGATGGGACGCGGACCGCATCGGAGGCACTCGAGCAACAGATTGGTACCGGCATTGAGCTCACAGGCAAGCGCAAGGACGGCAGTGCGTTTCCGATCGAGATCATGCTCAGCCCATTGGACAGCCCTGACGGAGTATTGGTCACGGCAGCCATCCGCAACATCAGCGTGCGCAAAATGGCGGAGATGCATCTTGCGCAGATGGAGAGCAAGTACCGCGGACTACTGGAGGCGGCGCCTGACGCCATGGTGGTGGTGAACCAGGCCG
>CAZOOS010000002.1:26893-33891 GCA_964581475.1 uncultured Hyphomicrobium sp.
CAATCGAGATCATGCTCAGCCCATTGGACAGCCCTGACGGAATATTGGTCACGGCCGCGATCCGCGACATCAGCGTGCGCCGGGCAGCAGAAACTCATCTGGCGCAGATGGAGGGTCGCTACCGCGGACTACTGGAGGCGGCGCCTGACGCCATGGTGGTGGTGAACCAGGCCGGTGAGATCGTCCTGCTGAACGTGCAAGCGGAGAAGCAGTTCGGATATCGCCGCGACGAGCTGCTCGGGCAAGCGGTGACCAACATCATCCCCGAGGGCTTCGCCGAACGTCTGATCGCGGACGACCTTCGCTCCGCCGAGGACGCGCTGGCACAAAAGATCGGCACGGGCATCGAACTTACGGCGCTGCGCAAGGACGGCAGCGCATTTCCAATCGAGATCATGCTCAGCCCATTGGACAGCCCTGACGGAATATTGGTCACGGCAGCCATCCGCAACATCAGCGTGCGCCGGCAAGCGGCCGCCGATCTGCTGCAGAAGATAGCAGAGCTCAATCGGTCGAATGAGGAGCTTGGGCAGTTTGCCTATATCGCCTCGCACGACCTGCAAGAGCCGCTCCGGATGGTCGCTAGCTACACACAGCTGCTATCGCGGCGGTACAAGGGAAGACTCGACTCCGACGCCGACGAGTTCATAGCTTTCGCGGTCGACGGCGCCAGTCGTATGCAGCGGCTGATCCGGGATCTGCTCGCCTATTCGCGGGTCGGTTTGCGCGGCAAACCCCTGCATTCGATCTCGAGTGAGCGCGCACTCGAGCAGGCCATCCGCAACCTGCGCGGCTCGATCGAGGAAAGTGGCGCCCTCGTTACGCACGATGAGCTGCCCGCGGTCATGGGCGATGAAACGCAGCTTACGCAGCTGTTTCAGAACCTCGTCGGCAACGCGATTAAGTATCAGAACGCCGGCGTCCCCAACGTGCACGTCGCAGCAGCGGCGGGCAGCGATGGGAAATGGACATTCACCGTAAAGGACAACGGCCTCGGGATCGATCCGCAGTACTTCGACAAGATATTCGGCATGTTCCAGCGTCTGCACAAACGAGACGAGTTCACGGGTACCGGAATTGGTCTCGCCATCTGCAAGAAGATCGTAGAGCGCCACGGAGGCACCATCTCCGTGGAGTCCGAGCCGGGACGGGGATCCACGTTCAGTTTCGGTTTGTCGGGAGAGCGAGCAGCAGCATGAGTAAAATCAGACTCAGTGAGGCCATAGACTTCCTGCTTGTCGAGGATAATTCCGGCGATGTTCGGCTGACACTCGAGGCGTTCCGCGAAGCCAACCGCGAGATCCGACTGCACGTCGCATGCGATGGTGTGGTGGCCATGGAGTTCCTGAACAACGAGGGGCGCCACGCCAATGCCCCGCGACCGGACCTGATCCCGCTCGATCCGAACCTGCCGAGGATGGATGGGCGGGAGGTACTGACCCGCGTTAAGGAAGACCCGCGGTTGAACCCCATTCCAACCGTGATCCTGACCACATCCGATTCCGAAGCGGACATCGTCAAGAGCTATCAGCTGCGGGCGAACTGCTACCTCAGCAAACCGGTCGAACTCGATGCGTTCGAATGCCTCGTCAAAGGCATCAACTGGCTGACGAAGGCCAAGCTTCCGCAACAACCATCCGCCGAGAACGCGGCTAAAGATAGTTTCAACGACACCCTGTCCTACTCAAACGAGAGGGCTGCAAAATGCTAGCCATCGGCGGCTATGGCTTGCAGATCGAAGTTCTCTTGGTCGAGGACAATCCGGGAGACGCCCGCCTGACGCAGGAGGCGTTCCGCGAAGCGAACTCGTCGATCAGGGTTCACGTGGCTTCCGACGGTGTGGATGCCATGGCCTTCCTCAGGCACGAGGAGCCCTATTTCCATGCTCCTAGACCCGACTTGATCTTGCTCGACCTCAACATGCCGCGCATGGACGGCCGCGAGGTTCTCGCGCTCATCAAGGGCGACCCCACCCTCAAGCAGATCCCTGTCGTCATTCTATCAACCTCCGAGGCCGAAGCGGATATTGCGCAGAGTTACGAGCTTCAGGCGAACTGTTACCTCAGCAAACCGGTGCGGCTGGACGAGTTCGAAAGCCTCGTGAAAGGCATCAACGATTTCTGGCTGACCAGGGTCAAGCTGCCGCAACGCGTGCCAGTCCGATGAATGGGAAATCGATCAAGACAATCCTCCTAGTCGAGGATAATCCTGGGGACGCCCGTTTGCTCCGCGAGATGCTCGACGAAGAAGGCTCACAGGAGACTTCTCTGACGCTTGCCGCGTCCATGAGCGAGGCTGAAGCCTATTTGGCGGAGCACACCTTCGATATCATCTTGCTCGACCTCGGATTGCCCGACGCCGGTGGACTGTCAGCGGTCCGGCGGGCGCACGCAGTCGCGCCCAAGGTGCCGTTGGTGGTTCTCACGGGTATGGACGATGAGCGGTTGGCGACACGCGCGCTGCAAGAAGGTGCGCAGGATTATCTCATCAAGGGCCAGATCGTCTCGTCCGCCAGCCAGAGCGAGACGCGAGGCCTGCTGCGCGCCATGCGCTATGCCATCGAACGAAAGACACTGGATGAGGCCCTGTACCTGGAGCGGGAACGCGCTGAGGTTACGCTCAGCTCGATCGGCGAAGCCGTCATATGTACGGGGATCGGCGACGACATTACCTTCATCAATCTCCTCGCCGAGCGCCTGACGGGGTGGCCGCGAGAGGATGCGGCAGGCAGGCCCGTGGGCGAAGTGCTGCGTATCGTCAACGCTACAAGCCGCGAGGAGATCCACCCGATGCAGGTGGCCGTCGCGCGTGACCAATCATTGTACATCCCGTCGAACAGCATTCTCATCCGACGTGACGGCTTCGAGATCCCCATCGAAGACTGTGTTGCGCCTATCCATGATCGCGAGGGGCAAGCCGTCGGAGCGGTCATCGTGTTCCGGGATGTGAGTACAGCCCGCGCCATGGCAACGCAGATGGCTCACTCGGCCGAGCACGACTTCCTAACCGGCCTTCCCAATCGCATGCTGCTCAATGACCGCATCGGGCAGGCCATCGCCTCGGTGCCGCGCCACAACAAGCAACTAGCGGTGTTATTTCTGGATTTGGACGGCTTCAAGCACATCAACGATTCCCTCGGCCATCCTATTGGCGACCAACTTTTACAGTCTGTCGCCAAGCGACTTGTAGCTTGTGTGCGCAGATCCGACACGGTCAGCCGGCAAGGTGGAGATGAATTTGTCGTGCTCCTGTCGGAGACAGGCGAGCCCCACGATGCCGTCACTGTCGTCAAGAGGATGCTGGAGTTGGTCGCGGAGACCCATCGCATCGACGGGCATGAGTTGTTTGTCACGGCCAGTATCGGCGTGAGCGTATACCCTGATGATGGACTTGATGCTGAGACGCTGATCAGGAACGCGGATACGGCGATGTATCAGGCGAAGGAGAACGGCCGCCAGGGCTACAAGTTTTTCAAGCCATCTATGAATGTCAGAGCCGTGGAACGGCAATCGATCGAGGAAGGATTGCGGCGCGCCCTGCAGCGCAATGAATTCTCGCTCAACTATCAGCCCAAGGTGGATCTGCGAACGGGCAGGATCATCGGTGCCGAGGCCCTGATACGTTGGACATCACCAGCGCACGGGCCGATTTCGCCGGCCCGGTTCATTCCCATTGCAGAAGATTGCGGCCTCATCGTACCGATCGGCGCTTGGGTCCTTCGCACGGCCTGCGGCCAGGCGCGCGCGTGGGTTGATGCGGGGTTGCCGCCCATAACCATGGCGGTGAACGTGTCAGCGATGGAGCTGCGGATCGAAGGATACCCGGAGGGCTTGTTCAGGGTCATCGAAGAGACGGGTCTCGACCCGAGGTCGCTGGAGCTGGAACTCACTGAAAGTGTGCTTATGGCGCGGGCCGACGCGACCGCAGCGGTCCTGCAATCGTTTCGCGAACATGGCGTGCAAGTGGCCGTTGATGATTTCGGCACCGGCTATTCAAGCTTGAGCTACCTTCGCAAGTTCAACGTCGACGTTCTCAAGATCGACCAATCTTTCGTCCGCCAGATCAGCACGAGCGGCGACGACGCCATCATTGTCAAGGCAGTGATCGCCATGGCGCGGAGCCTGAGGCTGCGCGTCGTTGCGGAGGGAGTGGAGACCCGAGAGGAAGTGGACTTCCTGCACGCCAATCATTGCGACGAAGCCCAAGGGTACTACTTCAGCCCGCCGCTAGGCGCGGCTGGATTCGCGGATCTGTTGCGAACGGGAATTCAGCCCCTATCGGAGGCGGTCCCTATCGCGCGGGTGGTTCCCCTGCGCGCCGTCAGCCTCCGCTAGCGTCCGGCGCGATGCCGAAGACGTCATTCCGGTTGGCCGGCAGATTGGCCGACCGTGGCAATGGCCGCGTGACGTTGACCTTCTGGTTGAGCGGAAACCTGGCGTTCGCAGCCAGCTTGACCTTGGCAAGCTGATTGCGGTTGGCCGGCTGGATGGCGTTTTGCCGACGTTGATCGGGAAGAGGTAGCGACGAGGAAGATAGACGAGGACGTGGCCGCCCGGGCGGGTCACTTACAGGCATTGGGTGGGTAATGGGCTCTCACGGCGTCCCGACTCATCGAACGACGCGTCCGTGGCCAGAGGAACTCTGTGCCCGTGGCTCATTTGCGGTTGCCAAGCGAGGTCGGAGCCTTCGACGGGTAGTGGAGGGCAGATAAAGTACCCCTGTGCCTCGTCGCAGCCGACATCGCGTGCGACCTGTAGGTGCTCTTCTGATTCGATGCCCTTCACTGTCGTGGTAGCGGCGAGGCTTCGGGCCAGCATCACTACGGCGCGAAATGCCTCCTTACTTTCCTCAGCCGCCACTGAATTGATCAGGGAGGGATCAATCTTGATGATGTCGACGGGGAACCTTTTCAAATAATCCAGCGAGGAATATCGTGCGCCGAAATTCTCCAGGGCTATCCGAACGCCCATGCTGCGAATCTCGCGCAGCGCATCGAGCGTGCACTTGTCGTCATCCAGCAGGGCCAACTCGGAGATTTCGAGTTCCAGACGCGGTGCCGACAGTGAGGAGGCTTCCAGTGCCACGGCAACCGCCTCTACGAATCCCGTCGCCTTTAGCTGCGAGGTAGACACATTGACGGCGATCCTTATGGCATCTGGCCATTCCAAGGTCGTGGCGCAGGCTTGTTTTAGCACCCAATCACCAAGCGCAACGATGAGTCCTGTTTCCTCGGCGAGAGGCATGAATTCGGCTGGCAGAACGAGCCCGACGCCGGGCTTGCGCCATCGGAGAAGCGCTTCAGAACTCACGATTTCGTTTCGCGCCAGATTGATGATCGGCTGATATTTCAGCTCGAATTCGCTGTCCGCCAGTGCCTTGCGAAGGTCGGCGTCGCCGATTGGCTTGCCGATTCCTTCTTTGACCGCGGTCAACGTATTGAATTCAACGAACAGCATGGCGAACCGCTCGCCCTGCGCTGCTCGTGCAAGTGCTCCCCGTAGACGCTCGTCGAGTGCAATGCGACTGGCGCGCGAGCCATCGTGGAGATGCAGAATCTGCGCTTCGGCGCGCCATTTTTCCGTGATGTCTTCGTGAACTTCGCTCCAGCCGCCCTCCGGCAGCGGATGGTTGCAAACAAATATGACCCGGCCATCACTGAGGAAATGGGCATGCGCCGACGACGTGCCAGGGGCCAAGTGCTCTATGTGTCGCGCGACCCACTCGCGGACGTCTGCAAGCGCTTCAGGACGCGCGCCCCCCGTCTCGTTCTCGAGGAGGTAGCGCATGATCGTCATAAATGGGGTCCCGGCCTGCGCCATATGCGGGGGCAAATTGTAGATTTGGCGATAGATGCCGTTGCACGCCGTCAGACGCTGGTCGGCGGCGAATCGGCTGAGGCCGCATGGGCTGTCGACAGCCATCTCTGTCGTCAACATGATTTCTAGTTCCCCGGTCTTCCCTCGCTTTGGAGATAGGCCGCCGGCTGCGGGCGAGCGGGTAGGTAAAGCGCCGCCTCAGCTACTCACATTGCGATTGTGCATCCTTCAATAACAACGCCAGACTTCGCATTGATATAGTCGATTATTTAATCAGGATTTGGACTATTTAAGCACGGATTGCCTGGACGCGATGCGTGTGGAAGACGCCATACCTCGCTGCAACTTCATTAACTGCCCGTTGAGGAATGATTTTGAAATACCTTTCGGCAATACCCTTCAGCAAGACTCCACGTGGCCGTTCGGATGTTCTCGATCGTATCGTTTACAAGCGTCGTATTTTGGAACGTCGGCCATTCGAACGCGAATGGATGGGGTTCAGTGGTGATAATTGGTTGTCCTTACGCTGAAGTTCTGTCAGCGGCACGTACGATTGTGAACCATTAGTGGACCGTTTGGCAGTACCCCATTGTCATGGCTAAAAACAAAAACGCCCACGCCCCGAGACGCGTCACTGCCGGCGATCTGGACGTCAAAGCGCTTGCACGAGCCAGCGGCCTCAATTTCGATGGCGTTGCCCTCACGTCTGCCGGATCGATCGTTCTCGCTGGCGGTGCCGCCGCCGAGCCACTGACAGAGTCGCGTGCGGAGCACGGCGGGCCAATTACCAAGCATCAGATCGCAAATTCTACGACCTCGGTCGGTGCGAACGCGACTACTCATTCGACGGTTCACGATACGGCGGCCGGGGTTGCCGCAACAAAACCGGGTGCCATTGACCGGTCGCAGCATTCGTTTCCGGGAGTATCCGGTAGCGGTACATCTCAATCGTTGGTCGACAGTTTGATAGGACGCGAGACGGAGTCGCCACGCCCGGACGACGCGACGACAACATCCGGCGCCTTAACGGAGGGGACTGTTGAGTCGAACGCAACTGCGGGCAGCATCGGTGCTTCCGATGGTGCCTTTGAAACCCCCGGGGTCGACGACACTATTACGGCGGCGACCGTCGACCTCACCGCCTCCACCGTCGATGAGGGCGCCGGCGCCAGCTACGTGTTC
>CAZOOS010000002.1:33991-35038 GCA_964581475.1 uncultured Hyphomicrobium sp.
ACCGTCGGCACGGCGACCGCCACCGCCAACGTCACCGATACGCTCACCACCGCCAGCGTCGACCTCACCGCCTCCACCGTCGATGAGGGCGCCGGCGCCAGCTACGTGTTCACCGCCACCCTGTCGGACGCCTCGCACGGCGTCACCACCATCCACACCGACCAGGGCGACATCACCATTGCCGATGGCGCCACCACCGGCACGCTGACCATCGCCGCCGGCAACGGCGAGGACGTCTACGCCGACGCCTCCAGCCTCACCGCCTCCATCACCGGCGTCTCCGGCGGCGGCTTCGAGAGCCTCACCGTCGGCACGGCGACCGCCACCGCCAACGTCACCGATACGCTCACCACCGCCACAGTTACGCTCGATGACGCCGTGGCTGGCAGCACCCCAGGCACGGCCACCATCACCGCGCATGTGGATCACGCGGTTACCGGCAGCGACCTGGTTATCAACCTATCGAACGGGGCAAGCATTACGATCGCCGAAGGTGCCACCAGCGGCACCTCGGCTTCGTTTGCCGCACTAGTTGACGCGGCGATCGGAATCAACAGTTCCTCAGGTGGAAACTTCGAGGCGCTCGATATCTCCGCTACATCGCTGTTGGCCGTCAACGACGCCCCCGTAAACACGGCACCAGGCGCGCAGACAGTCGGCGAAGACACTAACCTTGCCGTCACTGGCCTCTCGATCAGTGATGCGGATGCCGGCAGCGCAACCAACGTCACCACTACGATGTCGGTGGCGCATGGCACACTGACAGTGTTTTCGGCCGGTGGCGCAAGCGTATCCGGCAGTGGCACAAACTCCGTTACGCTGACCGGGTCAGTTGCGCAGATCAACGCAACGTTGGCCGCGGCCAATAACGTCATTTACAGGGGAACGTCTGACTTCAACGGCAGCGATGCGCTGACTATAACCACCAACGACAACGGCAATACCGGAATCGATCCGGGACTGTCCGGCGCCGCAAACAGTGAGCAGGACACCGACACCGCCACCATCACCATCACCGCGGTCAACGACGCGCCGGTGGCGACGATC
>CAZOOS010000002.1:35138-59994 GCA_964581475.1 uncultured Hyphomicrobium sp.
GCCTCGTCTCCGTCGACACCGCCACCATCACCATCACCGCGGTCAACGACGCGCCGGTGGCGACGATCACGCCGACCAGCTACGCCGCCACCGAGCAGGTCAGCGTCAGCCTGAAGAACAACGGCCTGTCGATCGCCGACACCGACGCCGCCTCGTCTTCGATGACCGTCACCCTGGCCGTCACCGAGGGCACGCTCGCCATCACCGCCGGCAGCAGCGGCGCCGTGGTCACGAACAGCGGCACCTCATCGGTGACCATCACCGGCACCGTGGCGCAGATCAACGACCTGCTCAACGCCAACGCCACCAGCACCGTCAGCTATATCGATGCGACGGATACCCCGGGTGCGTCCGCCACCCTCACCCTGACGGTGAACGACAACGGCAACACCGGCACCGGCGGCAGCCTCGTCTCCGTCGACACCGCCACCATCACCATCACCGCGGTCAACGACGCGCCCATTTTTGCCCCAACAGCATCTATCCTCACTTTGGTGACCAACGCGGCAGCGAGTGGCGCCGTCTCCTTCACCGAAGCGGCGCTTGCGGCCTACTTCACTGATCCGGACAGCGCCACGATTGGCATAAACACGGTGGCTGCGGGGACCGGCGTCACCAGCGCCACCGGCACAAGCCTCGGTGCGGCCAATGTGGGGACGACCGGGACGGTTACCATCACGGACAATGCTACCTTGAGCGGACAGTTTACGGTAACGGCGACCGATGGATCGGCGACGAGCTCTGCCGCGACGGTCACATTCACCAACAACGCAGCCACAACAACCAGTTTGACCGCCGCCGCGAGCGGCGACTCGATCATCGTCAACGATACGACGAGCGCCTCGACACTGACGGGTGGCGCGGGCAGCGACTACATCATCGGCAACTCGGGTGCTGATATCATCGTCGGCGCGCAAAACGACAAGGTGCTCGATGGCGGTGGCGGGACGGCAGACATTCTCAGAATCGGAGCCAACTTCGCGAGCACCAGCGACGCGCAGATCGTCAACATCGAGAACGTCACGCTGACGGCCGCCGGCACCACGCTGAACCTAGCCAACCAAACGGAAGGCTTCACGATCACCGGCTCTTCCGGCGCCGACACGATCACGGGCGGATCGGGAGCCGATACGATCACTGGCGGCGTTGGCGCCGATACGATGACCGGTGGCGCTGGAGCAGACATCTTTATCGTCAACACCGGGCAATCCACCGTAACCCTTGGTGGATCCGGCAACGCCGGCACGATTGCGGGCTATGACATCATCACGGATTTCGCGACCGGATCCGACACATTGAATTTGCAGGGCACGGCGGCCGTTGCTGCAAATACGGCGGCGACGAACGGCGCAGATTCCACTCTGACAATCGGCGGGCAGACCGTGAAGTCGCATGCCATCACCAACGGCATCGTGACATTCGACGACAACAACACATTCAATGCCGGTTCGATCTTGAGCTTGACGTCGCTCGCCAATGTTGCTGCTGCGGTCGACTATCTGAATGGCGTTGATATTGGCACTACGGGATCGACGGTGGCGTTCACGGCCAATATCGGGGGCGTGGCGCACACCTACATTTATGAGCAGCTTTCAACCGGTATTCCGTCCGCGACTAACTATCTCCTCGTTGACCTGGAGAATGTCACGCTAACCAGCGGCGGCACCAGTTTGTCGTCCCTGATTTCGGCCGGAAGAATTGCTCCAGCGGGCGTAGCCGGGGAGCCGATCAACCTCGCTCTCAAAGAGCCCGCCGATCACGTCGGTGCTGTCACGGTCACTGTGCATGGGTTGCCAGAAGGCTGGAACTTGAGTGAAGGCAGAAATAACGGCGATGGCACGTGGACGGTCGAGACGCACGACGTCGGCGGCTTGTCGATCACTACGCCCGCGAACTATACGGGAGCGGCGTCCTACCACGTCGAGATGAGCTGGACGCACGCCGACGGTTCAAGCGGCATCGCTACCGCGATGAACAACGTCGAAGCCTACGCACAGGGAAATCCCATATTCGCGATCGCAGGCGACGACAATCTGACCGGATCGTCGGGCAGCGATATCATGGTGTTTGCACAGCCGATCGGTCGCGACACGGTGCACAACTTCGACATTGCCCACGACCAAGTCGACCTGCTCGGCTTTGCCGGCACGACGAACTATGCGGAGGTGCAAGCGGCGCTCGCCAACGACGCAGATGGTAACGCCGTACTCAGCTTGGGCGACGGCATGAGCATCACCTTTAAGGGGGTCGACAAGAGCGATCTGGGCGCTTCCAACTTCCTTTTCGACCAACAGCCCATAACGATCAATACGGGCAGCATGGTACTCAGCAACGGCTCGATCATGCCCTTCTCCGGCATCATCGAAAACACGGGCACCATCGCCCTTGAAGCCACCAGCAATATTACCGAGCTGCAGATCATTCAGCACGGCCTCACGTTGCAGGGCGGTGGCTCGCTTTTGCTATCAGACAGCCCCGGCAATCTGATCTTCGGCACGGACACGGGCGTGACGTTTACGAACGTCGACAACTTGATCTCTGGCGCGGGTCAGCTCGGCGGAGGCCAACTTACCCTGGTAAACCAAGGTACAATCACTGGTTCCGGCTTCTATGCGCTCGACATCGACACCGGGGAAAACACGGTCGTGAATTCCGGTGTGCTGGAATCATCGGGCACGGGCGGACTCGTTGTGCATGGCGATATATTTAACTCCGGCCTGTTGTGGGCCAACGGCGGGAGTTTCACCGTCGAGGGGGATGTTACCGGCGGCGGGTCAGCTCTGATTGACGGAAACGGCACGTTCGTATTCGACGGCCTGTTTTCCAGCACTGTCGCTATCAACGACGCTGCTAGCGGCACGCTGATGCTAACGCACTCCGCGCAATTTGCCGGCTCAATCACCGGCTTCGATGGAAACGATCATATTTTCTTGGGCGACATATCGGCTGATGCTGCAACACTGAAATACACCGAAAATGCTGACGGCAACGGAGGCGTGCTAACGATCGCCGATGCTACGCATGCCGCTAATATCACCCTGCAGGGCCAGTACGATGCCCTCGAATTCCAGTTCGCGACCCATGCCACCGGGGGAACGAGCATAACGGTCGTTCCACACAGCGATCACCTAGGTTGAACCCCTAACCAAAACGAAACGATCCGACACCATTTGCTATCCAGGCCTACGCAAAAACCTTTCAAATTCTCAGCGAAAGCATGGTGATTTAGGATGCACACGGCATAACCTTGCCGAGCCCCGGCACAGATATTCCGGCATCGAATTATCTTAAGGGGAATTATAGGGTGTTGCGGCATTTAATTAAGTGCGTATCGCAGGAGCGGCGCCATGACATTTGGCCGAAAAACGCCGGAGAAGAACACCTACGCTGCGAACGGCGCCGGGCTTAGCGCAGCTGTGGCACCGGCCACTGAAGCAATGCCAATCGCGCCGACTACCAACCGTCTTGCTCATCCCGAGCGCGAGAATGCATCCATACAGCGCATGTCCGCAGCCCGGGACGCATCAGCTACTTTCGGCGAGATCGTCATGCTTCTAATGCGCACCTCTGAGTATAGGGGCATGCCTCTTCGTGATCTCGAGGCGCTTGTCGTGCCGCCCCTCGTTAACAGGCAAATCTCGGTTGCTACCGCGCAAACGAACGGAAGCGGCGTGACTGCCCCGGTGGGCGCCGTCCTTTGGGCCATGGTCTCTGCCGAGGTTGCCAAGCGACTGGGATCGCAAGCCGGTAAGGCAATACCACTCGCCCCAGAAGACTGGAAATCGGGCGACATTGTTTGGGTCGTTGCGACGGCCGGAGAGGGTCGTGTGCTGAGTGAAATGCTTAAGCAACTCGCGAAGCGCGAATGGGGCGGCAAGGACGTGAGAGTCGTGGTTCGTCCCAAAGGCGGCGAGCCGACGGTTGCCACGCTCACCGTCCAGTCAACAGAGGCCGCCTGATGGCGGATACGCCAACCAGTTCGGCCCTGGATACCCGATTTCGTTTGAGTGGTGACAGAGTATGAGTGTTTCGCGAGTTGCGTCCGAATTGGCTCCAGCTGCGACCTCCAGTGCGCTGGTTTCGCGCACGCCAGATCCGAAAACGCTTCGCTCCGGGCAATCCGAGCTCAAGGGGGCACTTGCCGCCTGTCGCGGCGCGCTGATCGGTATCGCCATACTGACGGTCGTGATCAACGTGCTGACGTTGACCGGCTCTCTGTTCATGCTCGAGGTGTACGACCGCGTCCTGCCCAGTCGATCTGTGCCGACACTTGTCGGTCTTGCTGTTCTTACGGTGGTGCTGCTGGCGATCCAGGGTATCCTCGACTTGATCCGCTCGCGCGTGCTCGTACGCATCGGTTCCTATATCGACACATCCTTGAGCCGCCGCGTCTACACTAGCCTAGTGCGCCTGCCGCTGCGTATCTCGACGCGCGGCGACGGCTTGCAGCCGCTTCGCGACCTCGACTCAATGCGAAACTTCTTGTCTGGACTTGGGCCTACGGCGCTCTTCGATTTGCCTTGGATCCCGGTTTACATCGGCATTATCTACGCGTTTCATCCGCTGCTGGGCGCGGTTGCCCTGTGCGGCGCGCTGATCCTCGTCGCCATCACCCTGCTGACAGAAAGCATGACGCGCCGCCCGACAAAGTCGGCGCTAACTGACAACGTCGAGCGGCACGGACTAGCGGAGACAGGCCGGCGCAACGCTGAAGTGCTGGTCGCCATGGGCATGACTGAGCGCATGGCCGATCGCTGGGAAACCGCAAACGCCGCCTACCTCGAGACTCAGAACAAGGTGGCGGACGTCGCCGGCGGTTTTGGCGCCATATCCAAGATTCTGCGCGTGATGCTGCAGTCGGCGGTGCTCGGCGTCGGCGCCTATCTGGTAATCCATCAGGAGGCGACTGCCGGGATCATCATTGCCGGCTCCATTTTAACAGCGCGCGCCTTCGCACCTGTCGACCTCGCCATCGCGAATTGGAAGGGGTTTGTCGGTGCGCGCCAAAGCTACCAGAGACTGACCACACTCCTTGAGGCCTTGCCCGCGACGTCGCCCCGGCAGCCTCTGCCGTCACCAAGCCAGAGCCTGAAGGTCGACGGGCTGAGCGCAGCTCCGCCAGGCGGCGACCGGCTATCGGTATCCGATGTGAATATCGAGCTTAAGGCTGGCCAGGGTCTCGGCGTGATTGGTCCGAGCGCTGCAGGAAAATCGTCGTTGGCGAGGCTGCTCGTCGGAGTGTGGCAGCCTTTGCGCGGAAGAGTACGCCTGGACGGCGCCGCACTCGACCAGTGGGACGAACAGGTCCTCGGCCGTTACATCGGCTACCTGCCGCAAGACGTCGAGCTGTTCGCCGGCACCGTGGCCGAGAACATCTCGCGTTTCGAAACCACCGCCGATCCTGCCAAAGTCGTCGCTGCTGCGAAGATGGCCGGTGTGCACGACCTCATCGTCGGTCTGCGCAATGGCTACGATACCGAACTTCGCGGGCCGGGACTTGGCCTCTCGGCCGGTCAGCAGCAGAGAATCGCGCTCGCGCGCGCTCTCTACGGCGATCCGTTCCTGGTGGTGCTCGACGAGCCCAACTCGAATCTGGACGCCGAGGGCGAGGCAGCGCTTACGCAGGCCATCCTGAGCGTGCGCAAGCGCGGCGGCATCGTCGTTGTGGTATCTCACCGGCCGAGTGCACTGGCTGGTGTCGATACTGTTCTCATCATGAATCAAGGGCGAGCCTTCGTCTGCGGGCCGAAGGACGAGGTGCTTCCCCAGGTCACTCGGCCGGCTCAAGTCTCTGAATCGGTAAGTCGCGCGTCATGACAAGCGATAACAAGAGCACGATTCAGTCCTCCATGCGCCGCAACATTCGCGTGGCCTTGGCGGTCATCGTACTCCTGCTCGGCGGAATCGTGGTTTGGGCAACGACCACTGAGATCTCCGGCGCCGTGATCGCTGCCGGCAACGTTGTCGTCGATTCCAATGCGAAAAAGGTGCAGCACCCGACAGGCGGCATAGTGACCGAGGTGCTTGCCCGCGACGGCGACCATGTGAAGGCCGGTGATCTGCTCGTTCGTTTGGACCAGACGTTGACGCGGGCTAATCTGTCCATCGTGAGCAAGGATCTCGATCAGCTCGTCGCGCATAAAGCGCGTTTGGAGGCTGAGCGCGACGGTCAGAACGATGTGCCAGTGCCGCAAGAGCTGGTGGCGCGCATGAACGACCCGCAGGTAGCGCGGATAATGGAAGGCGAGAGGAAGCTATTTTCCCTGCGTCGAGCCGCCCGCGTCGGCCAGAAAGACCAGCTCTCCAAGCGCGTTGACCAGCTCAATGAAGAGCTGGTCGGATACGAGTCTCAGTTGCGCGCCAAATCCCGCGAGATGGAGCTGATCGAAAAGCAGCTTGTCGGTGCCCGCGAGCTGTGGACCAAGAAATTGATGCCGGTCACCAGGTTCACTGAGCTGCAGCGGGATGCGGCCCGCCTCGAAGGTGAGCACGGCGTGCTGATAGCCACCATGGCGCAGATCAAGGGCAAAATTTCCGAAACCGAGCTGCAGATTTTGCAGGTTGATCGGGACCTGAACAGCGATATCGGCAAAGAGATGCGGGAAGCCGATGCGAGGATCGGAGAGCTGATCGAGCGCCAGGTTGCGGCCCAGGACCAGCTGAAACGGATCGAGGTTCGAGCGCCGGGGTCAGGCGTTGTAGATCAATCCACCGCGCATACTGTCGGGGGGGTAGTCGCTCCGGGCGAGACGATCATGCTGATCGTGCCTGACCAGGACTCGCTAAAGGTCGAAGCCAAAGTTGCGCCACAAGACGTTGACCAGCTGCACATCGGACAAGCGGTAAGCCTGAGATTCTCGGCTCTCGACCAACGGACTTCACCGGTCATCAATGGCACCTTGACCAATCTCTCGCCCGACACGACGATCGACCCGAAGACCGAGCAGCGCTACTACAAGGTCCGCGTTTCTCTCGATCCTAAAGAACTTGCCCGGCTTGGATCCGTGAAGATCGTGCCTGGCATGCCGGTCGAAGTTTTCGTGCAGACGGGCGATCGCACCGCCCTCTCCTACCTTCTGAAGCCACTCGACGATCAGATCAGTCGCGCGTTCAAGGAGGAATAGCCTCTAGCGTGAGCGCGCCGACCTGATCGACGTCAGATGTCCGAGGCCATCGACCGAGTGCGCTGGTGCACCATCGGACGGGCTATTGCTAACGACCAACCGCGGACCGCGGTCCGTATCGGCGGCTGCGGGGAGAGAAGCAGCCATTTCGATGGCGATACTCTCGGCTTCCATCTGCCCGATCACGGCGTCCAGTGCCTCGCGCAACTTCATGAGCTGGTACCAAGCCCATTGCGGCTCTTGGTTAGCGGTAATCTTTTCGTCCGCCCAGGCCCTCAGTCGCTGTAGCTCCTGTCGCGTCATGATCCACCCCATTTCCTGACTTACAACAGTCCTAACTTAGATTAGTCCTTCCAAACTTCCACGCGACACGGTGAATCAAAGTTAAAGGATGCGCGCCGCAAAGCCAGCGCTTTGATTAAATTCTTACAACTGATCTGGATTACAAGCGGACGCAGAAAGTTTCTGAATATCGATCGGTAGCGCGGTGATCGAGCCCAGTGATCCGTTTGCGTGAGGTTTAAGAGCCAGCCGCCAACGGAGGACATGATCGACGGCGCAATTGGGCCATCGCCAACGGCACATGTTGGGTGAGGTCAACTGGTGCGGGGCCCACGGTTCAGCGCCGATGTCGGCTGCGGTGGAAGCGGACCGTGCCACGCAGGTTGACTACGTCCGTGGAGTGGCATCACCGACTTACAGTGAGCTGATCGTTGAAGTTCGCTGCTGAGCCAGGGCGGACGAATGCGGTGGCTCCACGACTGATATGAGGGCCCTTAGCCTTCTGCGCCGACTTTTGCTCTCCATGGGTCAGCTCGACCTACCCTGTTTATTGTCCTTGTTCGGAAGGAAGGCGCACACGAATAGTTGCTGAGGGAACTTTGGACGCTCAGTCATGCTAAGAGAGGTGATGTCATTCTCCGATAAGGAACACGATGCGCAGACACGCGCCTTGATGACCGCTGCGCATAACACGGCGTGGACGGCCATTTGCTTGGCGCGGGCCCCATCGGATGTTCATCAGGCGGCTATGGCTTCGGCCATTGTCGACGCCGTTGCAGCCGGCGAGCGCGATTTTATGCGGCTTCAGCAGATAGCGATCAATGCGTTCGATGCGCCTATGGAGGTTAAGGCAGTGGACCGAAGGAAGCGAATTCGCCTGGTGTCCGGCACAGACTTTGATCCTCCGCGCTGACGCCGGGAGAATTGTGCTCGTCCAGCGTCACCGCGTGGAGTGATCGCAATTATTGCTCACGGTAGGCACGCGAAGCTGTAGAGCACATCTCTGCCGGAATAGGGTCGAGTAGCTCCGCTACGTTATGCCCGAGTGAAGCCTGCGCGAAGGCCGTGCGCCGCGCGCGAGGATCGCGTCGCTGGAGCTGCGTCCGAACATGAAGATCGGGGTTTCAACGCGGAAGAGCAGACAATCTGCACTGCCCGAGCCAAGTGAAGTCATTGATCGATTTCACGAGGATCACAATTGCCTCAAGGCCCACCGGCTTGGTCAGGTAAAGGTTCGCGTTGAGTTCATAGCTTTCTGCAATGTCAACCTCAGCGTCTGAGACGGTTAAGATGACGACCGGGATCAGTCTCAAGCTCGCATCAGCCCGTATCTGAGCCAACATCTCGAAGCCATCCATTCTCGGCATATTTAGATCCAGCAGAATGAGATCAGGCCGATGTGAACCGGCGTATTGGGACTCTCGACGTAGGAAAGACAAGGCCTCAACGCCGTCGCTTGCAACATGCAGTTTGATGGCCCCGTTCGTCTCTCGGAACGCTTCCTCTGCCAAGCGGACATCGCCGGGATTATCGTCGACCAGCAGGACTTCGATGGGCGCACGGTCGGCACCGAACATATTCAAGATATGTGCTCCAAGCTGTCGGTCGTTCTCGCAAAAAAAAAATCCCATTGAAAGAAGCCCGGCGCAGGGCAAAGCGCTGGGCCTAGCAGCTCTGGGGGATTGAGCAACGCTCGAAGTCCTTAGCCGGACTTCGACTGCACGTATCCCACAATTGCACCCCGACACCGAGCCTATTTCCCGTCGATGGACAACGAACCTCTAAGTCGCGTAGCAGGTTGGACTGCCGCAAGTTAGTTGTTCGATTACGGCCGGTGCTACCGGCAGTAAAACATGCCGAGGCACGTTACACGTTCGCTAAGCGAACTGATCTCGGCTAGCGCGGTGACCGTTGCGACAGCTCGCAGGGTTGGCTAAGCCTCGCCGATCTCCGCTTCGGGCCATATGCGACCGCAGCGATTGCAAATTGATTCGGTCGGCTCGGCACCTGCCAGGTGACGCCATGCTGAAGTCCGCGGGGAACCCAATCGCAGAGCCTCTCGGGAAAGTGCAGGAGCATTTGGACAACGCTTTCGCAGGGGACGGCAGCCGGCCGAGACGTCGTGTAGTGCTCGGATTGTGTGGCGTTGCCGCCGTTGCCCTCAGCTCGCCAACATCGAGCCGGGAGCTGCATCCAGGCATAATCGGAGACGATGATCGAGTTCGGGTCGAAGATCGCGGGCCGCCGTGGGCTGCTACCGGCCAGGTCAATGTCGGAGGCTACAGAAGAGTTGGCCAATGTACAGGTACCCTGATTGCCCCGGACGTTGTCTTGACCGCGGCCCACTGCGTCGTCGATCCATGGCGAGCGGCACCGTTCCCTCTACATGACATTCATTTTCTGGCCGGTGTACGGGGCTCTGAGAACGGCGGGCATTCGACCGCCAAGTGCTTGCATTTCCCAGCGGGGTACAAGTTTCCGCCGAAAGGCGCTCCGCCAAAGATGCCTGACTTGGCGACTGACATGGTCGAGGTTGTGCTAAATGACAAGCTAGACGTCGATCCGATGCCGATCGCTGAGGGTGTGGATCCCCACCCCGGGCTGTGGTTGGTACATGCGGCCTACCCTTCGGACAGGCGGCTCGTCCTTTCGGCCCACTTTGGTTGCCAGCTCCTTCACGCCGATCTCAAGCCGCCGCTGTGGTTCAACGACTGCGACACTCACCCTGCAAGCTCCGGTGGTCCGCTGCTAGCGGAGGTCGACGGCGTGCTGCAACTGGTTGCGATCATGGTCGCGGCCGGGAACGGCAGTCCCAACGTGGCGGTGCCGATTTCGCGGCAGAACAAATCGACACCGGACAGTGCCTGCCCATATTAGCTTTCGGGTCTGCTCGGGGTCAAAAAGCGGTCCTGCGTCGTCGATCGCCGCAACGTCAGCTTTGCACCTGTCAGCAGACGTCGGGCCGCTGCGAACCGGCGGCAGCCTCGGGCTAGAGCCGACGTCCCTCCTGATGAGGCGCACGTCAGGTGGTCTAAGCGGACGTTACGTCTTTGAAGCCATCGGCACGCTGACGAAGTCCGAGACTTTGGGTTTGAACCCGGCCCGTCGCCACGTGCGGGAAGTCACCATCGTCCCGCGCTATCTCGCGCGTGACGGAGAGTGCGGTGAAGATGAGCATGGCATGGTAAGAATGACGCCGAGCATCCCGGGCACGATGTTGATGCTCGTAACGGCTGCGAGATAATAGCGCCGGTGCTGCCTGATCTCGAACGACGACACCGATTGGCTCGATTGCGGTACGCCGCGATCGCGCGCCAGGGCGGTCGATACCACGCCTTCGACCGCGCCGAGCGCAGTACCCGCCGCAACCGAATCGCTCGCGTCGGCGGCGACGAGCAGGGCTGGCCTGCCGCCGTGGCGCACTGCGCGTTCGAAGCTCGCTGGGATTTCGACGCCGAACAGCACCTTTCCGGAGCGCATGAGGCGATCCATCTCGCTCTCCGAGCGCACCCGCGCGAGGTCGAAGTAGTTCTATCCGGAGCGAACCTCGCCTAGACAATCGCGCCAAGCAGTTCGGGGAATTCGTGGGTGCCCATGTCGGCAATCGTGTAATGCCCCTTGCCTGGCAGATGGACGATGTCTCCGCCGAGCGCCGCGTGATAGATCGCGAGGCTCTTCTTTCCATCCTCCATTTCGGTATCCGACGTGAACATGAGGATCCGGCGCACACGGCGCTTGATCGTCTCATCGATCGGAAATTCGTAAAACGCCTTCCGTCGGGGATCTCCCGCCCTGGGTATCTTCCAGGGCGCGACGAGCACGAGCGTGTCGATCTTCTGCTTCGAGTCGCCAAGCCAACGGACGAGAAAGGCGCATCCGCAGCTATGACCGATCAGGATCGTGCGCTCCGAGAGCGGATGCTTCTCGAATTCCAGTCTGAAGCTCGTGTAGTCCGGCGCCCATGGGTCCGGCATGATCGGCGTGAGCGTCGATATACCTCGTTCAATCAGCCGGTCCCGCACCCAAGGCATCCAATGCTTGTCGAAGGATCGCGTCTCAGCATCGCGCTCTCCTTCGGGGCCCCCGGGACACCCATGGACGATGATGCAATTGCGCTCGGTCATGCGCGCCGGTCCTGATGTTATCCGCACGTTCAATGGCGATATGCTCGATCTTGATCCACGTGCACAGATCTTCCGCCGGAGATGATGGATCGTTGGGCACAGTACAAACTGCCGTCAGTGGATACGCCGCCAGAGGCATCGCAATACCCATTGCCGTGCGTTCAGCTGCCATTCAAGATCGATCCTTGAAACTTCTCGCTTAACGCGAGGATCAGATCGTGCACCGCCGCACCTTCCTGGCGACTGGATTGGCTGCATTGGCCTCACTGAGGTCCAGCGCCGCTCTGAGCCGCGGCAAGCTACCTGTTGAAGGATCGCGAGCGGCTCCAGCCAGTGAGAACGTGATCGCGGCTCTCGTTCGCAAGCGCGCCGCAGAGCTATCTCGCCACGCCTTTGAGCCTCCCCTTGAGACGCTCGGCCCGTTGGCGGGGATGGGTTACGATGAATACCGCGACCTTCGATTCCGCCCTGAGCGCGCCGTTTGGCGCGCGGAGAACCTGGGGTTCGAGCTCCAGTTCTTTGTTTCAGCGTACATCTACCGGTCGGCCGTCGAGATCTTTCTCGTCGAGGACAACTCCATCCGGCCGCTCAACGCCGACCGCACGCTGTTCGACTTTGGCCCGCAGCACGGCAAGGTGCCGGCGCAGACACCTCTCAGCTTTTCGGGCTTCCGCATCCACGCACCGCTCAAGCGGCCGGACTACTACGACGAGCTGCTGACCTTTCAGGGTGCAAGTTATTTCCGTGGCCTCGGCAGGAATCACAGCTACGGCCTCTCGGCGCGGGCCTTGGCGCTGAACACCGAGGGCCCCGAGCCGGAAGAATTTCCATTGTTCAGGAGTTTTTGGATCGAACGCCCGAAGGATCAGCACTCGCTGACCGTTCACGGTCTGCTCGACAGCCCCTCAGTGACGGGCGCCTACACGTTCGTGATCCGGCCAGGCGCGGCAACGGTGATGGAGGTCGACGCGCAAATCTTTCCGCGGCGCGATCTGTCAAAAGTCGGATTCGCACCCCTGACGAGCATGTTTCTGAAGGACACGCACGACAGCGACGGGCCGTTGGACTTCAGACCCGCCATTCACGACTCGGGGGGACTGGCAGCGTGGAACGGTGGGGACGAGCATCTGTGGCGCCCGATCGTCAGTCCGTCCGAGACGCAGACCAGCTGCTTCCGAGACAGCAACCCCAAGGGCTTCGGTCTCATTCAGCGCGACAGACAATTCGACGCCTACCAGGATCTCGAGGCGCACTATCAGAATCGCCCCAGTGCTTGGGTCGAACCCACGCGCAACTGGGGCGATGGGTGCGTACAGCTCATCGAGATCCCGACCGAGGCCGAATACTTCGACAACATCGTCGCCGCGTGGCGGCCTGACAAGACATTCCGCGCAGGGCAGGCATACGCAGTTGGCTATCGCCTGAGTTGGTGCGACGACGTACCCGCTTGGAACGGCTATCGGGTCGGAAAAACCCGCGTCGGTGTGGGCTCACGGCCCGAGACTGTTCGCTTTGTTGTCGATTTCCTCGACTGGCGAAGCTCCAAGCTGGAGCAAGTCGCATCGGTTGGCATCACCGACGCGCCCTTGCGGCCGTTGCCGGAAGCTGTGGTCAGTTCCAGCGAGGGTGCCATCGGCAATTCCCTCGTGCAGCGCAATCCCGACATCGGCGGCGTGCGGGCGACATTCGAGTTCGATCCTCAGGGTCGCAAAGAGAGCGAGTTGCGCCTTGCCTTGGCTGCCGATGGGGAGCCGGCGTCGGAGGTTTGGCTCTTCCGGTGGCGCCAATAGTCTCCGTTGCCGGAGCAATGCCTCTCAGCCCGCGTCGGACTCAGCCTTCTGCTCGATCAGGATCTCGACGGGGAGGTCCCGAATGTGCAGCGCGCCATTCTGCCAAGCCAGCGGGTGCCCATCCAGCCGGCGCGCATTCGGAAGATGCGACCATGGCGAAGGCAGGAAGAAGCCACCCGGCGGTCGCGCATTGCCGTCGAGGCTGACGACGAGGTCCGTCCCGCGCCGCCTCAAGGACATGTTCAGCGAGCCATAGGGCGTGCGCAGGTTCTTTGCCGCAAAGCCCGGTCCTTTGAACCAATCGTTTGGAACCCCTGCCGCCAGCACCAGCGCCTCGTCGCTCTGGCGCGCGTAAGCGAACATGTCGAGCGCCGAGCGGATATAATCGGAAGCGATCCAAGCGTGCGGCATGTCGCCGATGAAGCGAGGCTGCCGCGGTTCGCGTCCGACAACCTCCGCCCACTGGTTCCACGCCGCAGGGCGCTGGTCCTTGAAGAAGTAGTCCAGAAGCTCGTTCGCGCGCGCGCGCCATCCGAGGCGAGCAAAGGTGCCGACGACGCGAAGCTCATAGGGGGTATAGGCGTCCCAGCTCGCTTTGCCGTCGCGGCGGTCGGTGAAGTTGCGCCAATAGCGTTCGAACGTCTCGCGCAGGAGTTCGTCGGGCACATTGTGCTCCTCGCCGGCGGGGGCCAAGGCGATGGTCGTCGAGGTGGCGTCAAAGTCGCCAAGGTCGGCGGCGCCCGGCACGTAGGAAATGCCGTGTACCTCGGCGGCGGCGCGCACCGAGGCGGAAAAGTCCCGCCGGAACTCGTCCTGCGCTTGCGCGAATTGTTTCGCGGCGCTGCTCTTGCCGAGCGTTTCAGCGATGGCAACCGCATCCTTGTAGCCGAGGAGGCCCCAGAACACGTCCCAATACGAATAGGCCGGCTTGCTCGCGTAGCCTTCGTGGCTGATGGAAGGGGGAAGCAGGCCATAGAGCATGCGGCGCGGTGCCGTCAGATTGGCCGCTGAGCGCTCCGACGCCCTCAGGTCGTCCATGTAACGCACCGCCGCTTCAACATGCGGCCACGCCGTCTCGAGCAGAGCGCGATCGCCGGTGTAGCGGAAGATCTCAGCGGCAAGGAAGATCAACTGTCCGTTGCTGTCGTTCTCCGGTACGGGATCGGCACCCCTGAAGTCGACGCAGCAGGGCACCTTGCCGTTTTCGAACTGGTGCGGAGCGAACCAGCGGAGATAGTCGGCCGCGATATTGGCATGCCCGAGCCGGACGAGAGACTCCGAGATCATCGCCCCATCCCGAATCCACGAGCGTCCGTAGGAGCGCGTGCCCGGGCGCAGAACAGGACCGTCACGCGTCATCAGGATTTGCGCGAGAGACGACCGCAGCGTATCAATGAGGTGCCGTCCGTCGGCGGGCACGTCGAACTCGACGAGGTTCAGCTTGCTGCGCCAGCCGGACTCGACCTGCCGTTGCTGCTCATCGAGCCAAGCTTCAGTGGACCGCCCCGCAAGGTCGACCCTTGTCGCCGCGCCCGCCAGCGGAGCCACAAGACCTACCGTGCGGCTTTCGCGCGGCGCGAGTTCCATTTGGTAGATGAGCGCCGCCGAAGCGAACCCGGTATCGTCCGTGACGCGGTCGACTGCATCCCCACCGGAAGCGAGCAACTTGTCGGGGGAGCTACCTGAATCAAATGACGAGGCGACAAATCGATCTGGTGCCGTGAGCGGCACGAGGCTGGCCTGACCGTTGACCGACAGCTTTGTCGTATCCCAGTCGATGGACTTGATGGCGCTGACACCACCCGTGAGGTTCAGGAATTGGGTCGGGGGATTGACCTGGAACGGCCGTGCGGCCAGCGCGAGCTGCAAGGATTGCGGTTGGCCGGTAGTGTTGGTGACCGTATAGCGCACCACGAGGTCGCCGGAGCCGCGCGTGCCGCGCGCGAAGGCGGTAGCTCGCATAGTCCATTGTGGATGCTGCCACGTCACACTTGGGATAGGCAGGTACCCGTCGGCCAACGATTGCGTTGCCTTGACATCGGCCCATGTGACGAGGCGGGAGCCTGACAAGACGAACGGCTCGATCGAATAGCCGCCCCTTGCGAACTCCACCGCGCCATCTTCGGAAATGAGCGCGCTTTCGGCCCCCCCGTCGACGCCGACAAGCGTCCAATACGGTTGCTCTCCCGAGAAGCCGCGAGGGTAGAGGCCGCGCGGCGCGTCCTTCGCCAAGACCTGGAAGAACGCGTTGGGCGAGGCGCCGTATGCCAGGTCCCGGACGACGAGCTCGGCGAGGGCGTAACCAGCTCCGGCGCCTGCGCGAAGGTCGATCCTGATGAAGCGCGCTTCCTCGTCAGGCAGGAGCAACGCGTCCTTGTCGCCTTTGCCGTTGGTCACCCGCCGCAGCACCCGCCAAGCAACACCGTCGCTGGAAGCCTGCACGTCGTAACGGCGCGGCCGTGCCCCGTCCTGCCAGTGGAGCTCGAGGCCGCCGAACTCGCGCAGCATGCCAAGATCGACGTTGACACTTTGCGCGTCACCCGCCTGCGGATCGCTGCGCCAACTGGTGTTCGCGTCTCCGTCCACCGCGCGGCCCGGCTCGGCACCGCTCAACGATGAACTCGCCGTCGCCCTCGGGGGCGGGAAGTGGGTTGGCGGGGGCGGCAGCTCGCGGAACCTCAGATCGTCGACCTCTATCGAGCCGCTGCCGCCGCCGCGGCCGGCGCCGACCACGAACTCCAGGCTAGCAATGCGCCGCAGAGTGCGGTCCTCGGTGGGGCCCCAGGCGAACGTGATTTGTCTCTTCTTGATCTTGATGCGGCGCCACTCGGTGGGGAACGCAAAGTCGCGGCGCTCAAACCACCAGACGTTGTCACCGCTGGCGTCCGCGAGCTTGACCTCGAAGTTGTTTACCGGGGCATTCGCCCGCAGAAGGAACGAGAGCTCGAAGTTTTCCGGCAAATCGAGCGGCAGATCACGACGCACGAACGCGTAGCCGGCCGATTTTCCGAAATCAAAGTCGAGGCGCAAGGCGCGATCGCGTAAACCCGCCGCGGACCGTGCGGAGGCCTTGACGCCATCCGAGGCATCGGCGGTCCAGGCCCCAAGCGTCTCAAATCCATCCAGCAGCCGGCCGTCATCGCCCGCCCACGCGCTACTCATAACAAAGCCATGTGCCGCTAACAGCAATCCCGCGCACCAGGGCGCCCGTACGCGAAGAGTGTACACTTTCCTCATCCCTTGACGCTCCCTGCCAAGAGACCTTCAAGATACTGGCGCTGCAGGACGAGAAAGAGCAGCAGCACGGGTAGAATGGTTACGACCGAACCGGCCATCATGAGTTCGTTGTCCTGCACGTGCTCGCGCGACAGCGAGGCCAATGCGACGGGAAGCGTATAGAGGTTGGCATCGGACAATACGATGAGCGGCCACATGAAGTCATTCCACGTTCCCAGGAACGTGAAGGTCGCGAGCGTTGCTAGGATTGGCCTCAGCGCGGGGACGACGATTGAGATGAAGATTCTGAACTCGCTCGCGCCATCGACGCGCGCCGCTTCAAGCATCTCGTCGGGTATGGAGAGAGCGTATTGGCGCACCAGCGCGATGCCGAAGATGGTGGCGAGCGCGGGCACAAGCACGGCGGCATACGTGTTGACGAGCCCCATGTTCTTTAAGAGCAGAAACAGCGGCAACATCGCCACTTGCGCGGGAATGACGATCGCCCCCAGCAACGCTCGGAAGATTTGCTCACGCCCGTTGAATCGCAACTTGGCGAACGCGTAGCCAGCCATCACGTTGAACGTGAGGGCCACAAGCGTGGCAGACGTAGCAAGCAGCAGGCTATTGACGAAGTACCGGCCCATTCCTTCGCGCGCGAACAGCTCGCGGTAGTTGGCGAGTGTCGGCTCCTGCGGGACGATCGGCGGGGGAAAGGCACTGGCCTCTCCCGGAGCCATGAACGAGACGGACAGCATCCACACCAACGGAAAGAGCGAGAATGCCGCAGCGGCGACGAGCGCGCCATTGATGGCGATGGCAGCGGGGTTGAGCCTCACTGCACTTCCCTCATGCGTGCCACGTAAAGCTGCAGCATCGTGACGGCGAACATCAGCGCGAAGAGAAGGACGGCGATGGCGGAGGCGAAGCCGAGGTTCCACCACTTGAAGCCCTCTTCGTACATGAAATAGAGCACGCTCACGGTGCTTTGCAGCGGACCGCCCTGGGTCATCACGTAGGGCTCGGCAAAGAGTTGGAAGTAGCCGGCCATGGTGAGCACGCTCACCAGCAAGACGACGGGCGCCAGCGCGGGTAGCGTGACGTAGCGGAGCTGCTGCCAGCCCGACGCGCCGTCCATGCGCGCTGCCTCGTAGTGCTCCTCTGGGATGCTCTGCAGCCCGGCCAGGAATATGATCATGTTGTAGCCGAAGTTCTTCCACACCGCGAAAAGGATGATCGCCGGCATGGCCCAATTGGGATCGCCCAGCCAGTCGATCGGCCCCAATCCCAATCCTTCTAAACCGTAGTTGAGAAGACCGCTGCGCGTGTGCAGCAGGTAGCGCCATACGATAGCAACGGCGACGAGGGTGGTGACGACGGGAGCAAAGAGGGCAACGCGGAAGAACGGTTTGAACCTCGCGAGCTTCGAGTTCAACAGCAGCGCCGCACCGAGGGAAGCAGCGATCGACAGCGGCACGCCGACGCCGACAAAGTAGAACGTATTGCCCAGTGCCTTCCAAAAGAGCGGCGTTTGCAGGAGCTCCACGTAGTTCGCCAACCCGACGAAGCGCAGGTTGCCGATGTCGGCCAGCGCATAGATGTCGAAGTCGGTAAAGCTCAGGGCAACCCCGGCCAACACCGGCAGGAAGAAGAAGACGGCGATCACCATCAACGCCGGAGCCACGAACGCCCATGCGGCCCAATGGAGCTTCACGGCTGTTCCTTTCGCGCCAGCAACCAGCGCCGCTTCTCGAGAATGCGGTCGGCGCGTCGGTCCATCTCGGCAGTCGCCTCACCTATCGTCAAACCGCTGCCCTGTACCATGTGTTCCGCAACGAGCTGCATGTCGGTGGCAATGCGCTCCCACTCGGGCACCTTTGAAGCAGGCTTGACGCGCTCGAGCTGCTCGCGAAAGGCCCGCGCGTGAACGTCTTGTCGAAGAATTTCGTCGTTCCACGCGCTGCGCCGCGGCGGCAGGTTACCCGTGAGCGCGTGGAAGCGCAGCTGGACGTCGCGTTGAGACAAATATTGAACGAGCTGCCACGCCGCCTCCTTGTGCGGCGAATCCCTGAACACGACGAGGCTCGAGCCACCCGCAATGGAATAGCTCAGACCCTCCGGTCCCGGCAGCGGCGCCGTCATCCAGCTTGCTTGCAGGCTCTCCGGCAATCGGCGCTTGAACTCGCCAATGCTCCACGGGCCGGTGATGTAGAAGGTAAAAGATCCGCGCGCGAACTCATCCCAGACATTGGAAATCTGATTGGCACTTGTCGCTGGCGCAAAGCCCTTGTCGAACATCTCCCGATAGAATCGAAGCGCGCGCGTGAAGTCCTCGCTGCGAAAGTTGCCGCGCGTGTCCCCATCGCGCAGCAGGGGCGCCTGTTGCTGCAGCGCCAGAGCTAACAACGGCTCGTACTCGTTGAGCGGCAGTAGCACGCCATAGCGATGCGATCCGCCGCGCTGCTTGATCGCCCCCAACATGTCGATCCATTCCGCCCACGTGGTCGGCGGATTGGCGTATCCTGCTTCAGCAAGGAGATCGCGTCGGTAGAATAGGAGGCGCGTATCGACGTACCAAGGCACCCCATAGGCTGTTTGATCGATAACGTTTGTCTGCCAGATGCCGGGGAAGAAATCGCCGGCGTCGACCACGGACGGCTGCACGGGATCGAGCGCGTTGAGTGCAGCAAATTCCGGAAGCCACGTGTTTCCGAGCTGGGTAATATCGGGTAACGCGTCGCCCGCAAATGCCGTCAGCAACTTTTGATGGGCAGCTGACCAGGGAAGCTGCTGTACCTCGACGCGGATGTCGGGATGGCTGCGCTCAAAATCAGGGATTAGTTGACGGACGACCTCTCCCTCGCGGCCCATGGCCCAGAATTGGATCACCGTCGGCGAGCCGGAAGACTCCTGGCAACCGGCTAGGGCCCAAGCGACGACAAGTGTCAGGATGATGCGCATTACAATCCGATCAAGACGCTTGCGTTTGACTAACGCCGATAGCTCGCAGCGCGCGCGGCGTCTTGCCTTAACCCATCAAGCTGTCGACGCGGCGTTTAAGTTTCAGTGGTGGTTAGCCATCCACCGGTGAAACCGGCGCGCTCCAGCCCACGGCGCAAGTGCGGGTTCTTGCGCATCACGCGCCAAACGAGTCCGGAGTTCCCATTCTCAATCATGGCGACGATCGGGCCCTGGTCGATGCCGAGGTAGTCGCTGGCGACCCAACCGAAACCTGGAATGCAGCGTCCGTGCACCAGCGGAACATCGAAGTCGAAGCTCGGATTGAACGCGTCGAGGAAGCCATAGTCGGAATATATGTGCTCTCCGTAGCGCCGATGCAGCTCGCGAATGGTGGGAACGACGATCTCGGGTGCGAAGGCGATGGAACCGAGAACGGCGGTCGGTGCCAGAGTGCCGTCATCATAGCCGTCAGGGCCCACGGCGCCGCGTCCTGCATAGCTGCGAAACATCCGCAGCTTGCCGGCATACTCGCGCTCGACATCGGCTGGGCCATCGGAAGCGGTAACGCCCCAAACGCCACTACCATAGTCTTTCCAACCATGCGGATTGGCGATCGCATAGGCCTGCTGAGCATAGATGGCGCGTCTGTTGTTCTCGAAGTAGTCAATGCCGCGGCCGCTCATGTAGGTGTCGCCCAGGCCGCGGAAATCAATCCAAGTCTGGCAATACTGGTGACCGAACAACGGTGCGAAGGCGAGATGCGGTTGACCGAATTCAGTCCGCCAGGAGTTGTCGTAGGTGCTCGTCCATTCCGACCATGCCGCGTGTTCAACCGGGTATGTTGGTGAGCCAAGCGCCAGAAGGTAGACGATCATCGCCTCGTTGTAGCCACGCCAATCGTATTCAAGAAACCCGCATTCGGGCGACCAACCGTGGCTGATCGCCGGCGGGCGCACCTGCGCCCAGCGCCAATCGACGCGAGCATAAATCTTCTCCGCCAGCTCGCGGATCTGCGCCTCGTCGCCGTCAGCAGGGTCGTCGAAATAGGATTGGCAAAACAACGCACCTGCAAGAAAGAGCGCCGTATCGACCGTCGACAGCTCGGAGTCTCCCGCGCGGTGGCCGGTCGTCATATCCAGGAAGTGATAGAAGAAGCCGTGGTGGCCGGTCATACCGAGACGTTCGGGTCCCTGCGGCGCCTCAAAAAGGAACCGCAACGTTGCCAACACCCGCTCCCTTGCGGCACGGCGCGTGATGTAGCCACGTTCGACGCCGACGGGATAGGCGGTAAGTGCAAATCCTACGGCCGCGATGCTTGAAGGAGAGGACGACGGGAAGCGATCGCGAGCCAATCCATTTTTCGGGTTCGTGGTTTCCCAGAAAAAGCGAAACGTGCGCCTTTGGACGTCGGCGATGAATGGGTCGAGCACGGGCTGTTCTGGTTGTGCAAGGCGCGGTAGCGCGCTGGAGGATGCGAGAAAAGGCAGCGTACCCGTCGCCAGCAGCCCTAGTCCACCGAGGAGCACCGTGCGCCGGCTAGCCCCGCCACGGTTTGCTGGGAACCCACGGCCCTTCTCGGGCGTTATCCGTTTCGGCAAGATGTGTGCCTCCGCTAATATTCCTACCGGGCATCTTTTTGGCTCCCGAAAAATGATCGGGCTAGCCAACGGCCGGCGTCACGCCTCCAGGGATCTGTGATTGTTGTTGAAGAGGACTGCGCCGCAACGCTGCCTCGTAGTGGCAGCGTTGCCTAAGCGGCGTTTGGGGCGGGAATGAGAGCCGCGCGATGAACTGCTGATCGCGTTTGGCTACACGAATGAAACATGCCGAATCAATTCGCGCCGACGAAATGCCGGCGCCACAACTTTGGTGTGAACGGTTGGCCCGTTCTTTCGCTTGTAAGCTGGAGATCATTTTCCCCCGCTCTCCCTGTGCAGAACGCTACTGTCATGGAGACGATTGGGCAACTCTTTGTGCGGAGCTTTACAAGCCAACGGTTAAAAGCAGCACGTTGTTGCGACGCAGAGTGACTTGCGTGCTACGGACGTCGGCGGCATGTATTCAAACCCTGCGTAACTCGAACGGCAGTGCAACAAACTCAGAGGCAACCGATGTGCGCCGCACAATTCCCAGACGGATTTTTGTGGGGCAGCGCAACAGCCGCCTATCAGGTCGAAGGATCGCCTCTCGCCGATGGTGCGGGGCCGAGCATTTGGCACCGCTTCGTTCACACGCCGGGACTAGTCCGCGACGGAGACACGGGTGACGTCGCTTGCGATCACTATCGCCGCTGGAAGGAAGACATCGCGATCATGCGACGCCTCGGGCTGCAGGCGTACCGCTTCAGTGTCTCGTGGAGCCGAATCCTGCCGCAAGGTACGGGTCGCGTGAACAATGCCGGGCTGGACTTCTACGATCGGCTCGTCGATGCGCTGCTGGAGAACGGAATAGAGCCGCTGGTCACGCTCTATCATTGGGACCTGCCCGCAGCGCTCGATGACCGTGGCGGTTGGCTTAATCCCGACATATCGAAATGGTTCGCCGACTACGCCGAGATCATCTTCCGCAAGCTCGACGGTCGCGTGAAAAAATGGGCGACATTGAATGAGCCCTGGGTTGTCACGGACGGGGGTTATCTGCACGGCGCGCTGGCACCCGGACATCGCAACCGCTTTGAGGCGCCCATCGCCTCCCATAATCTAATGCGCGCGCACGGGGCGGCGGTTCAGGCTTACCGCGCGGTGGGACACCACGAGATCGGGCTCGTCGTCAACATCGAGCCGAAATATCGAGCCTCCGACGATCCGGCCGACGTTGCCGCCGCCGCCCGCGCCGAGGCCTATATGAACCGGCAGTACCTCGATCCTGTGTTCTTCGGCCATTACCCCAAGGAGATGGTCGAAATATTCGGGGAAGCGTGGCCGGATTGGCCATCCGACGATTTTGCCCTCATCCAACAGCCGATCGATTTTCTGGGCGTCAACTACTACACGCGCAGCGTCACGCGCTTCGATGCCAACGCTTGGCCTCTCAAGACGTGCGCGGTGCGTCAGAAGCAGGCGACATACACGGAGACGGGTTGGGAGGTGTTCGCGCCTGGCCTGACGGAGACGCTTCTGTGGGTCAAACGCCGCTACGGCGATATCCCCCTCTACGTGACTGAGAACGGTGCCGCCTTCTTCGATCCACCGACCGCGGCTAAGGGCCGGATCGAGGATCCCCTGCGTGTTGACTACCTGCGCGACCACATCGGTGCCGTGCGCGAGGCGATACGGCAGGGTGTGGATGTCCGCGGCTACATGGCTTGGTCGCTGCTCGACAACCTGGAATGGTCGCTCGGCTATTCGAAGCGCTTCGGCATCGTGCATGTCAACTTCGCAACCCAACAGCGCACGCCGAAGGACAGCGCGCATTTCTATGCGAAGGTCGTCGCCAGCAACGGAGCTGTCTTAGAGGAAGGCACGAGCTAGCCGCTCGCACCCGGCAACGCCGCTGGGGTTTCCTCGGTGACGCGGCGGAAGGCACGCCCGTTGGCGTCGAAGAGATGACAAGCGTGCGGGGCCGACCCTGGCCGTATCGTCTCCCCAGGGCTCACCTTGAGATCGCCCGGCAGCTGAACGGTCACCTCTGCCTCGGTCCCAGCCAGCGTGCCGTAGGCGATCGTCACGCTTCCTAAGCATTCGACGAAACGCACCTTCACCGGCAGCATATTAAATTTCGCCTGCGCGTCGAAATGCTCCGGGCGAATACCCAGCGTCACGCGCGTCCCTGGGCGAGCCGAATGGACGTCTACGGCAACGCTAATGGCGTCGCCCGATGGAAGGCGTACGCCGGCGCGGCGCGGCGTTACCGACTCGATTTCGGCGTCGATGAGATTCATGCGCGGAGAGCCAATAAAGCCGGCAACAAAAATATTGTCCGGATCCCGGTAGACGTCGATCGGAGTGCCGACCTGCTCAATGCGCCCCGCCGACAGAACCACGATACGCTTCGCCAGTGTCATCGCCTCGACCTGGTCATGCGTCACGTAGATCATCGTCGTCTTGAGCTCTTGATGCAGCTTTGCCAACTCGTAGCGCATGCTGGCCCGCAGAGCCGCATCGAGATTGGACAGGGGTTCGTCGAACAGGAACACATTCGGCTTCCGGACGATTGCGCGACCGATAGCAACGCGTTGCTTCTGTCCGCCGGAGAGCATCTTCGGCTTCCTGTCGAGGAGGTGCTCGATGTGGAGCTTGCGAGCGGCCGATCGAACCGCCGCATCGATGTCCGCCGCGTCCAACTTGGCAAGCCGCAGCCCGAACGACATGTTCTGGTAGACCGTCATGTGCGGATAAAGCGCGTACGATTGGAAGACCATGGCGACGCCCCTGCGGGCAGGCGCGACATCGTTGACGACCTTTCCGCCGATGCAGATTTCGCCGTCCGATACCTCGTCGAGCCCCGCGATGAGGCGCAGCAAAGTTGATTTGCCGCAGCCCGACGGCCCCACGAAGACCACGAGCTCTCCGTCCGCGATCTCGAGATTGATGTTCTCGAGGATCACGGACTTACCGAAGCTCTTACGCACGTTGGAAAGTCTTAGATCGCTCATTTAGCTAGTGCCCAGACTGTTCCAGCGTCATCGACAAATCTTATTGGACCAATCGGACGGCAAAATCGAGAGATCAACGCTCGCCGCGCGGCAGCGAACCAATAGTTGACGGCGCACCGGAAGCCAATGAAGCCGCCGGGAACGTCGCGCGGAAGCCATCTCCACACGTCGTACGCCAGCACGGATTTGCTCCTGCGTGCGGACCGCCTGAAAGCTCCGCCTGCGGAACCTTTCAGAGGCATGGGCATTTCGCCGTCGAAACGACAGGAGGTGGCCCATGGCCCTTTACGATAAGTCGCACGATCCTTTGGGGGATGCGCGCCGGCCGATGCCTAGCACCAGCTTATCGCTGCTCTTGGCCGCAGTTGCCGCAATCGTCATGGTGCTGGGTATCTATTCGGTCTCGCACTTAGTCGGCCCCGAGGCCGACGGCTCGCCGTCAGTCGCACCACCTATCGCGCCGCAACCCGCTTCGAACCGCTGAGGCGGCTAAGCGGGTCGAGCATGATTGAGGCGCGCCACCGCGTAGCGGCTGCCGGGGAGCGATGGCGGCGGCGCTCGGCCCTCGACGTACGCCGCCGCTGACATACCGTGAGAGACACCCGCTGAGGCTCACGGCAATCTGATTGCTGAATTTCAGGCTATGGCTGCAGTCCGCAACTTGCGGCGTAAGTTCTTAAGCTGACCGCTCACGAACGCCGGCTGGCGTACTGCGCGCTCGGGCGTAAGGAACACCCGGGCAATCCCGAGCGAGTCCAATTCAGC
>CAZOOS010000002.1:60094-69769 GCA_964581475.1 uncultured Hyphomicrobium sp.
CTGCGCGCTCGGGCGTAAGGAACACCCGGGCAATCCCGAGCGAGTCCAATTCAGCACACAGTTCTTGGGTGCTCTCGTCGAGGTTGGCGGCGATTAACGCGCTATCTATCTGCTTCTGGCGAACCAGGAGGAAAGCTCCGGCGACACTGACGACATGCACGGTCGCGCCGGATTCAACAAGGCGCGCGCGCAGGTCCGATACGTCCGGCGTTTCACCGACGATCAGAATTGTGGAGCTTAGGAGATTTGGCATGGTGGGTACCCTTGGGGCGCGATGCGGTCGCGTTCCGTAGGAGCGAGCATGAGGCCCGCAGTCCCAGTCGACAGCCACCCTAGGAAGCGCAGCAGGTGACTGACAGCATGCAGCAGCGCACCCGAACTCTAGACCAACACCAGCCGATGTTGCGATGCGAAATTTAGTCTGGCCGCCACCGGTTGCCGGTCTCGGGCGGAAGCTGGAGCGCGCCTGCCGGTCACTGTTGCGCCAGAAAATCGCTTCGACGGACCCGCGACATCGAGCATTCTAAGCGCTCGTTGTCACGCTTGATCTCCTCGACGGTACGGGACACGAATTGAATGTGCGCGGCGGCCGCCGCCTCGGCACTGGCAGGGTCGCCCCCAATCACCGCGTCTCCGATCTCGAGATGCTGTGCCAGGAGCTTTTCGCGCACCCCGGCACGGCGATAGAGGTGATCGCGATTGAAGAAGACGTTGTCGCGCAGCAACTCGCCTAGAGCGCGCATGACGTGCAGGACGACGAAGTTGTGGCTCGCCTCGTAGATGAGGATATGCAGGTTCGCGTCGGCCTCGGCCTCGCGCGCCGGATCCTTGATCTTGTGCGCCTTGCGCATTTCGACGAGGCAACCGCGTATTGCCTCCTTGTCGACGTCCGTCGCGCGTGCCGCCGCCGCCTTTGCCGCCTGGGCCTCGACCCATTGGCGAAATTCCAGATAGTCGGCGGCAGCGTTGTCGTGGTCGCGGTACAGGTTGGCGAGCGGCGTCATCAAGGGCAGGAGAAATTCTGCGACGCAGGTGCCGTTGCGCGTCGTCGTCAGCAATCCGCGCCCGACGAGTTTGTCGATCGCCTCACGCAGCGGCGGGCGCGAAACGTCGAGTCGTTGCGCCAGCTCCCGCTCCGACGCAAGTTTCTCACCCGGCCTGAGGGCGCCCTCGAGAATTAGCTTCTCGATGCGCGTGGCGATGGAGTCGGCCAGTCTCTGGGTCCATATGACCTGCATTCCGCACCTGGTTTCTCGAGCCGCGCGACCCCGCACGTCGGGGCGCGCAGCAATGTATTTTGACCGCGCATGATGCTTGGTATATTCAATTTACCAAGCGGGTGTCCATCGCCGCCGATGGGGGAGTGCGAGTCGCATGTGGTCGCAGGTCTATGACCCCTTCGGCAACATGGTGCTATCGACTGCCATCGCCGCTATTCCGATTTTTGTGCTGCTCGGAGGGATTGGGCTCCTGGAGCTGCGGGCGCACGTCGCCGCGCTCTTGGGATTGGCCGCCGCTCTCGCTGTCGCAATCTTCGCTTACGGCATGCCAATCAAGATGGCTGGGCTTGCCGCGGTCTACGGCGCCGGCTTCGGCCTTTTGCCCATCGGCTGGATAATCCTCAACGTCATTTTTCTCTATCAGCTGACGAGCGAGAAAGGCGACTTCGAGGTTCTGCGTCGCTCGATCGGCGCCATCAGCGACGATCGGCGTCTGCAGGTTTTGTTCATCGCCTTCTGCCTCGGGGCCTTCTTCGAGGGCGCCGCCGGGTTCGGGACGCCAGTAGCCGTTACAGCCGCCATGTTGATCGGCCTTGGCTTCGCCCCGCTCGCCGCTTCGGGTCTTTCCTTGATCGCCAACACGGCGCCGGTGGCATTCGGCGCGCTCGGAACGCCAATCATCGCCCTGTCGGCTGTGACCGGCCTTGATCTACACGAGCTAAGCGCAATGGTCGGCAGGCAATTGCCGTTCTTCTCCGTCATCGTGCCGTTCTGGCTGATCGTGGCGTTCGTTGGCTTCCGCAAGACGATCGAGATCTGGCCCCCCATCCTCGTGGCGGGACTATCGTTTGCCATACCCCAATACCTCGTTTCGAACTTTCACGGCCCCTGGTTGGTCGACGTCGTCGCGGCGATCGTCTCGATGACGTCCCTCGCCCTATTCCTCAAGGTCTGGCGCCCCGCGGTGCCGATGACCGCAATGCCAGGCAACCGGGACAGCGGCCGCGTGATCCCGGCCCCGGCCCCCGTGGCACCCGACGCCGTCGGCGCGATAAGCCGGGCCTGGACACCGTGGCTCGTTCTCAGTGCCTTCGTGTTCCTGTGGGGCGCGCCGCAGGTCCGCGCCTCGCTCGACGGCGTTTGGGCGGCGAAGGTTCCTGTTACCGGACTCCACGAGCTCGTGCAGAAACTGCCGCCCGTCGTGGCGGCGCCGCACATCGAAAGTGCCGTCTTCAATCTCAACCTGCTGTCGGCAACCGGAACGGGCATCCTGCTCGCCGCCATCGTGTCCGGCATCTTTCTTGGCTACAGTGCAGCGAACCTCGTGCGCATGTACGTCCACACCCTCTACGTCGTCCGCTATTCGCTGCTGACGATATCCGCCATGCTGGCGATCGGTTTCGTCACCCGCTACTCGGGTACGGATGCCACGCTCGGCCTCGCGCTCGCCGGCACGGGCTGGCTCTATCCGCTATTCGGCACGCTTATCGGTTGGCTCGGCGTGGCGCTAACCGGTTCCGATACATCATCGAACGTGCTGTTCGGCGGCTTGCAGCGCGTCACGGCCGAACAACTCGGCATCAATCCAGTGCTGATGGCGTCGGCCAACAGCTCCGGCGGCGTGATGGGCAAGATGATCGACGCTCAATCAATCGTCGTCGCCTCGACGGCAACGAAATGGTACGGTCACGAGGGCTCGATCCTGCGCTTCGTATTCTTCCATTCGATAGCGCTTGCGGTTCTCGTCGGCATGCTGGTCATGGGCCAGGCCTACGTGTGGCCCCTCAAACTTCTCGCACCTTAGACAGAAACAAAAAAAGAGCTGGATTCAACGGACGCACTGACCCTCGGATAGACATCGGCGCCCCTTCACAGCCGAAAAAAGGGAGAGCGAAGGCCATGGCCAATTTTACCGTGAATGGAGAGAAGCACGCTTTCAGTGGCGATCCGAACCTGCCGCTCCTCTGGTATCTGAGAGACGAGGTCGGTCTGACGGGCACCAAATTCGGCTGCGGCGTCGGCGTCTGCGGCGCCTGCACCATCCATCTCGATGGCGAGGCCGTGCGCTCATGTCTGACGGCGATTAGCGTGGCGGACGGCAAGGCGGTCACGACCATCGAGGGCCTGAGTCCCGACGGCGAGCATGCCGTGCAGAAGGCGTGGCGGCACCTCAGTGTCCCCCAGTGTGGCTATTGCCAGGCGGGACAGATCATGCAGGCAGCGGCGCTCCTCACCAAGAACCGCGCCCCCTCGGATGAGCAGATCGTGGAGGAGATGTCCGGCAATCTCTGCCGCTGCGGTTGCTATCAGCGCATCCATGCGGCTGTGCGTCTTGCGGCGGGAGGAGTTTGATCATGTTGCATTATCTGGAACAGGAAGCGCGCAAGGCGCGGGAGCCGCAATCGGCTACGATCATCGAGAACGTGAGCCGGCGTCAGTTCGTCGGTGGAGTGCTAGCGGCGTCGGGACTGGTCCTTGCGGTCCGCGTTTCGTCCGCGAGCGCACTCGAACCCCTGAAGCCCTACAAGACCGGCGGACTGACGATGCCGGACGGCTACGGCATGGCCCACGATCCGCACGTCTACGTTGCGATCGCCCCCGACGGCGGGGTCACCATCGTCGCGCATCGCTCCGAGATGGGCACCGGCATCAGAACGAGTCTGCCCCTGGTGATCGCCGACGAGATGGAGGCGGACTGGTCGCGCGTTAATCTCGTGCAGGCGCCCGGCGACGAGCCGCGCTACGGCAACCAGGACACCGACGGCTCGCGCAGCATGCGCCACTTTATTCAGCCTATGCGCGAATGCGGCGCCGCGATGCGACATATGCTGGAGACGGCGGCGGCCGCCAAGTGGGGCGTCGATGTCTCGCTCTGCCGCGCCAAGGCGCATCACGTGGTGCAGCTCGATCAGGCGAAAAAGGAAACCGGGGAGAAGCTCGGCTTCGGCGAGCTGGCGGAAGCGGCCATGGCGCTGCCCGTGCCGGCGCGCGAGACGCTTCTTTTCAAGACTCCGGACGAATTTACGCTCATGCGCAAGGGCGAGACCAAGATTGCCGACCTGCGCGACATCACCATGGGCAAGGCCGTGTACGGTGCCGATATCCGTTTGCCGGGCATGAAGTTCGCGGTGATGACGCGGCCCGACGTGCTGGGCGGAAAGGTCAAATCCTTCGACGCCGCCGCGGCCATGAAGGTGCCGGGCGTCGAGGCCGTGCATGAGATCGAAGGCGTGCATGCCGTGCCGCGCAAGTTCGGGCAGCTCGGCGGCATCGCCGTCGTCGCCAGCTCGACGTTCGCCGCCATTCAGGGACGCGACGCGCTGCAGGTCGAATGGGAGGACGGTCCCAACGCCAGCTACAACTCCGTTGCCTACAGCAAAGCCATGGCGGAGACGGCGGCGAAACCCGGCAAGGTCATCCGCAAACAGGGCGACATCGATGCGGCCTTCAAGGCTGCAGAGACCACGTTCACCGGTGAGTACCACTCCCAGCACCTGGTGCAGGCCTCGATGGAGCCGCTGGTCGCCGTGGCGCGCATCGCCGACGGGAAGGCGGAGGTGTGGGCGCCAATTCAAAGTCCCTATGGCGCGCGCAAGGACATCGCCGAGGCGCTCAAGATGCCGCTCGAGAATGTCACCGTGCATGTGACGCTGCTCGGCGGCGGCTTCGGGCGCAAGTCGAAGTGGGATTTCATGATCGAGGCGGCGCTCATCTCGCAAAAGCTCGGCGGTGTGCCGGTGCTGCTGCAGTGGACGCGCGAGGACGACATTCGCCACTCGTTCTACCACACGACCTCGGTCGAGCGCGTGGAGATGGCCATCGACGATAAGGGCAAGGTGACGGGCTGGCGCCACCGCACCGTGGCACCCTCGATCATCTCGACCTTCCAGGAGGACAACGGCTATCAGTTCCCGATCGAGTACGGCATGGGCTTCGTGAACACGCCGTTCGACATCCCCAACGTCAGTTGCGAGAACGGCCCGGCGATGGCGCACACGCGCATCGGCTGGTATCGCTCTGTGTCGAACATCCCGCGCGTGTTCGCGGTGCAGTCGGCCGTATGCGAGGCGGCCCACCAGCTTGGCCGTGATCCCAAGGATTTCTTGCTCGAACTCATCGGTCCCGATCGCAAGCTGGACCCCAAGGCGCTAGGGTTCCCCGAGGATTTCTGGAACTACGGCGATCCCTACGAAGAGTTCCCTATAGACACCGCGCGCCTCAAGAACGTCGTGCGCATCGCGGCCGAGAAGGCCGGTTGGGGCAAAAAGCTGCCCGCCGGCCATGGGCTCGGTATTGCCGCCCACGTCGCCTGGCAGACGTGCGTGGCGACCGTCGTGCATGCGGCGGTCGACGCCGACGGAACCATCCGCGTCCCGGAAGTATCGACGGCGATCGATTGCGGCTTTTACGTCAACCCCGAACGCATCCGCTCGCAAATGGAGGGCGCGGCCGTCATGGGCATGTCGCACGCGCTCTACAGCGGCATCACGTTCAAGAACGGCGCGGTGGAGCAGGGCAACTTTACGGACTTCAGCATCGCCACGATGGGCAACTACCCGCAAAGCGTCACGGTGCACATCGTCGAGGCGCCTCCCGGGACGCACGCCGGCGGTGTCGGAGAGCCGGGCCTGCCGCCTTTCGCCCCTGCGCTCGCCAATGCGGTATTTGCGGCGACAGGCAAGCGTCTGCGCAACTTGCCGATGGGCGAGAAGGTGACGTGAAATCACTCGCAGCCGCTGGCCCAACTGCGAGTTGGGCCAACAGCAGGCGGCGGCGGGAGAGCATCGGACTTCTACGCTGGTGACGCGCGGAACCGGCCGCTGCTGTCGCCGACGATGTGCCATGAATCCCGAGTAAACTGTTCCTTCGGGAACACCGTGCCAAGTGACGATAGGCTACTGCTTTTGGTCCTAGCTCTCAGGAGCGAACTGGATTCAAAGTATGTCTATTCCTCGTCCGTGTTTCGGCAGACCTCACCTTAGAGCGGCTCTGCTTTCCCTCGCGGCATGCGCCGCGCTCGCGCTTCCTGCGGTCGGCGCCGAGGCCATCATGAACCGCGGCGACGCCGCGGTTACCGGCTTCTCCGGTGCCAAGGTATGGGGCAAGGTTCCGGAAGACGTGTCTCCGACCGATGTCACCTACATAGACACGACCGGAGCCGTGTTGCGTGTATTCGATCTCGGCAAACTCGGCGGACCGCCCGCCGGCATGCTGGCCAATGCCCCGTCGACCTTTCAGGTGACGGCGGGAGACGTTGGCCAGGTGTTCGGCGTTGCCCTCGACAGCGACACCGCCAAGCGTACGCCCAACATCTATCTGACATCGACGTCGCTGTTCGGTCTGCAGATCGTGGCCAAGGACGGCCGCAGGCTCGTCAACGGCGAACGCGGCGCGCGCTGGATGCCCGGACAGTTCGGCGTCCTCAAGGGCGGCGGGCCAGGCTCAGTTTGGAAGATTGATGGCGCCTCGGGCGCCGTGTCGCTGTTCGCCAATCTGCAATACGACGGCAAGAGCAACGCCGGTCCCGGTCTCGGCACCGCTGCCTACGACCCCCTCTCTGGACAGCTATTCGTCACCGACCTCGAGTTCGGCCTAATCCATCGCCTGGGACTCGACGGAAGCGAACGCAGCAGCTTCGACCACGGCACCACGGGACGCGCCGCCGCCGGGCTAGAAACCATCCCCTACGATGCCGCGCGGCGCATGGGCATCGAGCGCCCCGAGTTCAACGTCGAGGATCCGTTCACCTGGGGCCTGGCCGACGCGCGTCGTCGCGTTTTTGCCGTCGCCGTGCAGGACGGTCGCGTCTATTACTCCGTGGCTAAGCCCTTGCAGGTCTGGTCCGTAGGTCTCAACCCCGACGGCAGCTTTGCCGACGACGCGCGGGTCGAGTTCGACATCAAGGACACGCCCAACGACAACATCGTCACCAATATCGTGTTCGACGGCCCCGATACGCTCTACTTGTCGCAGCGGGGTGGACTGACCGGAAGTTACGATTACTCCATCTTTGCCAAGCTCGAGAAGCCGGTCGTGCGTCGCTATACGCGCAACGGCGGCGACACGCGCTGGTCCGAAGAGGTCGGCGAGTTCGCGGTCGGCTTCAAGCTGCCGCATCGATCGACGCTCGGCGGTCTGGCGCTCAGCTATGGCTATGACGCCAACGGTACCATCGACTACGGCAAGTGCCGCGAGACGCTGTGGACCACGGGCGAGCATTTGCGCGAGCGCGCGGGCGAAGAGCGCGGCGACAAGGACGCACGCGTCGTGCACGGCCTGCAGGCCACCAGCAAAAGCAACGTACGCCCGGCCAACGCGCCGCCCTACCAGACCTGGTTCGTCGACAACGACGGCCAGTTCGAGGACGCGGACTTCTACAGCCGCGTCGGCGATATCGCCATCTACGATCCTTGCGATGAACTGCCCGTTGCAGAGGTCGCGCCGCCTTTGAGCCCGCCACCGGCTCCGCTGCCGCACTCTGGCGTGTGGATCAGCAAGGTGTGCACGCCTGCCCCGTTCGGCGGGCCCATCCACTGCACCATTACCGTGACCAACAGCGGCAGCGCGCTGCCGGAGGACGCGATCACTATTTGGGATGCCGCAGCGATCCTCGCCGGCCCTGGCGTCGGAGGCGCGGTGACGATCAGCGCCGTCGTTCCCGACATACCGCAATGGCTATGCTCGCCGGTCCCCACAGCCAATCTGTCGTGCACTCTGGCGCCGGAACTGTTGCCGCCGGGGGTGAGTCATTCGATCGATGTGACGGTCGACACGGCGCCGCTGCTGGCCGCCGGCAATCATGGCTTCCGCAACTGCGCGGTGCTCGGCCCACCCTGGCACGGCGAAGCCTGCGCCGAGGGTGGAACTCAGCTCGTCGTGGAGAAGACCGCGCCGGCAGCGTGCGCGCTTGGTGGCGACTGCGCCTTCGGCATCAAGATCACCAACATCGGATCGCTATCGTTCAGCGGCGATGTCGTGTTGAGCGATAGCATGTTCATGGGTGGCGGCGCCGCACTGCCGGCACCGATTACGGCCATCGCGCCGCCCCTGGGCTGCATGCCCGCCCCGGCCGCCGTGCCATTCTCGTGCACGGCGCCACTCACCCTGGCCGCCGGCGCGTCGCAGACCTTCGACATCACCGCGACGATGCCGCTTGGACCGGCACCCGGGTATTGGGCGCGCAATTGTATTGCCGTGTCCGCTCCCGGCGTCGTGCCGCCCCTGCTGCCGCCTGCAATGCCGGCACCGAGCAACGTGAGCTGCGCCTGGGTACCCGTCGGTGCGCCGCTGCCGCTCAACAACCTGCGTCTCACGAAGACGGCTCTACACTCCGGCAAGTGCGCCAAGGCGCCGGGCAACATCATTCTCTGCGACTACGAGATCGGCCTCACCAACGATGGCCCGTCGCCCTATCACGGCATGCTTTCCGTCGACGAGACGGTTCCCGCCGCATCGACGCTGACCATCGCCGACCCGGCATGGGTGTGTGCGGGCGGCCCGCCCGTCTACGGCTGCAACACGCTTGCCGCAGCCGACATCGCCGTCGGCGCCACGCTGAAGCTAATGCTGCAAGTTTCCATTCCGCTGGCCCCGCTCGAAGCCGCCGGCTGCTCGCTGCCGAACACGGCGGCGATCGTTGCGCCGGCGGGCGGCACCGACGCCAACTTCGATGCCGGCGACGATGCCGACACGGCTGTGGCGGACGCGTTCCTGAGCTGGGTCGATGGCTTTGGCGTGCTGCAGGTCACCTGCGACCCGACCAATCTCAAGACGACGAAGGTCTCCAACGGCGATTGCGTCGCGTTGGGCGAGAATTTCCGCTGCGACTACACCGTCACCGTGAGCAACATGGGCCCCGATCCCTATCACGGCCCGCTCAAGCTAAATGAGCAGTTCGGCTTCGCTCCGACGTCTGTCACGTTTTCCGCCACGTGGGGCTGCATGGGTGGTGGCGCCGCCTACCAGTGCACGCATCCGCACGTCGATATGGAGAAAGGCGACAGCGTCGAGCTGAAGGTCACCGCCCAGGTGCTGGGCGGACGCCAGTGCCAGCTCCTCAATCAAGCAGCCACCGTCTTCCCCGTGCCCGGCACGCGCTACAACAACAAGGTCGGCGACGACCTTGGTGCTGCCTCGGCGAGGATTCCCGCCAAGAGCTGCGAGAAGCCCGAGCGGCCGCAGTGCAAGCCGGGCGCCAATGAGCTGCGCAGCGAAAGCGGCGCCTGCGTCTGCAAGGCTGGATACATGCGGGACCGCGAGCTGGGCTGCGTGCGCATCATCGCCGAGCCCGATCGCTGCCCCGACGGAAAGCCGGTTCCAAAGAACGGCCGCTGCCCCGGCACCGCGCCAAAGTGCGATCCGGGTCCGAATGAGTATCGCAACGACGACGGCCAGTGTGTGTGCAAGCGCGGCTACGAACGCGATACGCGTGGCCGGTGCGTCGAGAAGCCCGAAC
>CAZOOS010000003.1:0-50442 GCA_964581475.1 uncultured Hyphomicrobium sp.
AGTAGATGTCGGTGCCGTCCTCGAAGATGACGTAGACGAACGACACGCCGAAGAAGGAGAATCCGCGCACGACCTTCGAGCGCGGCACGGTGAGCATGGAGGTCGTGAGCGGGTAGGTGACCTGGTCCTCGACCACTTGCGGCGCCTGCCCGGGGAACTCCGTGTAGACGATGACCTGCGTGTCGGAGAGGTCCGGAATGGCGTCGAGCGGAAGGCGTGTCAACGCCCACACGCCCGCCACCACCGCGAAGGCGGTGGCGATAAGCACCAGCAGCAGGTTGCGGGCCGACCAACCGATGAGGCGGGCAATCATTTGCGGGCCTCCTCGGGCGGTGGCGTCATCAGGCCCTTCAGAGCCGACTGCAGGTTGCTCTCGGCGTCGATGAGGAAGTTGCCGTTGACCACGATGTTTTCGTCGGAGGCGAGGCCGCTCAGGACCTCGACGTAGCCGTCACCCTTTCGGCCGAGCTTGACCTCGCGCGGCTCGAAGCGGCCGCTGCCCTTGTCAACGATGACCACCTGGCGCGTGCCGCTATCGATCACAGCGCTTTGCGGCACGGCGACAACGGGCTCGTCGGAGCCGGTGGCGATGTCGACGTCGGCATACATGTCGGGCAGCAGCGCGAAATCAGGATTCGGCAGCTCGATGCGCACGCGCACCGTGCGCGTTTCCTTCATCAGGTGCGGATAGATCACTGCCACCTTGCCGCTAAACACGCGGCCCGGGTGGGCGCGGGTCGTCACCTTGACCGGTTGGCCAGGCTGCAGCGCGCCAAGGTCGCCTTCGGCGACATCGGCCATAACCCAGATGATGGAATGGTCGGCGATGCGGAACAACACATCCCCGGCCTTGAAGCCCTGGCCGTCGACGGCGTTACGCTCGAGGACCACGCCGTCGCGCGGTACCGACCAGCTGACCGTGTCGGGAACCTTCCGCTCGCGCTTGATCTGCTCGATGAACTCTTCGGGAACGCCGAAGTTCAAGAGGCGTCGCCGCGCACCAACGACGCCCGCCGGCTGCGCCCTGAGACTGCGCGGTAGCTCGTCGTTGCCTGGCCCGTAGTCTTGCTCAACGAGAAGTCGGGCGGCTTGGTTGAGCAGCTCCTGGCCGAACACCGTCATCAACGGCTCACCCTTTTTGACGTGGGTGCCGCTGGTGACAGGGCCGACCTTGTCGATGAATCCGTCGAAGCGCGGAGCAACGACAGAGACGCGCCGCTCGTCAATCTCGACGACGCCCGGGGCGCGAATGTTGCGGGCGATCTGCCGCTTGCCGACAAGCTCGGTTTTTACGCCGGTCCGTTGGATCTTCCCGGGCGACACCTTGACGGTATCGCCCTCGTCCGCGTCACCCTCGTAGACCGGGATGTAGTCCATCCCCATGGAGTCCTTCTTCGGCACCGGCGAGATGTCGGGAAGCCCCATGGGGTTGCGGTAGTGGATGATTTTTCGGCCCTGCTCGGTCTGCGCACCCGCCTGCGCAGTCGCCTTGGGCGTATCAAACCCGATGTCCTCTGAGGCATGGACGGCCGCGTAGGGCTGTCCCGCGTCAGTGGTCTTGGGCATCAGCGAGTAGAGCGGTTTCCCCTCAGGGTCGCGGTAGTAAATGACCGGACCTTTGGCGTCGGGCTGCGCCTCGCCGGTCATCGCCGATATGGGCAGTTTGACCAGCCCGGTCTGACCCGCCCACAAGCCGGCTCCCGCCGCGGCCACGACGGCCGCGACGGTTACTATCCCCTTGAGCAGCGGGCTCATTGGGTCGCCTTTAGGATGAGCTTGTTCTCGACCGTGCCGGTCTCGCCCTGCACCTTGGCGCCGAGCGACAGGGCCCAGTTGCCCGCCATGGTGAGATTGGTTTTGAAGCGGTAGACGCCCGGCTCTGTCGAGGCCACCGCCTCGATAGGCGAATCCATCATCTCCATCCCGTCGGGGCCCATGTCGATGCGCTTGGCGAAGATCACCGCATCTGGAATGGCCCGGCCGGAAGGCTTGTGGACGAGCTTGACGGCGATGGTCGCCTCGCCCTGTTTGACCTCTTTGTCGACGAGCTGGAACTCGTAGTCCTTGCTATCGGCCAAGCCGGTAGCTGCCATGGCGGCGAGCAGCGCGGCGCCGATGGCGGCCGCACGCAGGGTCTTGCGTTGCATGTTGTCGGTCTCCTGTTGTCGTGAACCACGCGTCGGCCACCACGGCCAACGCACGCGCGGGGCCACGGCATCAGCCGCGGCCGCGATCACGCCCGGCGGGCGCGGTTCAGACGCTGGGAGGTCGGAGAAGTGGAGGGATCAGAGATCCGGCGGCGACCTGAGGCGGCGCAGGCAGTACGCGTGACGTTGCGTCCATGCCCGGAAGACTGGCCTGGGCCACCGGCGAGGAAAGCGGCTGGAAGCATTTCACCAGGCAGGTACCCATATCCGGGCAAACCTTCTGGGGGCAGTTGGGACAAGGTTTGGTGGGTTTATGGCACGGCATATCGGCCGCCGAAGTAGCGGCCATCGGCGCCGACATGGCCAGCGCGATCGATGTCGTCATCGGCAATGCAATAAGTGCCCCAAGCATGGCGACCATGCCGAGCACCATGGAGCAGCGATGGAATAGACGTTTGCTCACCGGGAGAGACTGCCACACCCTTCTGATCCTAGCAAATGATACGTCAATGGCGTTGCTGGCCAGTGAATTAACGGTAACCTACCCGAAACGCTTGTGCTTGCCTAAACTCGTCACCGGGGTAGCGCGGTTGTCGACAAGCTGGACAGGGTTCGTTTTCGCGATCGTTTGTGCCAGCGGCTTGTCACGCCGCAGGTCAGAAAAGGTGCGCCGTGAAGGCAATTGTACTTGCAGCAGTCGCGTTCGTGGCAAGCGCGCACTTCAGCGCGAGTGATGCTGCCCCGACTCCTTTTTTCAAGTTTCAGCTAGGTGATTGGGCGACAGCAGTCATGGGTCATCGGCATACGCAGAAGTGGAGCGCTCAAAGTGCGAAACGGAACGATTGGCTGTCTGACCTGCATTGCCACACGCCCAGACGCTTGCCCCTTAAATGTCACAGGGGAAATAGGTATACAGGCCCGAGGTGACGCTCTTCGGCCGTCTGGAAAAGGTGATGCGGACCAGGCAGTTGCGCGCATGCTGCCGTTGATCTGCACATCTGTAACGTCGCGTTGAAGACAAAAGCGCGACTGCCGAGACAGAATCGAGACCATGGCCTCCGTGCGAACCGTGGTCATTCGCTCGTCTCTGCCTTCTTCCTGACAAGAACGCTTTCCAGGAACGGTACGTTGTTACCCGCCCGCGACATAGCCTCACCCCGAAGGTCATCAACGCAGTTTTTACCTTGAATGTGAACTCGATGATGGGCATTAGGCTAGGTAAGGCTTTAGGATCGAATCGCATGCGGTTGTGGCAGCGCCTGGTTGCGACCCTTCTATTGATGATTTTTGTGCCCGCTAGTTTGGCGGCCGCGCTGCCACTTGTGTACTGCTATGGCGCCGACGGGCATCGAGGGATCGAGCTCGTTGAAGGCAGCCCAGATTTTACGTTGCGACAAACGTACCTGGTTGTGGAAGATGCCGACCACCACGGTATGTCGGTTATCACGCGAGGAGGATGCGTCGACGTCGAGGTGGTTTGCCTCACCAGCCTCGCGCAGCGAGGCGCCGATGGAAAAGCCGTGCCTTCCAAGGCGCCCCCTGGCAAGACTTCATACGTTGCCCCCGGCCACGTCCGCTGGCCGCGCTTGTCGGATAGAGACATAAGGAGTGGTCCGCGCCCGCCAGTCGTCATTGATCGACTGGCCCAGCGTTGCACCGTCGTCCTGCTGATTTAGCGTTCCCGAATCGCACTTGGGTACTGACGAACTCCGCACTGGAGCTCGTCAGCTGAGCTCGTATTTGGGAGGCAGCATGGTACGCCGTAATGGCGCCAGAAGCCGAGTAAGCGCGGTAGCCTTGGCGCTGAGTGTCGCCGGTTGCGGCGGCCTCTCGGAGACTGTTGTCGTTGCCGAACAGGCATCGCCGGCCGTGACCTATGGGTGGCAAGCGTCTGCGGCTCCTCCGGGAGAAAGCGGCAGATCTCATGCTCCTTCCGGCACCATCACTTTCCGCGAGGCTGTTGGTCACGCCGTCGCCTTCAGCCCATCGGTGAAGGCTGCCTATGCCGAGATTGAAGCGCGGCACGGCGAAGCGTACCAGGCGTCGCGGCGCCTCAATCCCGAGCTCGCGCTAAACGTCGAGAATCTCCCTAACTCGGGAGGGCTCGCCGCAGATGATTCGAGCGAGAGCCTCCAGCTGTCGCAGACTCTCGAGCTCGGCGGTAAACGCCTTGCGCGGCTTAACGCCGCTAACCTCGAGGCCTCAATCGCGGGTTGGGATTTTGAGGTGGCGCGCTTGCAGGCCGCCACAGATGCCGCGCAGCTGTTCGTGGATGTAATCGCCTCGCAAGAACGCATTGCGATCCTCCGGGAGTTCGTGAGCGTCTCCCAAAAGACCCGCGCCGCGGTCGACGCGCGTGTCAAGGGCGGCCGTGCAAGTCCCATCGAACTCGACCGCGCGAAGGTGTCGGTTGCCACTGCGCAGGCATCCCTCGCGGGCGAGGAAGCGAGGCTCAAGACGGCTCGTGATCAACTTTCGGCGCTGTGGGGAAGCAACCGCGCCACGTTCGAGCGAGCGGCTGGGCGGTTGGGACGTGATCGCAGTGCGCCGACGCTCGACGAGGTCAGTGCCCTCCTGGAAGCCAACCCCGCGCTCGCACGCTGGACGGATACCATCGGGCACCGTTACGCCGTGCTTGAGGTGGAACGATCGAAGGGCATCCCGAACGTCACTATCGGCGCCGGCGTCAGACGCTTTGAGACCGACAGTTCGTCCGGCATGATCGCCGCCGTCTCCATTCCGCTGCCGCTCTTTGACCGCAACGAAGGGGCCATCGCCGCCGCCGAGCACCGGATAACTCGCGCAGAATTCGACGCGCAGGCGGCCAGAACGCAGCTGACCGGCACGCTGATCGGCGCCCTTGGAGCCCTGGCCGCCGCCGACGCGCTGACCAAAGCCATCGAGGGTCAGGTGCTGCCTGCCGCACGGTCAGCTTTCGATCGGACGCGCACGGGCTATGAGGAGGGCAAGTTCGATCTTCTCAACGTTCTCGATACGCAGCGCACGCTGTTTGAAGCCCGTCGCGAGCTGGTCAACGCCCGCGCGGAGTACGAGAAGGCGCGGGTACAGGTAGAGGCGTTAATCGGGCGTGAGCTGAATGGTCTGGGGAAGTGAGGGCAAATGGCGCGCAGGAACTCTTTGACCGGTCCGCTTCTCCCGAGGGGCGATTGCCGATCGCGAGATACCTAAGAGGGGGCTGAACCGGACAAGCAGCGTCTTCGAACGCTGAAGAGGACATGTTGAATGCGAAAGTTAGTCATCTCGGTTTTGGTACTCGCAGCGGTGACTGGCGCGTTTGTCATTTGGCGCGGGCCTGACGATGTTCTCGATACCGCGAGCGCGATGTTCCGCGAGTCTAATGAAGCTGAAAAGAAACCGGCGCCCGCGCCCGAGGAATCCGCCGCAGCCCCGGCGGAACCAGAGCAGGAATCCGAGGCCGAAGCCAATGAAGTGCGGCTAACTCCAGGGCAGGTCAAGTTGATCGGGCTCAAGACCGCGCTCGTCGAAAAAAAGCCGCTCACTGTCGACCTGTCGCTTAATGGGGAGGTCGTCGCCAACCAGGATCGAACCGTGCAGGTCCTTCCGAGAGCGGCGGGTATCGTGCGCGAGGTAACCAAAACGCTCGGGGACCACGTGCGCGTTAATGACACCCTTGCGGTCATCGAGAGCCGAGAGATCGCTGAGATGATAGCGAATCTGTTCGCCGCTAAGTCGAAGGCAGAGCTCGCGCAGAAGCAATTCGAACGTGAGGCAAGCCTCTTTCAGAAGAAAGTTTCGGCCGAGCAGGATTACTTGACCGCCAAGCAGTCGGCGGCCAGCGCCGCCATCGATCTGCGGGCCGCCGAGCAGAAGCTGGCCTTCCTTGGACTTGATCCTAAAACCATCGCCGAGCAGCCACCAGGCAGTCGGAGCGCCAGTCGAGCGCCAGTACTAGCGCCGTTGGAAGGGAGCATTGTTGAGAAGCGGATCGCAGTCGGCGACCAGGTGACGGACCAGACTCCCTTATTCCGTATCGCCGATCTCGAACGAGTGTGGGTCATAGCCGACGTGTTCGAGAAGGACATAGCCAGCGTCGTACTGGGCCAAACCGCGACTGTAACACTGCGGGCGTATCCCGACAAAAGCTTCGCCGGCAAGATCGTCTGGATCTCCGAGGTGATCGACGAGGCCACGCGAACGCTGAAAGTCCGCGTCGAACTCAACAATCCCGAGCGATTGCTCAAGCCCGGCAGCTTTGCGCGCGTAACGATAAAGACGGCGATCAACGGAAGTGGTGTTGCCGTGCCGGCTGCTGCCATTCAACGACAGAAAGGAGAGGCGATCGTTTTCGTCGAGGCTGGAGATGGCCTCTACCAGCGGCGCGAAGTGAAGCTTGGCGTTTCCGGCGAGGAAGCGATCGAAGTTAAGTCGGGGCTGGACGTCGGCGAAGTCGTGGTGACGAACGGAAGCTTCCTGTTGAAGTCGGAGCTCGAGAAATCGAGTTTCGCCGATAGCGATTGATGCTGGCGAGGCCGCACTGACATGATCAATACACTCATCGAGCGCGCGCTCGCGCAGCGGTTCCTGGTCTTGCTCGCGGCCTTGGCCGTCGTCGCCTATGGCGTCTATTCGGGCCTTCGGCTCAATCTCGATGCCTTTCCGGATGTGACCAACATCCAGGTTGTTGTGAACACCGAGGCTCCCGGTCTCGCCGCAACTGAGATCGAAAAACTCATCACCTTTCCGGTTGAATCCGTGATGAGTGGCCTCCCCGGCCTGCTACAGGTCCGCTCGATTTCCAAAACCGGACTCTCGTCGGTCACCATCGTGTTCGAAGACGGCGTTGACACGTACTTTGCGCGTCAGCTTGTCAACGAGCGCCTGCAAGCCGCCAAAGAACGCATTCCCGACGGCGTGGGCGACCCCGTGCTTGGCCCCATCTCGACGGGCCTCGGTCAGGTCTTCAAGTATGTACTAACGGGGCCGAACGTCGATCTAATGGAGCTGCGGGCGATCAACGATTGGATCGTAAAGTTGCAACTTCGAACCGTTCCCGGGGTCACCGACGTCTTAAGTTTCGGCGGAGAAGTGCGTCAGTACCAGGTCCGCGTCGACCCTAACCGGCTGGTCGGATACGGGCTGACACTCGCCGACGTCAAGACCGCCCTCCAGACCAACAATACCAACGCCGGAGGGTGGTACATCGAGGGTCAACAGGAACAGCTCGTCGTACGCGGTGAAGGATTCATTCGGGGTGGCCGCGACGGTCTCGTAGACATTGAGAACATCGTCCTCAAGTCCGTCGACGGAGTGCCGATCTATATCCGCGATATTGCTGCCGTTGAATACGGCGCCGAGATCCGTCAGGGAGCCGTGTCCAAGGACGGCGCCGGCGAAGTTGTCCTTGGCGTAATATTGCAGCTCAAAGGAGCCAACACGGACTCCGTCATCCAAAATGTGCGCAAGAAGATTGCCCAGATCCAAGGCACGTTACCGCGAGGCGTGTCCATCGAGCCCGTCTACGATCAGGCCGATCTCATCGAGAAGGCGGTGACGACGGTGACGAAATCGCTCGCGGAAGCGGCAGTGCTCATTGTCATCGTGCTCATTGTCTTTCTGTGGAACGTGCGCTCAGCGCTCGTGGTGCTGTGCTCCATCCCACTGTCGATGCTTATCGCTGTCATCATGATGCGGCTGTACGGAATGTCGGCAAACCTTCAGTCGCTCGGCGGCCTCGCCATTGGCATAGGTATGATGGTCGACGGCTCGTTGGTTATGGTGGAGAATATCGTACGTCATCTCGGCGAGCCGGCGCGCGGGCGCTCGCTCTCCCAGCGAATCCAACTGGCTGCCGAGGAAGTGGGTCAGCCGATCTTCTTCGCGGTGCTCATCATCGTCGTGGTCTTCCTGCCTCTGTTCACGCTCCAAGGAGTAGAGGGAAAACTTTTCAGCCCCATGGCCTTCGTCGTGTCGTTCGCGATGTTGGGATCTCTCGTTGTCGCCCTGACCGTCGTTCCTGTCCTCGCCTCCTTCGTCTTCGGCGGCCACTTCAGCGAACGTGACAGCTTCCTGATTCGCTGGCTGAAGCGAATGTATGCGCCCGTGTTGGATCTCGCGCTGCGCCGGCGTTGGATGGTACTCGCGGTGGGCGCGATCGGCCTTGCCGCCACCCTTGCGATCATCCCCCGGCTCGGCACGGAATTCGTGCCTGAGCTCGACGAGGGGACGCTCAACGTCCGTGTGACAGCCAACCCCAGCATCTCCATCGATGAGGCGCTGAGAATCGCGAAGCGGATGGAAGAGAAGCTGAAGCGGTATCCAGAAGTGACCTACGCTTTCAGCCAGATCGGACGCGCGGAGCTCGGCGGTGACCCTGAAGCGCTCAACAACAATGAGATCTGGGTCGGCCTCAAGCCACAGGCTGAATGGACAACCGCAAAGAGCCGCGCTGACCTGATCGGCATTCTCGCCAAGGATCTATCCGAACACCCCGGTGTGGCGTTGAATTTCTCGCAGCCCATCGCCAACCGCGTCGACGAACTACTGTCAGGCGTCAAAGCCCAGCTTGCGGTCAAATTGTTCGGAGACGATCTCAAAATTCTTGAAGAAAAAGGCCGGGAGATCGAGGCGGTCCTAACGGGCATTACCGGTGCAGCCGATGTGCAGATGGAGCAGGTCAGCGGGGAGGCGCAAGTTGTGGCGCGCGCGGATCGCAATGAGATCGCGCGTTACGGGCTCAATGTCGCCGACGTTATGGAAGTTATCTCGCTTGCCGTCGGGGGAGAAGTCGTCACCACCGTGCTCGATGACCAACGCCGCTTCTCGGTCTATCTGCGGGTGGACAAACCCTACCGTTCCAGCATTGAAGCGATCGGTGACCTGTGGGTCACCAACAAGGAAGGCAGCCGCGTGCCGCTCTCGCGCGTGGCCCATATCGGGCTGGTCGAAGGGCCGCCCACGATCAATCGCGAAAACGCGCAGCGGCGGGTCGTCGTACAGGCCAACATCCGGGGTCGCGACATGGGAGGCTTTGTCGAGGAGGCGCAGCGCGCGGTCGCGCAGAAGGTTGAGTTGCCGGTGGGTTACCTTGTCACTTGGGGCGGTCAGTTCGAGAACCAGCAGCGCGCGCAACGCACGCTGATGGTCGTGGTGCCCCTATGTCTGGGTCTTATCTTTCTCTTGCTCTACCTTTCATTTGGATCAATGCGCAATGCCCTGCTCATACTCCTCAACGTTCCTTTCGCTCTAATCGGCGGCGTGTTGGCGCTGTGGATCTCCGATCAATTCCTCAGCGTCCCTGCGTCGGTCGGGTTCATCGCGCTATTTGGCGTCGCTGTCTTAAACGGCGTCGTGATGGTTTCGTATTTCAATCAATTGCTTGCTGAGGGGCTCGCGGTCGCGGAGGCGGTGCGCGAAGGCGCAATGCTGCGGCTGAGGCCGGTTTTGATGACCGCGACGGTGGCAAGCCTGGGGCTCATCCCGTTGTTGCTCGCTACCGGGATTGGATCAGAAGTGCAGCGCCCTCTGGCGACCGTCGTCATCGGTGGACTCGTAACTTCGACATTATTGACCCTAATCGGCCTGCCGGCTCTGTACACTTGGTTCCCCGCCCGCGAAAGGGAGCTGAGGCGCCTCGAAACGCGCGAGCACGGCGGCGCCCTTCCGCATCCAAAACCAAAACCACAATGAAGCCGCTCATGCGCCTCTTAACGTCTCGGTTCTTCGGGCGACCTCTTTACCCACAGCCGATAGGTGCCTCCAAACACTTCTGGATGCTGCTCCTCAAACGAATGCCAGGCTTTCAATGCCATCAGATCGGAGACTGCGGGAAACTGCAGGCGAAACCGGGCGAGATCAGGCGCATGGGGCACCTCGAGGCCCAGGAATGCAAGGCCTTCACGAGCGAACATCGCTTCAACCTCCAGAAGGGTGAATTGGTGCTCCTCAACGTGGAACATGAGGTCGCGGCATTCCGACAACGTCCAGAAATCGGAAGCCGGACTCGCCAAGATCGCAAGCTCAGGCTCCACGTCACCTGCCAGGATTTCGCGCCGAAAGATTCGAATACCCTCTCTGGTAGCCGCGAGTTGCCGCTTTGTGATCAGCGTTCGGGCTTTCAGCAATGGCCTCCGAGCGATTCTACTGTAGAGCCCTAGAAACAGAATGCCGCCGGGTTTCAGCAGGCTGGCCAAGACAGCCAGACCTTTTCTCGGGTCAGCCATGTGATGAATGACACCAAAGCTGTGGATCAAATCGAACCGATCTTCGAGTTGGCTGAGCTCCAGGATGTCCGCCTGGCGATGAGCCACACCCGTGACGCCCTGCTCACTAAGCTTGCGGCTCGCGTAGCCTAAACTCGCTCGACTCAAATCAACGGCGAGCACAGATGCCACCTGCAGCGCGCTGATGACGTTCATCGTCTCAAGGCCCGTACCGCAACCTGCAATAAGTACATGCGGTGTATCGGTGGTAGGCAGAAAGTCCTCAGCTAGATGCGGTAACCGATCAAGCAAGGCGCGCCGAAACGGCCGTGGTGAACCGGGGCCCACGCGAGTCCATCGGGGATACGGGTTCTGCTCGTATTGCGCTCTGACGCGGAGGGAAGTGCTATCTATCACCGGCGTCAAGGCGAGCACCCGGGCGGCGAGTTCTTGCTCTTCCCTGGGCTCGTCGATCTGCTGGCGTATGAGTGCAGACACCGGAGCGGGTGCCCCATGGGCATCGAAATGGTGTTCGGACATCGGACGATAGCAGGCCGCCAGCGCAAGCTTCGCCCATCGCTCTTCCGTAGACAAATCGGCAAGCAGCTCCGTTAGAGCTGTGTCCTCCTCGGCGGTAACGCCCCAAACGTATTCGTTGAGGAACGCCTGACGCGCCAACGCAGAGACGAACTCTAGATAAACTGCCGGTGCGTCGTTGGACCTGACGGCTTCCAAGATAAGCTGGCGACGTAAGTTCGTTAGCGCGAGTTCGAGCGGCCCATCAGTAATGGGAGCATTCCGAAGGTGCGCCAGAAGCAGTGAACTATGAGCCAGCTGTGATAGCGCCTCCGCTTCAATTGGGATCGACATAGAACTCAAGACGCGGAGTGGGCTGATCAACGCCGGATCGGCTTTCAATGCCGCCGCCGCTGCCGACGCAAGGGCCCTGGGGTCAGCCTCCTTGTGCTCGAATAGGCGCAGCAGCACTTGGCGGAAAACGTCTCCTTCTGGGATAACGCGCACATGCCGCAGACTTCGAGCCAGCAGAACCAGCAATTCATCATTATCTGGCGCCAGAGTGGTCGCGTCTGTGAGAGCCCTCAGTCCGTCCAGTCCAGCGCCCGCCTGTAGCAGCGCTCTCCCGACATTCGCCAGAACGCGCGCCCTGTTGAGCTTGTCCTGCGGCGGCAGTAGCTCGAGTGAAGCCGTGAATGCTTTTACGGCTCCCTCGTGGTCGCCGGCACGCATCAAGCACTGGCCCAGGCCGTTCAGGGCTACGACATTTTTGGCACTATATTGGAGTGCCGTCTGATACGCTCCTATCGCTCGCTGCCACTCACCGAGCTCCTTCAGGGCCTCACCCTTGAGTGCTTCTGCATCCGCGTACCCGCGGCGCGCTCGCGAAGCGATGTCATAGTGCTCGACAGCTTTTGCGAGCGTCCCCCCACGACGGTAGATTCCAGCGAGATTAAAGTGCACGCCAGCGTCGCGGGGCTTGGCAGCGGCAGCCCGCTCCAAAGCGCTCAAGGCTTCCGGTAGATTGCCCCTTTGAAGAGCGATGCCCCCTAGCAGATTGAGAGCATCACCGTCGTTTGGCCGGGCTGTTAAAGCGAGACGAACAACGAACTCGGCCTCTGACAAGCGCCCGGCGTTCAGATGATCGACGGCAGTCTGGAGAGCTTTGGCCGAGGGCGATCTCTGCTTGGGTGATGCACGAAATGATTTTGCCACTGCCGCACCCAACCCTTGTTGTCCCATCACAATATTGGTTGTTGGTCCGCTGACCAACCTCCGAACCTCGGACGGAGAAAAAATCCAGAGCGCATTATTCTAACCTAGCGGTTCTGCAATGGGCATGCATGGGTCGCACCTTCTTTCTGCCGCACTGGCATTAGCCTTGTCAGCGTGCAGTACGGGCGGCGGGACGGCGCCGGAAATCGACTTACTGGGCCCACCACCGGGTACATGGGTTGGCTCATTAGGAACGCTCCGCTTCACTGACACCGGATCTGACGAGACCGGACAGTTCGAGTTAAGAGGGTCCGAAGTGGCCGATGGGCAATGGAAAGGCCTTGGCATTACGCAATTCGAGATCATCCTGACTAGGAGCAAGCAGGTGTGTCAGTTCACCCTCGATGCTCAGCATCTGGTCATAACTGAATGTTTGCTGGCCGGGGAATACTCTCGCGTCAGGTAAACGCTCTAAGTGATCGCGGCAGTTTCGTCTTGTCGGAAGTGGACAGACCGGATGGCTCTCTAGTCTAGAGTAAAGTCGTCGCATCGGGCCGCGCGTGCTCACGCTGCGGCGAAGACGTGAGGACGTGGCCGCAAAATGATCGACGCCGACGGCGCCTTGGTCTTGCTTCAATTCGTGTCTCTGCTCCCGCAGTACACACTAATTTACCGCGACGAGGCCAAGACCGCCATGCAGTTCTTGATCCCACGCGACAATCGCTTTGGCGCCCTGCTAGTTGGGATGGTTTCGCTGATGCCATATGCCCACGCGCACCCCCACGTCTGGGTCGCCGTCGAGACGACCGTCGTATACGACGGCGGCATGGTCACGGGGTTTCGCTACAAATGGACCTTCGACAAAGCGTACTCGGCGACGGCCATCCACGGTCTTGACGGGAATAGGGATGGCACCTACTCGCGCGAGGAGCTGTCCGAGCTTGCCAAGGCGAACATCGATGGCCTCAAGGAATTCAATTATTTCACTTACGCCAAGCTCGGTGACATGCCGTTAGCGTTGGGCGAGCCAGTCGATTACTGGCACGACGTTAAGGAGGACGTCCTCTCGCTTCATTTCGAGTTGAAACTCGCCGTGCCAGTGTTTGCCGAAGCCCAAGGATTCTCATTCTCAGTATACGATCCATCGTTTTTTATCGCCTTCAATTTCGCGAAGGACGTCCCTATCCACCTGAGCGACGGCGCACCATCTGGCTGTTCGGCAAGAGTCGAATTGCCGTCAAAGGATGCCGAGCAACTTCGGGCACTCAATCAGGCATTCGGCGGCCAGCTTACGGCGGGTGATGCTAATATGGGTACGGGTTCCAATTATGCGCCGAGCGTAAATCTGGCTTGCAATCCTTCGTGAGAGGCGCGTTGCTTACCTTCGCCTCCGCGACGACAGTCTCTGCGTGATGTTGTAGGCCCGGGCAGTAACGCAAAGCAAATTACCTTGACGTGCGTTAACCGATACGAGCCAGGGACGGAAAGGTTTCCAAGATCCACAGTGCCAAATCCGTCAGGTGTCCCGTCATTATGGCGATGCCGACGGCCATCATCACCGATCCCGCCATGACCTGCAGCACCCGGCCGAAACGGCCCAGCCGGCGCGCGTAGGTCGCGAACTGTTCAGTCAACAATGCGGCCGCAATGAAGGGAACGCCTAGTCCTAGAGAATACGTCGCGAGGAGCGCCATGCCGTGCGCATTGGCGGTGACGGTGGTGATCATGAGGATCGAGCCGAGGACAGGCCCGATGCACGGTGTCCACCCGAACCCGAATGCTACGCCCAGAAGATACGCCGAAAGCAGCCCACTCGGCCGCGCGGATCCATGATAACGAAAATCGCGCTCCAACACCGGCATGCGAAGCAGGCCGGTTGTAAAAAGGCCGAAAAGCGTTGTGATCGCGCCGCCGACCAAGGTCGCCTCATACCGGTAAGACAAGAGCCACTGGCCGAGCAGGGACGCACTGGCGCCAAGCAGCACAAATATGGTCGAGAACCCGAGCACGAATACGAACGCCGGCGGAAGGGGCCGGAGAGCGGTTTGCCTTCCACCGCGGGGCGCGCGTTCGATGGAGTGTCCGGCGATGAATGCAACGTACCCGGGGACGAGGGGCAAAACGCACGGGGAAAGAAAGGAAATGCCACCCGCGAGGAAAGCGGTGAGAATGGCAGCAAGGGAAAGTTCATCCATCATGCGTGCGACCTCGCTGGTCGGAGCGTGCTGAAACGGTAGTCGCACGGTGTCGACGTCACGGCTATGCTCTTTCAACTTAATGGCATGACGGACCGGTATTTGCCGCCGCGCGATTGTTGGGGAGGTTCCGCGGCGCGCTCGACGGTAACGTGCTCGAGTTTTTGCTCTTTAAGCAGGTGCTTAATTCCCGCCTCTAAAATTTGCCACACGTAGTCCGGGTCAGCGTCAGCGGCAAGCTTCAAGCGTATCCGTATACTGGTCGGGGAAGTCTGGACAATCTGAGCGAGTTCGATTCCAGGAATCACGTCAAGTTCAAGCACCAATGCCGGGATAGCTGCCTGCTCGCCGTTTCTTCTTTTGAACGTAAGCACGTCGCCGGTGCGGCCACGCACCCGAATTGCCGGTAGGGGATTTCCACACGGACATGGATCCGGCCGCACCAAAGTGCGGTCTCTTATATCGTAGCGAATAATCGGCTGGGTTTTGTTCGCAAGATTGGTGACCAGCGTCGTGTGCGACATGACGCCCGGCGGAACGGGCCTATAGTCGGCATCAACGGCCTCGAGTATCACCCAATCAGCATTGACGTGAAGCCAGTGGTCCTTGCAGTTGTAGCTGATAAACGTGCATTCGGAGGCGGCATAGCTATAGCGAACTTTAGTGTCGAGAGATTGGGCAATCCTTTCATATTCCGGTATCGGCAGGCCCTCGGCCGAAAGTATCATTGCCACGGGATGGATATTTAAACGTCCGGCTTCCTGTTCTGAAGCCAGCATTGCGCCGGTGCTGGCGTACGGAGCAACGAGTGCCGGTTGGAAGCGATTAAGCTCGGCCGTCAGTCGCGGCATCGGCATATCAACAGGAAACGCTCGGATTAATTTAGAGCGCAGTTTGCTCCCTTTGCGGAGGCGGGTAGCGGCGGTTATTTCGGCATAGTGGCCGCCGAACGCGCAGATCATCGCGATACGGAAGCCCCCCGCTGCGATTTTCAGCAAGTCCGCAAAAGTGAACCACGCGGTCACCATGCGGAACACGAGAGCTTGAGTGACAGCCAAAGTTCTTTCGTCGATGACAAAGATTCCCGGCGTTCCCGTGGTTCCAGAAGTCGTGGCGATGGTGTATTTTCCTAAGAATGGCTCGCCGATCAGCTTGAGATTTCCAATGAACTTGCGCGCTTCGTCCATTGTGATACGGCGATCGGTAGCCCAGTCGTCAAACCGAGCCATCAGGTGCTTCTTGTCGGTGACTGGCAAGCACACGGGGTCTTCGATGCGTTCGGGAAGACCTTGATACAATTCTCCGTAATAGGGGGAGTGAGCGCGGGCGAAATCCACCAGTTCGGCGAGCCGCTCACGCTGCCGGTTCTCAATAGCTGACTTACCCTGCTTTCGTACCCTGCGGGCATCACGTAGTAACTGTAGTGCGGTCTCTTTCATAATTTCAGGTGCTCTCCTTTAAATCATTTCGAGCGTCCTTTATGATTGACCAAGAGGATTGCAGGAAGAATAGCGCGATCACACTCGCGGCGAGAAGATCCGGCCATGCCTCGCCTGTCCAAAAGACGAGACCGCCGGCAATAACCACCGCTAGGTTGCCAAGCGCATCGTTACGGCTGAAGAGCCACACCGCGCGGACATTGGAATCACCTGTTCGATGCGGAAGTAAGACGACGACGGCAACCGTATTGATCACCAGTGCTATCAGGCCAAGAATACCCATCAGCTCCGCTTCCGGGGTATAGAGAACCAGGACCCGATAAGCGGTGTTTGCGAGAACACCGATCCCCATTGCGCCGAGAAACAGTCCCTGAATGAGGGCCGACCGCGCTCGCCACCTTAGACTCCATCCGATGGCAATAAGCCCCAGCAATGTGATTGAGCCATCGCCAATAAAATCCAGAGCATCAGCTTTAAGCGCCTGCGAGCCGGCCAGGAAACCACCCACCATCTCGATAATGCCATAACCGACATTCAGCAAGACGACGATCCAGAGTGCTCTCCGGTACGCAGGATTTACGTGAGAAAGGTCCCGCATTTCACCGCAATCGTCGTTTCTAATAGGTTGCTCGGTCATGAACTCTCTCGGCTTTTGGTTCGCTCGCAATTGTCGATGTATTCGAAGCTCGAGATCGATCACAATCCCTCGGAAGCGATGGAATTTGCATCAGTTTGTACGACCATATTATCACATGCTCTGGTAATAGTTGTTGGGCGAGCTCGGCGGCCTCACCGGGGAACTGTTTCAAGCGCGGGATGAGTGCGAAAAACAATGTCAAAGTCGCTTCGCAGCGATCGGGCGGTCGCTCATGGCGGTCCGCCCTGGGAATGCCTGACGGCGGGGCTACGGCTGACGAGGCCTCTCAGGACAAGAACGCCTAAGCCGCCGACGATTGCCGCATCTGCCAGGTTGAATGCGGGCCAGTGGTACCCAAGGAAATGAAAATCCAGGAAGTCGACAACAGCCCCAAGCCGCAGCCGATCGACGATATTGCCGAGCGCGCCTCCGATGGCGGCGCCGAGCGCGACCGCTTCCGGACGTGTGGAGGTTCGAACGAGAAGGAGCGCGAGTAGAACGACTACGGCGAGGGTGATTGCAGCAAGGGCGACGGGCCGGCCCGCGAACACCTGCGCGAACATTCCAAAGGACACGCCCTCATTGAAACTGACGCGAAGGTCGAAGAACGGCATCACAGGCTGAACCTCGCCGCGCGACAGGGCTGCGAGCGCTACCTGCTTTGTAACTTGATCGATGGCGAAGGCGAGGACCGCGGCCAGCAACCCCATTTGGGTCCCTCTCCGATTCGCGCTTGCGGCCGAAGTGGTTTCTGTCATGCGGCCTCCCGGCCGCGCTCCGGCATCCGGGGCTTGAACCCCAGAAGACGCAGCGCATTCGCCGTGACCAACACGGTCGCCCCGGTATCGGCGAGGATGGCCATCCACAGCGAGCTGATGCCGAGTAGTGTCGTGACAAGGAATACGGCCTTGAGCCCGAGCGCGATCGCGATGTTCTGCCAGATGTTCGACAGCGTCGCGCGCGCGAGCTCGACGAGCTCGGCGACGCCGGTGACGCGGTTGCGGAGCAGAGCCGCATCGGCCGTTTCGAGCGCCACGTCTGTTCCTCCCCCCATGGCGATGCCGACTGAGGATGCCGCGAGGGCGGGGGCATCATTGATGCCATCCCCGACCATGGCCACGGGTCCGTGGGACTTGAGCTTGGCAATCGCCTGAAGCTTGGCGTCGGGCAACAGCTCTGCCTGGGCTTCGAGGCCGAGTTTACTAGCGATGGCGTCGCCGGTGCGTCGGTTATCGCCGGTCAGCATGAGGGTACGCAGGCCGAGGGCTTTAAGCCGGGCAACGCCGTCAGCCGCGTCAGGACGCGGCTCATCGCGCAGCGCAATAAGGCCAAGCGTGCGGTCTCTCCCACTGACAACGACGACGGTCTTGCCTTCGGCTTCTAGTCGCCGCACTTGAAGGTCCAGGGTCTTCGGGAAGAGATGGAGCTCGGCCGCATACCGCGGGGAGCCGACGGAGACGAACCCCTCGCGCAGGCGGGCAGTCACGGCCTTCCCGGGCACTGCCGCCACGCCGCCGAAGGTTTGCGGAATGGCTAGGCCGCGTGCCTTGGCCGCGGCAACGATTGCTAGCCCGAGAGGATGGCTGGAGCCTTGTTCGACAGCAGCCGCCTTGACGAGTACTTCGCTATCGGCACCTTCCAAGGCCACAACATCCGTAACCACCGGTTTGCCGACGGTGAGCGTTCCGGTCTTGTCGAAGGCCACCATCTTGACCTTGCCGAGAGTTTCCAGTGCCGCCCCACCCTTGACGAGAAGGCCGCGCCGGGCCCCCGCCGCGAGTCCGGAGGCGATCGCGGCTGGTGTTGAGATGACGAGGGCACAGGGGCAGGCGATGAGCAGCGTGGCGAGGCCGCGGTAGACCCATGTCCCCCAATCCGCCCCGAAGAGCAGGGGCGGTACCACGATGATCAGCGCTGCCGCTGCCATGGCCGCAGGTGTGTAATAGGCGGCGAACTGGTCGATGAAGCGGGCCGTCGGGGCCTTGGAGGCCTGGGCTTCCTCGACCAGATGGATAATGCGGGCGATGGTGTTGTCCGCTGCGGTCTTCGTGATTCTGACTCTAAGCAGGCCGTTACCATTGATGCTGCCGGCGTAAACTGCCGAGCCCGCGGTCTTGGCGACCGGTACGGATTCGCCCGTCACCGGAGACTCGTCGACCTCGGAGTCGCCTTCGATAATCTGTCCGTCTGAGGGCATGCGGTCGCCGGGCCGAACGACGACAACATCGCCGAGCCGCAGCTGCTCGACCGGCACCTCACGCATCTGGCCGGCTTGTTCGACCTGGGCCACGCGTGGCACCAACCCGATCAAGGCCTTGATGCCGGCGCGCGCACGGCCCGCCGCGACATTTTCCAGGAGCTCGCCGACCGCGAAGAGGAAGATGACGACGGCTGCTTCTTCGGCGGCGCCGATGGCGATAGCGCCAACTGCCGCGACGCTCATCAGCGTTTCAATGCTGAAGGGTGCGCCCGACATAACACCGGCGATCGCGCGGCGGGCAATGGGCACGAGGCCTAAGGTGGCTGCGGCGAGATAGGCATAGAATGAGAGGTCTGGCGCGACCCAAGCGACGCCGAATGCCGCCATCAGCAATGCCGCATCGACGATGACGAGCCGGCCCTTGCGGGTTTGCCACCACGGTCGATCGTCGGGGCTGGGCGTACCTACGGGGTATCCTTCGTCACCGGCCAAAGGCCGCGGCGTGTAGCCTAGGCCGCGGATTTTGTCCTCGATGACTTTGCGTGAGTTTCGGTCTCCGTCGAGGGTTACTGCCACCGTTTCGGTGCTGTAGTTGACGTGGATGTCGGTCACGCCGGGAAGACGCTTAAGCGCGTTCTCAATCTTGATTGCGCAGGCGCTGCAATCCATGCCCTCGACGCGCATCTTGAGCGGGCTGGAATTTGCGGGGGACCGTTCGATTGCCGTCATGCCTTGACGTGGACTCCTTGCTTGCAACGCCCTATATGCACCCTGTAGCAACTACAGGGTCAATACCCATGAGTTCCGGCGTCCTAACCATCGGCGACCTGTCGAAAGCGACCGGCACCAAGGTGGAGACCATCCGTTATTACGAGCGGATCGGCCTCCTTGCGGCACCCGGGCGTACGGGCGGAAACTATCGCTCCTATGCCCTCAAGGACCTCGGCCGGCTGAGCTTTATCCGCCGGGCCCGGGATCTGGGCTTTGCGCTTGAGCAGGTGCGTGAGCTCCTCAGCCTCTCGGATCAGAAGAAGCGCTCCTGCGCGGCCGTTGATGCGATCGCGCGCGAGCACCTTGCGGAAGTCGACAGGAAGCTCGCTGACCTGAAGGCCCTGCGGAGAGAGCTCGACAGCATCATCAGTCAATGTGGCTGTGGCACCATCGCAGAGTGCCGGATCATTGAGGCGCTGGCGCCATCGCACAAAGCAACGATGCCAAGCCAGGCGTTCGCCAAGCGAAAGTCCAGACGGAGCAGGTAAGGATCATGAACGTAGCGCCACGGGTCGGCATTGTTTTTGTCGCGATAGCCTTAGCTTTAGCCTGGCCCGCCCATCAAACCGCACATGCGGCAGACGTTAAGCTGCGCGACGTCGTTATTGCCTTGCGGGATGGTGATCCTTCAAGGCCGGTGGACCTTTCCCACAAAGACTTGAGCTTTCTCGATTTGAGCGAACTGGACTTCAAGCGCGCAAATCTGGCAGGGGCGAACCTTTTGGGAGCAAACCTGACGGGCGCCGACCTATCCTTCGTCACCCTGGCCGGGGCGAAGCTTGATCGTACGTCGCTCGGGCGGGCCAACTTCACCGGAGCAGACCTTTCGCGTGTGACCATGTACGACGCCGTCGGCTCGTTGACTTTCGAGGCTCCGGCCGCGGAGGCGCCAAATTTCTCCGGGGCCAATCTTTCGGGCGCCCGCATATTTGCGCGCCTCAGCCGCTCAAATTTCAGCGGGGCAAAGCTGACGGAGGCTCACCTCGGCACAGAGCGGAACCAGTTCAAGATGCCGAAGCAGACGGACCTTTCAGGTGCGATCCTGACCGGCGCCGATCTCGCGCGGGCGGACTTGACGGGAGCAAATCTGATATTTGCCACCATGGTCGGCGCAAACCTCGAAGGGGCCGTTCTGGCCGGGACAGATTTGTCCAAAGCAGACCTCACCGGTTCCAATATTGCCGGCGCAGATTTCACCGACGCGAACCTCGATGGTGCCATATTTAGGAACGCGAAGGGGCTTGATGCTGCGCGGGGCATCGAACAAGCACGCAACCGCGACAAGGCCGCCTTTTGAGGCGCCAAACGCATTGCGAGTAACCGTTCCACTTGATGTCTGCTGTGGGTCCGCAGCGGACTTGTTCGTCAGTGCGAAGCGCTAGGGGAGTTTGCAATGGCCGAACAGATTCGCCAGATTCTTGTTGATGAGCAAGATCACCAGATCGATTTGGCCACCGCGCTGGGCGAGGACGTTCCAGATCTTCCGGCCCCAAGAAGAAGTGATCAAGGTGCGAGGGGGTCGCACCGAAATGGGCCTCGATGCTGATACTCGTTGTGAAAGACTAATTCTACAATGGGTGTGGGTTCTGCGAAGACAGCCCGATTGCAAGCTCCCTCGATCTCGTGGACGTTCGCGCGGCGCCAAAAAAACGTCACCTCAACGATAGCCGCGCTGCGGAACCGTACGTATGTGCAGGCAGCGCGGCCTGCCGGCTCTCGAGATCCAAGACGGATTAGAGCCGGGAAGATCGCGCAGGTGGATCAGGTCACTCCTGTCACGGTCATCCACAATTCCGCGGAGGAGATGTCTAATCCTATTGGTCGGGTAACGGATAGAGTGGAATTGTCTCCGACCAGGAGTCACATTTCCATCCAAGGAGTCACTGCTTCCGACTTAATCGTCTGTTTGGAAGACCAAACAGTGAGCGGGTTCTACGAACACCGCTACTGGGCAGCTGCATTAGGAAATCCATCTCATTCACGGTGAGTGGAATGCACTTTGCCTTCCGAGGCAAAGCGCTTTCACAGCATCATTCACGGAGCCGTGGGCACACCTGATTTGAACAACTCGACAGAGAAGGGGCGGCTTGGCGGTCTCCCTTTACGTTCAGCTTATAAGCGCAGGAGCCTGCCGCCAATCAGGCGACCGGCAAGCTCCTTTCAGGACGTCGGTCGGACGGAGCCTGATCGTGCCACGGCCTCTCGGCTGTGACTTCCGACGCGCAATCATGTTATTGGTGGGCCCTGACAACGATCCGACGGCACGCCCTTCGGCGGCAGCCTCTGTTTGGTTTGGCGCTCAAGTTTTAGGGGCGTCATTCTTATTTAGTGCCGAAACTCGGGGCCGGGGGGTTGGAGCGTGTTTATTGGTTATAAACGATATTTTGTTTGGTGGATCCCGGTTTCAGCGGGCATCACTCTCATGTCCATCCGTCAAACTGCTTCGGATCTACTTTTTTGTGTCGGCCCCGGGAGGATCTCCATGTTTTCAGGGTTTCTTGCGCCTCCTCGGAGTCGGCTGCGCGCTCCTCCTTCGAAGGCGGTCTATGCTTTCCGAATTTAGCTTCCAACGGCTCTAGATCGATCAGATGGAGAGCGCGTTTTAATATAGCGTCAAGCTGGTCTTCCGCCCCCAAGTACTCGAGAACTTCGCTCACGCGATCGGGATCAGCGTCGGCCGCAATCTCAATATAGTCGGCTGCAGGTTTCCCCTTACCCTTGTATTGTGGTAGGCCTAGGATCTCACGAACCACCCGCCGCCCCTCTTGGGCAACGAAGCGATTGTACTTTCTCGAATGGATGGTCTCGGCGCGTTCCAGAGGATCGACCCGCCAGCGCACCTCACAACGGAAGCGGCCCTTTAAGACCTCGAGCTCGGCCTTAAGTTTGGCTTTTTTAGACGTCCCATAATTGCCGGAAACGTAGATCGTTGCGATCTTTTCGTCTTTGGGCGGGTCGTCTTCGTCGAACAACCCATTCTGTCCCTTCCGGAAGAGCTCGAGATCAGATCGATTCACCGTTGGGCATATCAGGCCGCGCTGAAGAGCGATGTCGAATTGCTCCGGCGTCAACAGAGCTATGTCGTACATGATGGTGTAGTTAGGCGGGAGCAGATCCCTTATTTCCTTAGTCTTGAAGCGCGGATGCTTGCCGATTTTCACCAGCTTGCTGAATGTCGCTTCTTTGAACGGCAGCATTCGAAGCAGCGTCTTCTTCTGACGCTCGTCCAGCTTGACCCCTGCCTGTGCACATTTATGAGCGGCACAAATTATGCCGTCCACGCTTCTCCGCCAATTCGCCTTGATCGCTTCGGCGTAACTGGCCACGGTTGGGTTACTGGCCATTCCGACATTTCCCCGGGGAAATCAGACGACCAGGTTCCGAGCCAACTGCTGTGAGGTCAAGTCGCGGGGTGCGCGAAAGAAAAGGCGCGGTTTCTGCGCTCAAGAGAAATTAGCGCAAATCGTTCTGGGCGGTAAATCGGGGCGTGAGGTCGATTTTCAGAGTCGGCCTTCAGCTCGCATCCTTCTTTCCAGCTCGCGTTTCTGCGCCTCCGAGTATGTGTAGCATGGGCCGTGCGTGCTCGATCTCATCCCGTAGCTTCGCAAGCAGTTGTTCTGATGTCCGCCATAGCGGTTGGACGAGAGTCCCCGGAGGTCCCTTGGCAAGTCAGTTACTCTCGGCTCCCTCTTGTATCGAAAGCTAGAGCGGTTTCTCTTCGATGGCATTTTTCGGCGTGTGGTCATGATAACCTCCTGGTTGATATGTTTCGCCGTTCGGCGTCGGGTAAAAATGCTGAGTATGACTGTGAAGCGTCCCTCGCCTTCGAAGCGACAGGGGCCGAGTTCTTCGACATGACCCTGCCCGCCGGGATCTGGTCACGATGCTACATTGGGGCAGGCGCGATACGCCCACACCTTAGAATCACGACCGGCCGACCCCGAAATACGGGACCTGGCTCTATTGGGAGAAGTGGACGTCCTCGGCTTCCCAAGTCGTCCTAGTGAGTTCGCGACTCACATATGTAGCGACAGCTTTGTTGTCTGCTGCGTCTTCAATTCGACGGTGCCAGAGCCAAGGTACGGCGCTCCGGTCCCTCACCCTCAGCCACGCGCCCTGGAGGCTTTGGCTAAACTTAAGGCGCCGAACACAAGTGTCCGCGGGCACACTGGATGGCACATGAAGCAGTAAATGAAGGTGACGGTCGCCGAACTCACGGCTGCTTTGAAAGCAGGCCACCCAGTGAAAGCGCTGTTCAAGGGGAAGCCTGGCAAACTTTCGGCTTAGCCACTTCTTGCAGAGGCCGAAATTCAATTCCTTCAATCGGCTTAGCGTGGCCTGATCGCCCATCCGCATTACGTCGCGGCCCTCTATCACAATGTGATACGACCAGTCATAATTGCGAAGCAGGCATTGGACAGCCGCTTTGGTGAGATCTCCCATTGATTGCCTTTCGCGTTAGAAAACGCTAAGCGGCGAAATGGGGGCCCGCGTTCGGATGTATGTGGATTTGATTATTAAGTTTACCCCGGTGGCATGTTGATCGAAAGCGATAAGAACGCATACCGCATTATTTCGGTTGAGCTGGCAGCGAGAATCGGCGGCTTTCCGAATCGATTTTGTCGAATCCTGATTCGAGCCGCTCGAGAGGCAGTGGTTGGGCCGATTCCCAAGATGTCGGCCCTAATGTCAGCTCCGGGGGCTCGTAATTCCGTGTAATGACCCACGAAGCGCCCGCTAATTGGGTCCGTTCAACGCATTAACCAACTTGCTCCCCAAAGGACCGAGGGTTCTCGCTCAGTTTCCCCAATACAAGGCGGCCAGCGGGCGTATTACCGCTCGATTTGTCCGACGCTGGTGGCTGCGTTCATTACTTTGCCGTCGGACCTCCCGCTGTAGGTTGGGTCGGCTTCGTCCGTGTTGCTGCTAGATGGCCAACGCACCCGCTCTAGCCCTTTGGAGCCAGGCGGCGCAATGATTTCTATTAGAATTGTTATTCCGGGCCATATCGCGTCATTCACCAATTCCGCTTTCGCCGAGCCACGACCGCCACGGTTTCGTGCCAGCATGTGAGATCGAGAGGAGCGCGTTATGGGAATCATACTGAACGACTTTGTGGTCTGGGGTGAGAAGGCGAAGCGCACGTTGCAACCGCTAGCGCGCCGAATCATGAACCTCGGAGCCGATGAGGAAGCTCTCGTCTCTGTGCTCTGGGATGGGAAGCGCCCCGGAGATTTGGCGGGGCCGGCAGTCCGATGGCAGAAAGGGCACTTGATTGTGGAAACTGCTTGGTTGCCTGCCAAAGCGATCCAAAATCAATTGACCCGAGTGCTATCAAAGGCGCAGCCGAGCGTCGTCATATCCAATTCCTTCTACGAGGAGGACCTCGAATATTCCGGGACCCTGTTTACGACGATGAAGAAACGTGTGTCGCGATTTGAATCGTGGCGCCCGGGAAAACTCCTTTCGGAGGAGGAGAGTAAAGAACTGGAAGAACCAGATGAAGCTGACGAGGATGCGTATGATGCGTGGTTCGAACGGGCGGCGGAGCACGAGTTTGTCGTAGCCGATCAGATGATGTTATCTGCAACGGAAACGTTCTACGAGGGGTTGCAAAAGCTGAAGAGGAAGTTTCCCGGCCGAGCCAGAAAGATTCCGGGAGATTTCAGCCGGTGGCCGTTGAAGGGCAATCCGCCCCGTTTTTCTTATCGTGCCCACCCCTGCTACTGGTTTCTGCTGCCGGACAAGTAGGGTCTATTCAATTAGGCCGCACCGATCGGCGCGCGCTATTCCCCAAAGGACTGAAAGTTCGCGATCAGCTCCTTCGAGATCGGCAGCCATTTCGCGTAAAAGCGCTCGATCTGGTCCACGCTTGTGCCCGCGTTCTTAGCCAGCGTGTAGATGTTCACTCTGCCCCCGGAGAGCACCAGCCGCATACATATCCCGGTGTGCCGCAGCGAATAAACACTCCGCTCCTTCGCCGAGATGCGGTCCTGCTTCAACCCGGTCACGTCGAGGAGGTGATTGAAGTGACGCTGTACGATGCGCGCCGCCGTGGCGCGGTTCGTGTACTCGGGGAGGAACAAATAGTCCTCACCGGTCGCTTTTGGGTTTCGAGCCTTGATGCGCTTGAAGACATCAACAGCCCCGAACATCGTCGCTGTGTGGCGCATGCCCGTCTTGCCCTTGCGGATAGTCAGCAGCAGGTGCCTGTGCTCCTTATCCGTCTCTACGACAGAGACGTCGCTGTGCTTGAGCGCGTAGAGTTCCGAGACTGTTGGGCGAACGAAAGCGTGGACGCAGAAGAGAATGAGGTCATACAACTCCGCGGTCACGGGGACGCCTCGGACCACTACTTTGCCGGCGACCAGCTGCTTTGCTCCGTCCAGCAGCTTTTTGTATTCGTTGTCTTCCTTCGCTACGAGGGGGGCGAACCAGAAAAAGGGGCGGGGATTGTCTCTCGTCTTGGGCCGCGGCGTGCTGGGGACCGAGTCAATAACACCTTCGTCACGAGCGGTCTTGAGCACGTTGCGCCACGTGGCCATGAGCATGTTACGAGTCGAGGCGGATAGGTCGGGGCGCTTCTTAGCGACGCCCTCGATGAAGAGCTGGTAGTCGCGGGTTTTCAACTCCCGTACGTCACGCTGCGCGAAGTGGCGAAGTAACCCCCAGACATCGTTGTCCAAGAAGAGTTGCGTGGTCCGGATGTAGTTGGCGTTGCGCTCGCCGCTCTCGACCAGTTGCCGACCCTTGGCGATCATCTTCCCCGCGTAATGCTTGAAGCTGAATTCCGGGGGCGCGGGCCGGTTCGGGTCCTTGAGGTTATAGGCGAGTTCGTCGGCTACCCGGCGAGCGTTGAGCTTGCCCATCTCCTTCGTCGAGCGGACAACGTAGCCCCGCTTTTTGGGGTCCCAAATTCTGGCCTGCCAATAAGGCGTCGCGTGGGTTTTGTAGATCGCCACGCCCCTAGACAGGCGCTCAATCTTCCCGTTCAGTCGGTGCTTAGAGAGTCGCTGGGCCATCGGGTGGCATCCGTAGCGGAGCCTCAGATTCTGCGGGAATATGAGGCTACTAAGCCATTGAAATATCGTTGATAACGCGGGATGTGCTCAGAAAGTTATAAACCTTACCTATAAACTCGCCGCTAAGCAATTGAAATCGTTGACGGTCAGGAAAACTCTTAATCAGCGGGTCGTAGGTTCGAATCCTACATCACCCACCAAGCCTTCATCGCACGCTGAAGGGTGCGCCGGTCCCAGCGCTAATTCGCCTCGGGCGCCCGCGAATCTTTCGCGCCGTTTCGAACCAACCGACGTAGCGGGCGGCCATCATCAGCAACAGCCATGCGGCTGCTTGATGCTCTCCGTCCTGGACGGCCCGTGCCACATAGTTCGCGGTCTGGCGCAGTGGATGAGTCCAGGAACGGGCTTTGCGTTTGAGGGTCCATCCCGGCGCGTATTTGCGGTAGTAGAACGCATCGCTGGCACCGTACCACTTGAACTTCTGCCAAGCGGCTTGGAGTGACATGCCGTTTGCGTCGTAAACCGTCAGTGGAACCACGCCGCACGTCTTGCCCTTGGCGCGCAGTCGTTCGAATAAGTCTGTGTCGTCCGCGACGGAAGCGTGCTCGTCGTAGTTCGTTTCTAGAAGCACTTCATTCAGTGCGAGATACGGCGTGCCGACCATGCCTCGCGGGCCGGGCTCACCCATGAGCAATCGCCAGCGGTAGTCGAGGCCCCTGTCCGAAAACGTCTTAGGGTTCAGCACGCGCGTCTGCGCCCCCACCACATCGAAGCCAGAGCTTCGCCCGAGGCGAAGAAACTCCGATATGAAATTTGGAGGCAGGATGTTGTCGGGGCCGATCATCAGGACATTGGGCTTTCCGGCGCCCAGAACGCCGACAAGGCGGCCGTAGGCGAGACCGCGCCCGCCGTCCGAGAGCACTGTAGCGCCTGCCTTGGCTGCGATTTTCGCTGTGGCATCCCGTGATAGACCGTCGACGACAATGATCTCTGCCGGGTTGTTGTCAATCAACGCCCTGAGACACGGTGCGACAAGCCCTTCGCAGTCCTTCACGCAAACAACGACGCTAACCTCGCGGCTCAGCCCGGAGGTGAGTGAAGCTGCTTTGGTGTGACCCGGGGTGCTCAACGCACGAGGACCCCGTTAACCGGTAGGCTCGCCTTTGATGCACTGGGACCGTTTCCGGGGTGGTCGCTTTCGTAATGGCGGGTTGGCCAGGCGATGGCCGATTTCTCTGGGCGAGTACGGGACCAAAAAATCATACGAATCAGATTACGCAACATGACGCTACCCAAATCAGATAAGCTTATATCTGAGCTTGTAGCCCAAGCGCCGCGCGACGCACAGCCCTCAATCGCTATTGAATGTCGCTTACGAGGGCTTGTTCCATTTCGGCCGCACCACCTGGTTGCAGGAATGCCCAGCGTTCCGACCTTTGATCGCCAATTTTGGCGCTGGCATCAGCACGAGGCTAGGCCGGCCCGGCCCTGGGGCGCGACGCGGATTCTGATTTTCGTCGGCTGATCGATGTTCTAAGGCTTGCGCGACATCCGCGGTCCGCCTCCTGCCGGCCCGCCAGCCTGCGCGTCCTAAAAGGTTGCTCCCAACATGATCCCAGAATTGGATGTGTCGCAGGCGCAGGCGCAGGCGCAGACGCTGGACGCGGCGAAGGCCATTCTCGACGGCGACGCGCTAAGCTTTGGGCCTGCGCCGTATGCCGCTGGGACCTCCGAACGTTCGCTGGAAGTCCCCTTTGCCGCGAACTACGTGAAGGGCGCCAAGACGATCCTGGATCTCGGCTTCACGTTCTCCAGCCTTGATTATCTGGGCCTGCTGCTGGATCTCCTGGACCGCGGCGTTGACGTGCGCGCCTACGACATCGTGACACCGGCGCGCGTGGCGGAACGCTATCCGCAAGTCTGGCGCCAGCGCGTCATGGCGGTTCCCTTCACCCAGGGAGACATCCGGGACATCGCGCTGCCGCAGGGATATTTCGACGTCTGCGCGTGCATCTCGACGCTCGAACACATCGGTTTTGACGAGGCCTCCGACGATCCCAACAGCGCGTTCAAGCGTGGCAAAACCCGCGCCGACCCTCCCGACCACCGCAGCCCGGACACCGACGCCAAGGTGATGGGCCAATTCGCGCGTGCGCTGAAGCCCGGCGGCATTGCCATCATAACGGTGCCGGTTGGGAAGGGCGGTCCCGTACTGCTGCAGGACAGCAAAGGGCTCTTCACGCGCCAGTGGGAGTTCGACGAACCAACCTTGGCGGGTCTCAAGCGCGCCGCGGATTTCGTCTGCATCGACGAAAGATATTTTCGCGAAACCCCCGCCGGGTGGATCCAGGTCGCTGGTCCCCGCGATTTACAAGATGTTTCAAGCGCCGAACGCAGACACGCGGCCGGCTGCGGGCTGCTGGCGTTCAGACGCAAGTAGTCGCGCGCCCATTGATCTCGGCGGTGTGTCCGACAGGACGCGTTCGCCCACCACTCTTTAATCCTTAGCGATCATTCTTGAGGCGGCGCCACGCAGGCGCTGGGCCGTCGCCGATTTGCAGCCTCAACTTGTCCGGGCAGGACGATGGCGGCGATCGGAAGAGCGGGGCGGCAGGGGCAGGATTTGTTCGCGGCCGGTCGATTGCGGCTGCGTCCATCCGGCTTCTTGCCACTTTCTCATACCATCAAAGGCTCCCCACGGGGCACGTAGGAGTGGCGATGTTTCGAGTGGTCATTGTGGTCGGATTGCTGGGCGGCGCCAACATCGCCATGGCCGAGCAAGTCCGCATGACCGGCGAGGATATCAAGCGCGCTATGTCCGGCGCCCTGCTCGAGATCGATACGCCGCTCCACATCGCCATCCCGGTAAAGGTCCACGACGACGGATTGATGTCCGCCGAAGCCGGCGCCCTGGGGTTGACGCTCGGCGCCACCAAGGATCGTGGCCGCTGGTGGACCGACGGCGACAAGCTCTGCATGAAGTGGTTTCGCTGGTTCGATGCCAAGGTGCGCTGCATGGTTCTGCATCGCGACGGCAACAAGGTATATTGGGCCGAAGGCAGCGGCGAGAACGGCACCGCCACCATCACCGAGGCACCCGCCGTCGTAGCGGCGGCAGCTCCCCGCACGGCGAAAAAGGAAAAGCGCGTGGTGACGGCAGCGCTCGTCGAGCCGGTCGCGGCGCCGTCCGAAGACAACGCGCCTGCGCCGGCAACCGAGGCCGCGGCAACGCCGGCACCCGCCGAGACGCCGGCGGCGTCCGAGACGCCGGCGACATCCGATGCGGTTCCGGCGCTGCAGTTCGCCGCTGCGGCGCTGGCCGAAGCGATGAAGCCGGCGCCCATCACGCCTTCGAAGCTCGGCATGGGTGAGACGGCGCCCGGCGAAGCCGTCCCGGCGCCCGTCGACGTGGAGCCGGCAGCCGAAGCGCCCGCTCCGCCGCCTCGCGTCGAAGATCATGCAAAGCCCAAGGCCAAGCCGGCGCCCGTCGCCGTGCGCTCGCCGGGCGCCCGCAAGAGCGCGCCGGCCGCACCGCGCGCAGCCGACACGGAAAAGCCAGTGCAGGTCTCCTTCCGTGTGGCGGGCGTCATTGATGGCGACACACTCAACGTTCGCAGCGGCCCGTCGGAGTTTCATCCGCCGGTCGGACGCATCCCCGCCAGCGGACGCGGCGTGCAGATCGTCGGCGCCTGCCGCGAGCTGTGGTGCCCGATCCGGCACGGCCGGCTCAAGGGTTGGGTGAACCGTTACTACCTTGCCGAGGACGTCAGCCTGCGCCGCTAGCGCTCCGCACCATGCTTAAGGTGCCAAGTTTGGACGATCCGGTTCACGCTTAGCTAAGCATGCATCCGACAATTGCTGCGCCGCGGCGGCACATTAAGCTTCGCCATTAGCGAACGACGACGTGCGTGCACCGCGCGATTAGGCCCGATTTTGCGCGCTTTTCCGCGGCAACCGCGGCTCGACCGATCGCCGCCAGGACTGCGGCGAGGTTAATTCCCGTAATCAAATTATAAACGAAGTGGCGCCCACCTTCGCGCTCTGAGCGTGCGGGGAACTGGTGTGGCCTATGCATAACCTGCCTGGTGTTCAGAGGAACCTGCGGCGCCGGCGAGTAAGACGGACGCCGCATTTGAGCCGCTCGCGCGCGAGCGGCACACCCATGGCGGAGACGAGATTGCAGGTTAAGGGCGCTGGTCATGGCTGAGACTATTCGCGGCTGCCGCCGTGAGGATATTCCGACCGTCGCCGGCATGTTCTCGCGCGTGTTCCTGAAGCAGAAGCGTCAGCCGGCCGACGGTCTGGTGCGCTATTTCGACGAGCTGGTGCTCGACGGACAGCTTCACAGCGGCGAGGCGCGTTCGCGCGTGTTCATCGACGCCGCCGGTCAGGTGCGCGGATTCATCGGCGTGTGGCCGCGGCGCATGGTCCTGCAGGGCCGCAGCATCGAGGCCGCCGCCGCCGGATCGCTGATGGTCGAGCGGCCCGATCAGCATCCCACTGCCGGTGCGCGGCTGCTCCGCGCCTTTCTCTCCGGTCCGCAGGATCTTTCATTCAGCGAGACGTCAAACGACATCTCGCAGCGCATGTGGCAGAGGGCCGGCGGCGAGCGGCTGACGGCGACGAGCGTCGACTGGCTGCGCATCCTGCGCCCGGCCGGCTTGGCGACGCATCTGGCTGGCGAGGCGTTTGCACCGGCCGGGTGGCTGAGCCCGCTGGCCAAGATCGCCGACCGTGTCATCCAGGCGCGCAGCCGGCACCCGCTTTTGTCCCTCGCCGAGCGCGGCGATTTCACCGAAACAGACGCCACCGCCGGCGAGATTGCCAGCGTGATCGGCGACCTCAGCCAAAGCTATGCGCTGCACCCCGATTGGCAGATGCCCGATCTGCCGAAGCTCATGGCGCACGCGGAAACCAAGGAGCGGTTCGGGCCTATCCATCGGCGCGTCGTCTACGGCCGCAACGGCGCACCTGTCGGCTGCTACCTGTATCACGCCCAACGCGGCGGCATGGGGCGCGTGCTCCAACTGCTGGCGCGGCCGGAGGCCGTGGGCATCACGCTCGACAGTCTGCTCCATCACGCGGCGGAGCTGGGTTGCGTGGGCGTGCGCGGCCGCTCCGAGTTCGACACCGTCGATCCACTCATCGTGCGCGGCTGCGTGTTGTTCCACGTCTCGGCGATGATGGTGCATGCGCGCGACAAGTCGCTGCTCGCCGAAGTTCGCGGTGCACGCTCGATGCTCACCGGACTGGCGGGCGAGAGTTGGACGCGCCTCATCGGCGGAAAGTTTGTGTAAGCGGGCGCGCGCCCTGGAGCGAACGAGATGTGTGGAATAGCCGGATACTACCGTCTACCTGTGGCGCCGGATGAGTGCCGCGGCCTGCTGGCGCGCATGATCGGCTCGATCGCGCATCGCGGGCCCGACGGCAACGGCTTCTTCGTCGACGGCGACGTCGGCCTGGCGCACGCGCGTCTCAGCATCATCGACGTCGACGGTGGCCGCCAGCCGATGTGCAACGAGGACGGCACCGTCTGGATCACTTTCAACGGGGAAATCTTCAACTACCTGGAGCTGCGCGCCGAGCTCATCGGCCGCGGGCACACATTCAAGACCAGCTCCGACACCGAGGTCATCGTCCACCTCTACGAGGAGCGCGGCCCCGATTGCGTGACACAGCTTAACGGCGACTTCGCCTTTGCCATCTGGGACGCGCGCAAACAGCGCCTGGTGATGGCGCGCGATCGCGCCGGCGTGCGTCCGCTCTACTACGCGGTGCGCGACGGCGGGCTCGCCTTCGCCTCCGAGGTCAAGGCGCTGCTCGAGGTGCCGGGCATCAGCGCCGCCGCGGACCCGATTGCCCTCGATCAGATGTTCACCTTCTGGTTTCCGCTGGCGCCGCGCACGCCGTTCAAGGACATCGCCGAGCTGCCGCCGGCGCACATCCTGGTGGCCAGCGCGCGGGGCATGACGACGCGGCAGTACTGGCGTTTCGAATATCCCGACGCGGCTGGCGATCGGCCGGTGTCGGCCGCCGAAGAAGCCCGCCTTACCGACGAGGTGCGTGAGCTGCTGCTCGACGCCGTGCGCATCCGCCTGCGGGCCGACGTTCCCATCGGCGCCTACCTGAGCGGCGGCCTTGATTCTTCGATCACTACGGCGGCCATTCGCAGCTTCGTTCCTGACCAGCTTCGCTCGTTCTCGGTGGCATTCGAGAACGCCGAGTTCGACGAGAGCGAGTTCCAGCGCGAGATGGTCGACGCGCTCGACCTCAAGCACTCGACCACCTTTTGCCGCGACGCGGACATTGCGGCGGTGCTGCCACAGCTCATCACGCACACCGAACGGCCGATCATGCGTACGGCGCCGGCACCGATGCTGATGCTCTCGCGGCTGGTGCGCGACAGCGGCTTCAAGGTGGTGATGACCGGAGAAGGCGCCGACGAGGTGTTCGCCGGCTATGACGTGTTCAAGGAGGCAAAGGTGCGCCGCTTCTGCGCCGCCCAACCGAATTCGAAGCGCCGTCCGCAGCTGCTGAAGAAGCTTTATCCCTACATGCCGCGCATACAAGGCCAGTCGCAGCGCTACCTGGAGGCGTTCTTCGGAGCTGGGGGGAGCGCGATCGACGACCCGCTGTATTCGCATCTGCCGCGCTTCCGTTCGACCGCCGGCGCCAAGGCGTTCTTCTCCGCCGAGTTGCGCGAGGAGATCGGCGATTACGATGCGCTCGCCGATCTGCGCGAGCGACTGCCGCCCGAGTTCGCCCGCTGGCATCCCCTGTCGCAGTCGCAGTACTTGGAAAGTGCGTATCTGCTGCCGGGCTACATTCTCTCCTCGCAAGGAGATCGCGTCGGCATGGCGCACGCCGTCGAGGGCCGCTTTCCGTTCCTCGACCACCGTCTCATCGAGCTCGCCGCGCGCATTCCCCCGCGCTTGAAGCTCAAGGGGCTCGCCGAGAAGCACATCCTGCGGCAGAGCATGCGGCACCTGCTCCCCGGCAGCATCGCCGCGCGCCCCAAGCAGCCTTACCGCGCGCCCGAGAGCCATGCGTTCCTGCGCTCGGGCACGGCTGCTGCCGTCCTCGACCATATGTCGCCGGCCAACATCAATGCCGCGGGCTACTTCGATGCGGAGTTCGTCGACCGGCTGGTGCAGAAGTGCGCCAGGCTTCCTTCCACCGGCTTCCGCGACAATCTCGCCTTCGTCGGTGTTCTTTCCACCCAGGTCTGGCACGAGACCTTCATCAGCGGGGCCGCCGGTAACCGTGGCATAGCGCTTGCTTCGCCGAAGGCGAGTGCCCTTCGGCCGGCCGGCGCCGCGGCCCTGCAGGCCAATCCACCATCCAGTCTCTAGCGAGTTACCATCATGGCAGAGAGTCTCAAGCAATCGATCCGCGGGTTCATCGAAACCAGCTTCCTGTTCCGCGAGGGGCGCCAGGGGCTGGCGGACGATGAATCGCTGCTGGGCGCCGGTCTCATCGATTCGACCGGCATTTTGGAGCTCGTTTCCTACCTCGAGACGGAGTTCGGCATCGTCGTGCAGGATGAGGAGATCGTGCCGGAAAACCTCGATTCCGTCAGGCAGATCGCCCTTTACGTCGACCACAAGCGACTTGGCGGACCGGTTCTCGTCGCCGCGGCAAACTAAAACCCCGCCTTGGCTGGGGCAGGAGGGCAGAGGCAATGCGCTTTGAACAATTCCTACGCGATAGCGCCGTTCGCTTCCCGGACAAGACAGCCCTGGTCGCCTCCGGCAGACGTCTGACCTTCAGCCAGCTCGACGATCTCTCCGACGAGCTCGCCCAGGGGTTGCTCGACCGCGGCATCGCCCGCGGCGATCGCGTCGTCCTGTTCCTGGACAATAGTGCCGAGGCGGTTGTCTCGATTTTTGCCGTGCTGAAGGCCGGCGCCGTGTTCAGCCCCGTTAACCCATCGACGAAAGCCGACAAGCTCGCCTTCATTCTCAACAACTGCCGGGCGCGCGGCATCATCACGCAGCAGAAGATCGCCGGTATCGCCGCCGACGCGGTGGAGGCGTCGCCCTCGGTCGCCGTGAGCATCGTCGCCGACGGCGAGGCGGCGCCCAACGGCTTTGCGCACTGGAACGAGGTGCTGAGCGCTCCGAAGTTTGCGCTGCTCAGTGGAGCCTCGGGCATCGACATCGATCTGGCGATGCTCATCTACACCTCGGGCTCGACCGGCTTTCCCAAGGGCGTGATGATGACGCATCAGAACGTCGTCGCCGCCGCCACATCGATCACCACCTACCTCGAGAACACCGCCGCCGACGTCATTCTCAACGTGCTGCCGGTCGCCTTCGACTACGGCCTCTACCAGGTGCTGATGGCCGTCAAGGTCGGCGCCACGCTGATCCTCGAGAAGTCGTTTGCGTTTCCGCAGCTCATTCTCAATCGTTGCGCGGAGGAGAAGGTCACCGGCCTGCCGCTCGTGCCGACCATGGCGGCGATCCTCGTTGGCCAACGCAATCTGGCGCCGGGCGCGCTGCCGCATCTGCGCTACATCACCAACACCGCTGCGGCGCTGCCGCCCGCGCACATCGAGCGGCTGCAGGCGCTGTTCCCGCACGTCGCGCTCTATTCCATGTACGGCCTGACCGAATGCAAGCGCTGCACGTGGCTGCCGCCGTCCGAGTTGAAGAACCGCATCGGCTCCGTCGGCATCGCCATACCCGGCACCGAGGCGTATGTCGCCGACGAGGAAGGCAAGCGGGTCGCAGCGGGCGTCGTCGGAGAGCTGCTGATCCGCGGCGCGCACGTCATGAAAGGCTACTGGGAAAACCCGGAGGCCACCGCCCGCGCCCTGCGCCCCGGCCAGCACGCGTGGGAGCGGGTGCTGCACACGGGCGATCTGTTCCGCACCGACGAGGAGGGCTTCCTGTACTTTGTCGGCCGCAAGGACGACATCATCAAGTCGCGCGGCGAGAAGGTCGCGCCGAAGGAGGTCGAGAACGTGATCTACGCCTTCCCCGGCGTCGCCGAAGTGGCGGTCATCGGCGTCCCGGACCCGATCCTGGGGAGCGCCATCAAAGCCGTCGTCGCCGGCGAGCCGGGAGCGGCGCTGGAAGCAGCGGAGATCGTGCGCCACTGTGCCCGCTTCCTCGAGGACTACATGGTCCCCAAGGTGGTGGAGTTTCGGCCTTCGCTGCCGAAGACCGATTCCGGCAAGATCAGCCGCCGCCTCGTCGCCGAAACCCAATACCGAGATGCACCATGATGCGATGGACCCATAACCCGGCCGACTTTTCGGCGGACAGCCTGCGTCTCGACAGCCCGGCGGCGACGCGCTGCATCGCGCGCGGGATCAGCGATCAGGTGCTGCGGCGCTTGCGCCGGCGCGGCGCCGTCGTCGGCCTGTCGGGCGGAATAGACTCGAGCCTCACCGCCGCCTTGTGCGTCGCCGCCCTGGGCCCTGGCAACGTGCTCGGCGTCCTCATGCCGGAAAAGGATTCCGATCCCGAGAGCCTGCGTCTGGGCCGCCTCGTCGCCGACACGCTTGGCATCCGCCACGTCGTCGAGGACATCGCGCCGACGCTGTCGGCCGCCGGCTGCTACCTGCGCCGCGACGGCGCCATCCGCGAGGTGTTTCCCGACTTCGGCCCCGATTGGGGGTGCAAGGTCGTGTTGCACAATGCCCTGCACGGCAATCGCTACAACCTGACCAAGCTGGTCGTGCAGTCGCCTACGGGCGAGCGCCGCGAGGCGCGCATGCCGCTTGCCATCTACCAGGCCGTCGTCGCGGCGACGAACATGAAGCAGCGCACGCGCAAGCAGCTCGAGTACTATCACGCCGACCGGCTCAACTACGCCGTCGCCGGCACGCCGAACCGGCTGGAGTACGATCAGGGCTTCTTCGTCAAGAACGGCGATGGCGCCGCCGATTTCAAACCCATCGCCCATCTCTACAAGACGCAAGTCTACCAGCTCGCCGCCGATCTCGGAGTGCCGAGGGAAATCTGTGCGCGCCCGCCGAGCACGGACACCTGGTCGATGGAGCAGACACAGGAGGAGTTCTACTTCGCGCTACCGTACGTGCAGATGGATCTGTGCCTGTACGGCCTCGAGAACGACATCCCCGCCGCCGACGTGGCGCGCGCTACCGGGCTCACGGTAGAGCAGGTCAACATCGTTTGGGCGGACATCGAGGCCAAGCGCCGCGCGACGCGCTATCTGCACGAGCCGCCGCTGCTGATTACCGACGACATCGACGAGGGCGAGGAGCCGGGCGCCATCTCCGCATAGGCGCGCCCGAGCTATCGCTGCGTCGATAGCGCCGAGCGGCCAGGGAGGGTCACGCGTGGTGCGCGGAGCAAGCGGCCATTAGCTCACCCGCCTGCCTCGGCGGCGCGGCATGCGAGATGTCGCCGAAGCTGAGGATTCCGACCATGCGCTTGTTATCATCGATAACGGGCAGGCGGCGGACCTGCTTACTCTCCATGATGCCCAACGCTTCATCAATGCTATCGCGATCTCGGCAGTAGACGATGCCCTTGGTCATCACATCGCGGGCCGTCAGCTTGCTGACGTCGCCGCCGTTGGCCAAGCCCCGACAGATGATGTCACGGTCGGTGACCATGCCGATGAGACGATCGTTCTCGCCCACGGGAATTGAACCGACGTCGAGCTTGCGCATTCTCTTGGCGATCTCGGTGATGGACGTTTGCGGTCCGACCCACTCTGCACCGTTGTGCATTGCCGATTTGACAGTGGATTTCATGGCCTACCTCCAGGGTTGGTTTGCCGGCATCCCCGTTCAGCCGCTGCCCTATTGAGATGGCGGCGGCATGGACTGCCGTCAATGCCCCAGAGTTAGCTGCGTATTCTAATCCGCATCGAGCAGCTTTGACGCGCCGAGCAGCGCTGCGTCCGGGCGGACGATGACGAAGGTCGGGATGGCCGCCAGGTAATCGCGGAAGCGCCCTTTGTCCTCAAAACGCGCACGGAATTGCGAGTGGGCGAAGGCCGCGCCGAGCTTGGGCACGATGCCGCCGGCGATATAGACGCCGCCGCGGGCGCCAAGGGTCAATGCAAGGTTGCCGGCGACGGTACCGAGCATGGCGCAGAACATCTGCGCGGCCCGTTTGGCGCGGCCCTCGCCATCGGCGTGCAGCGCGTGGGAGATTTGCGCCGCCGTCAGCGCCTCTGCCGGCACGCCGTCGATCTCGCACAGTGCATTGTAGATGTTGATCAGGCCGGGCCCGGACAGCAGCCGCTCGGCCGAAACGTGGTCGTAGCGCCCGCGCATCAGCGCCAGCACGGCGCTCTCGTCCGCGTCGGCGGGGGGCATGGTGACATGGCCACCCTCGCCGGGAATCGCGGTGTAGCCGGCGCCGTTCGGCACGACGGCGCTCACGCCGAGGCCCGAACCGGGCCCGATGACGGCCATCGGCGTACCCGGAACCGCCGCGCCGCCGCCGACCTGTTGGAGATCCGTTTCACGCAGCAGCGGCACGGCGAGCGCGTTGGCGTAGAAATCATTGACGACGCGCAGGCGCTGCAGGCCGAACTGCACGGCGAGCTCCGCGGTCGAGAAGGACCACGGATTGTTGGTGAAGCATACACGATCGACGTGGGGCGACGTGGCGACGGCGAGCGCGGCGGCAGACGGCGAAGCGGCACCCGCCTGCGCAAGGTACGCAAGCAGCGCCTCGCCGATGCTCGCATAGTCCTCGCACAGGAGATTGGCGTGATGCGACAGCGCGCCGTCGCCGCCGACGAGCGCGAAGCGCGCGTTCGTGGCGCCGATGTCGCCGACGAGGCCTAACTGCTTTCTGCCCATCGCGCCGCCTGTGCCTCCTGCCGGTACCGCAATAAAGCGATACCGGCATTCAAACAATGTCGCTCAGTTTCCGGCTCCGAAATTCCATGTGTTGACGGGCCCGGCAAGGGGCGTTGGCCGGCAAGTTGGACCCAGGGGGGCACGTGCTCTGGTCGGTGGGGCTCGGGACCTTCCGTCAGGGTCGTCAACGGTTGATCTCGCGCTAAGCAAAAGCGCCGCGGCTAGGCCGCGGCGCGTGATGTTCGTTCTGCGGATGGCGAGGTGCGCCCGTTAGTTGACGCGCGAGACCTCGACGAGGTTGTCGGAGAACGTCGGGGCGCGGCCGATGTTCGACCAGGCATCCGACGAGATCGAGTTGACCGATCCGTCCGAGCGGTTGAGCTGGCGCCAGTAGCCCAGCGTCGCCACGACGATGCCGGGGTTGACGTCCTCGGTCACGCGCGCGACGCCCTCGAAGTCGCCGCGGTCGTTCTTCACCCGCACGGGATCGCCCTCGCGAATGTTGCGATCGGCCGCATCGACCGGGGAGATCATCACGAACTGCTCACCCTGCAATTTGATCTTGTGCGGCTCGTTGGCGTAGCACGAGTTGAGGAACGCGTGGCTCTTGGGCGAGATGATGTTGAGCGGGTAGCGCTTGGCCAGCTCCGGATTGGTCGCCGGAGATTCGCGCACCGGCTGGTAGCCCGGCAACGGATCGAGCAGCGTGCCGTCCTGCTCGCCCTCGTACATGGCGCGGAAGGGCGGCGCGACGAAGTTCCTCGCGTCGTTGAGCAGCAACTCCACCTTGCCCGAGGGCGTGGGATACTTGCCTTCCGCGTGCGGCGTGCGCGTATCGACCGGGCCGACGTCGATGCGGTAGTAGCCGTGCTCCTTGAAATAGCTCATGTCGATGCCGCCCATCTTCGGGTCGGCCCAGTTGATGTACGCCTCGCACAGCTCAGCGTCGGTCATTTTGAAGACCGGATCGTCGAAGCCCATCTCGGCGGCGAGCAGGCGCCACATGTCGCTGGTCGGCTTGCACTCGCCCGGCGGGTCGACGGCCTTCTGATTGTACGTGAAGTAGAAATGACCCCATGACCACATCATGTCCTCGGCCTCGCCGGCCATGGCCGCGGGCAGGATGATGTCGGCGTACTTGGCCGTGTCGTTGATGAAGTGCTCGGCGACGACCGTGAACAGGTCCTCGCGCTTCAAGCCCTCGACGATCTTATTGGTCTCCGGCGACTGGCTCACGGGGTTGGTGCAGAAGACGAACAGGCTCTTGATCGGCGGATCGAGTTGCATCTCGCCGGTGAGCGCCTGGCCCAGCCGCAGGTTGTTGACGACACGCGTGCCCGGCTTGATGAAGTCGGGGCGGGCCGCCTTCACCCAGTCGACGGGGAAGTCCCACAGCGGCAATTGCAGCATGCCGCCGCCGACGTGGCGCCACGAGCCGGCGAGCGCCGGGATGGCGTAGACGGCGCGCGCCGCCTGGGCGCCGCCGGCCGAGCGTTCGATGGCGACGCCGATGCGGATGGCGGAGGGTTGCGAGGTGGCGAACTCGCGGGCGAATTTGACGACGTCGGCCGCCTTCACGCCGGTGACCTTCTCGACGTATTCCGGCGTGAACTCCTTGGCGCGCGCCTTCAGCTCCGGGAAGCCGACGACGTACTTGTCGACGTAGTCCTGGTCGACGAGCCCCTGCTCGATCATCGAATTGATGACGCCCATGGCGAGCGCGCCGTCTGTGCCGGGACGCGGGCAGATGTGCCAGTCGCCGGCCTTGGCGGTGCGCGACTTGTAGGCGTCGACGACGACGACTTTGGCGCCGCGCTTCTGTGCCTCGAGCACAAACGGCCAGTGGTGCAGGTTGGTCGAGATCGAGTTGCACGCCCAGATGACGATGTACTTGCAGTGCACGAAGCTCTCGGGGTCGACGCCGCCCGTCGGGCCGTACGTCAGCAGCCAGGCCGACGAGGAGCCGGAGGTGCAATAGGTCTTCTCGTTCACCGTCGACCCGAGGCGATTGAAGAACGGATCTCCCGAGTTGATGCCTTGCACCAAGCCCATGTTGCCGAGATAGCTTTGCGGCATGATCGCCTGCGCGCCGTACTCGGCGATGATGCCGCGCCAGCGCCGGCCGATCTCGGAGATCGCTTCTTCCCAGGTGATGCGCTCGAAGTTGTTGCCGCCCTTGGGGCCCGAGCCCTTGGGACCGACGCGGCGCATGGGGTACAGCAGGCGGTCGGGATTGTGGTGGTGGTCGTGGAAGTCCTTGAGCTTCACGCACAGCGTGCCGCGCGTGATGGGATGCTCCTTGTTGCCCTTCACATTGACGAGCTTGCCGTCATCCACCTCGTAGATCATCGCGCACGTGTCGGGACAATCGTGCGGACACGCGCCGAAGAATGTGGTGCGCTTGGCCTGCTCGTTCATGAAGCGTCCTCCCGGTAGGTTGCCTGGCGCCGAAGCTTCTCGGTGGGCTTCAATTGCGGCCGGTGTGGCAGTCTGACCCAGGTCAGAGAGGGGCGCAAGGCGAGTCAGTCTACGGACGGAACGCTCGTCGGCGCCGCACAGACGTCCTCGTAGGCGTGCGCCTCGCCGCGCGCGTCGTGCACCGTGTGGCCGCCCGGTCCGGGGGAGAGATAGGCCGGGCCGATCGGGACTTTCCCGTGCGCGCCGGGGATGTCGAGGACGTAAGTCGGCAGCGCCAGGCCGGAGAGTCGCGCACGCAGCGCGCGCATCAGCGCCTGGCCCTCGGCGACGGTGATGCGCAGGTGCGCCGTGCCCGGTGCCAGGTCGCCGTGGTGCAGGTAGTAGGGCTTGACGCGCATCTCGACGAAGCCGCGCATCAGCGCTTCGAGCGTTTGCACGTCGTCGTTGACGCCGCGTAGCAGCACGCTCTGGCTGACCATGGATATGCCGGCGTCGATGATGCGGCGGCAGGCGGCGCGCGCCGCGTCGGTCAGCTCGCGCGGATGGTTGGCATGCAGCGCGACGTAGACGGTCTTCGCAGGCGAGCGCAGCGCCTCGACGAGGGCCGGCGTGACGCGCTCGGGCGCCACCGACGGGACGCGCGAGTGCCAGCGGATGATCTTGACGTGGCTGATGTCGTTGAGGGCGGCGGTCACCTCGGCGACGCGGCGGGGCGAGAGGATGAGCGGATCGCCGCCGGTGAGGATCACCTCCCAGATCTCGGGGCGGTCGCGGATATAGGCGAAGGCGGTCGCCAGATCGGCTCCGGAAAGCGCCGCGCTCTTGCCGGGGCCGACCATCTCGCGCCGGAAGCAGAAGCGGCAGTAGACCGGGCAGACGCTGACGAGCTTCAAGAGCAGGCGATCCGGGTAGCGGTGCACGACGCCGGGGACCGGGCTTCTCAGACCATCGCCGATGGGGTCGGCATCTTCGCCGGGGTGGTGCTCGAGTTCGCGGACATCGGGCACGAACTGGCGGGCGATCGGATCGTCGGCGTCGGCGGCATCGATCAGCTCCGCCATGGCCGGCGTCACCGCCACCGCATAACGGGCGCCGACCGCCTCTATAGATGCAGCACGCTGCTTGGAAACGAGGCTGGCATCGGCGAGATCGCTCGCCGTCGTCAATGTTCTACGGAAGGCGGTCATGTCGGCTCTCCGAAAGCATTGTCCGTGCCGCAGAGCATAGCGTGCCGCTTGAGCCACAGTGAGACAAGTTCGTCCGGAGCGCTGTTGATAGCGGGGAGACAATTGAACAACTGCGCACGCGGCTGCCCGTTTTCGCGTACCGATGGCGCCTTCCAGTGCATGCGTCCCTTTAGTCCGTGGATTACGAGGAGGCGTTAATGCGTCGTCATGTGCTTGCTGTGTTGGTTGCGTGCGTATGTATCGCCGGCGCCAAGGAGCGAGCGCTCAGCGACGGATATGCGTCCTACGATGCTGCGCCGGCCTACACGCCGGCACCCATCGGCTGGCGCGGCTTTTACCTCGGCGCGCATTTGGGCGGCACATGGGGAAGCTCGACGGCCAATGGGGAAACCGGGGTCACCCTGGACGATTCATGGAGCTACTCGCCCAGCGGTCTCGTGGTCGGCGGCACGCTCGGTTACAACTGGCAGCTTGGGCCGGTCATCTACGGCGTCGAGGCCGATCTCGGCAATCTCGGCCTTGCCGGCAGCGGCGGCTACTACGTGCCGCTCGGCTACGACGCGTCAACGACGACTGACGCGGATTTCTATTTGACGCTGCGCGGCCGTCTCGGCGTGCTGATGAACGGCTGGATGCTGTATTTCACCGGCGGCTATCTGGGCGCCGACACGACGGTCTCGGTCATCGAGGCGTGCGATGCGCTGGTCTGCGGCGTTCCGGCCGTCAGCGCGTCGAGTTCAAGCTTCCGCAACGGATGGACCCTGGGCGCCGGCTTCGAGACGACCCTTGAAGGCGCGTGGACGGCGAAGCTCGAATATCTCTACTACGACATCGGCGCAGTGACGTTGACGACGCCGGCCAATGGCGGCTTGGGCGCCAACACCTGGAACGTCGAGACGGATGGCAGCCTCGTACGAGCCGGCATCAACTACCGCTTCAATTCGTTCAAGATCGGCTACTGAGGGAGCGGTGGCCAGCCGCAGAGCTGGCCACCGGCTGTTGCCGTTCGATCAGCGCAAGCCGCCCGACGCGGTGAGGCGCTCACCGGTCACCCAGGCGGAATCGTCGGAAGCCAGGAACACGGCCACCTTGGCGATGTCGTCGGGCTGGCCCATGCGCGCGAGCGGCGTACGCTGGACTATTTGCTTTTCGAATTCGCTGCCGATGACACCGATCCGGTGCGTGCCTTCCGTCTCGACGCCGCCCGGATTGAGCGAGTTGACGCGCACATTTCTGGCGCCCAGCTCGTGAGCAAGCACGAGACTAATCGTGTCGAGCGCACCCTTGGTGGCAGAGTAGACGGCGGCAGTAGGTGTGGGGCTGAAAGCCGCGACCGAGCTGACATTGATGATCGAACCGCCCTCAGCCGGAAAGTGCTTGAGTGCCTCTTTGATCGCTAGCAGTGGCCCAAGAACGTTGATGTCGAAATGCCAGCGGTAGTCCGCCTCGGTGAACTCCTCGATCGGCGCGAATTTGTAGACGCCGGCATTGTTGACGAGGATGTCGAGCCTGCCGAAGGCCTTGTGTGTGGCATCGAACAGCGCCTTGACGTCGGGTTCCTTGGAAACGTCGCCGCCGACGGCAATGGCTTTTCCGCCCTGGGCGGTTATCCCGCCGACGACCTTTTCGGCCCCCTCGCGGCTCGAGGCGTAGTTGACGACGACGGCGGCGCCTTCAGCGGCGAACTCCTTCGCTATACCCGCGCCGATGCCCTTGGACGCGCCCGTTACGACGGCGACCTTGCCTGCTAGCTTTCCCATGACACCCGTCTCCATTGATCATTTAGACAACCGTCTAACTTCGATGAGCATCTAAGTGTGACGTCATGGGTGTTCAAGGCGGGGGAGGGGTGCGACCAAATCTACGGGCTAGATCTGGGAGAGGCGGGAGAGGTAGGCGCGCAGGACGTCGCGGTTGAGCGTCATGCTCATGCATTTGCCGACGCGCGTCACGTCGATCAGTCCGGCGCTTTCCAATTCCTTGAGGTGGTGCGAGAGCGTCGCGGCGCTGACCTCGTGTGTGTGATGCAGGGCGCTGCACGGCAGGGCCGGGTCGGCACTGCCGATTTGCTCGAGGATCTGATAGCGGCGCGGCTCGGCGAGCGCGCGCGCGATGTGCGCGAACTGCTTGTCGGATAGACGCATGTCACGAGCCTTGGTCATGCAGGAAATATGGCGGTTCGGGCTTCAATGTCCAGGCGCCCAGGGCGTGATCGCGCGTGTCTGCATCGATCCTGGTCGAGGTCCTGTGCTCATAGACCGCCCTGGCAATGGTGCACGCCACTCCGCATCCAACCCCTGGACATGCGACCGAGGCTGAAGCGGAACAACGGCTCGAACGGCATGGACCGCCACTCGCGCCCGACTCGGAAGGGCGTCATTCAGCCGCTTCTGAGGGACGAGGAGACTCGGCAAGGGCGGACCGAAGAGCCGCCTCCCGCCAGGACGCCGCGAATAAAATCTGGGCGTCGCAAAATTGTGCCTGGCGCCCCTCAAATTGGAAGATATGGCTAGGTTAGAACGGAACGCTGCCTTTGATGCTGGCGCTGTTCTGCCGCGTCTCCTCGCCGAAGCGGCCGTCATACTGCAGCCGCAACACCGCCCCTTCGGTATTGATCACATCGAAGCCCGCACTGACGTCCACCAGCACCTCATCGAGTGCGGTGCCGACGACGAAGGGCCCGACACCCGCAGGTGCCGCCGCGAATGCGGCACTGAGATCCATGCTGTCGGCATCGCGCCACGTAACGCCGGCGCGCACGAAGGGCCGTAGCACCGAGAATTCGCCGAAGCGATATTCGCTGCCGATTTCGAGTGCCGGCGCGATCGAGAAAATCGTATCGCTGTCGCCGGCCACGTTGAGCGCCGCGACGGTTCCCGTTTCCGCAGTGCCGCCGAAGTCTATCTCGGTCAGCGTCGCATCGACCAGCGGCTTCAGGTACCAGTGGCCGTAGTCGAAGAGATAGGCGGCGTGCAGCCGGCCGGAGACGTAGTCGACGTCGCTGTCACCCGTTGCCGTTCCGGCAAAGCCGCCGAAGGCCATCGCGCGCGTTGTATCGTAGGTGGCCCAGCCGCGTGCGGCGGCGGCTGACAGCAGGAGCCGGCCGGGGTTGTATTTTATGGAGGCGCCGATATTGGCGCGCTCGCCATCCGCGGTCGCCGCGCTGCCGGTGTCGAGCGCGATCTGGTCGTAGCCGGCGGCGAAGCCCAAGCGCCAGTCGGGCGCCAGAGCCACTTGCGCGCCGCCGGAGAAGGAGCCGATTGTGCTGTCGGAGCCGATGTTGCTTGGCGTGGTGTCGATGTCGAGGAACCGGGCGCGGGCGCGGGCCCAAACGCACTGGCCTTCGTGAATGAAGGAAGCTCCGCTGCCGTCGGCGACCCGGCAACTCATCATGTCGGAGGAAAACTGCTCGGCCGCGAACAGCGTATCGATCTTGGTGTAGTTGTAGACCTCGGGGGAGAGCTGATCGAGGGCGCCGGCCAAGCCCGAGAGGCTCGTCAAATTGGCGAGTCCCAGGAGCACCGACGGCATGCCGCCGCTACCGGCAGCAAAGATGGCGTTGAGATTGTCGCCGATATTGGTCTGGTTCTGGTTGAGACCCGAGGCGGAAAAATCGTAGCCCGTTATGGTCAGCACGACGTCCGTACCGCCGGGATAGGTGATCTGCGAGATCACCGCCGGGTTGAGGACGCCGAGCCCTTGCACGGGAATGGCCGTGGCGTCATCTATGATGGTGAAGGAGCGCGGAACCGGCGACAGATTGAAGAAGTTCAGCGCTACATTCCCCGACAGGCTCGCCGTACCGGACGCGTTCATGTCGATGGAGTCGGCAAGGTTGGCGTTCATGTCCACGTCGACGGATAGGATGCCGCCCGGGTCCTGCACCAAGTTGCCGGTGAGAAGCGTGGTGCCGATGGCACCGGCGCCAAACGGCGAAAGCGTCCCGGCGTTGGTGAGCGTATTGCCGGCGCCGAGGTTGACGATGGCGCCGGATCTGAATGTGCCGCCCGCCCGGTTGTTGAAGGCGTTGCTGCCCGCCCCGAGATCGACGCTGCCGGTGATCAGGTTGTAGTTGTTGACAATGTCGTCGCCGAGCCCGCCCCGTACAGCGAGCACGCCGCCGGATAACGCAGCATAGTTGTCAAGTGTGTTGAGTAAACCGCCTGCACCGAGGAACTCGACGCCGTCGCTGGCGCCGAACACGGTGCCGCCGCGCAGCGTGACCGTGCTGCCCGCAGCGTAGCCGGCAGCGAATACCGCGTCGCTGGTTGTCGACGTAATGTCGCCGGTGCTTTCGATGTCGAAACGACCAGCCGAAAACACAAAGATACCTTCCAGCCCGGCCTGGATGGTGCCCGTACTCTTCACCGAAACTCCCGTGGACGACACTTTATATGCAATAATTCCGTGCCCGAAACTGGATGTGATGTCGCCAGTGCTATCGATCGTTAGCGGGCCGGCGCCGGGCGAGACGACGCGGATGCCATCGCCTACGGCGCCTACGGCCTCAATGTCGCCGACACTCGTAATGGACACGCCTCCCGCTGCGCCGGTACTGCGGGCGTAGATTCCATACCTGGCGTTGATATCACCCGTGCTGTGGACGGTGACCATCCCGCCAAGTGACAACGCAATAATGCCTGAGTCGGTGGCTTGGATATCGCCGCTTGTGATTATGGAGAGGGAGTTCGCGCTGTACGCATAGGCGAAGATCCCATTTCGGGTGACGATGTCGCCGGTACTTTCGATGCGGATGGTTCCGGTTTCCGAACGCGCGTACATACCGTCCGCGCCATAACCGGTCGTAATAATAGCGAACGGGCCGGTGTCGCTATTGATGGTGATGTCACCGTTCGTTACGAAATTGATCCCGTCGACGCCGGAGTCGGGAGTGATGTCGGAGGTGATGTTATTGACGTCCAAGGTTGTGTAGACGGGCGCTGGCGGTACCCGAATACCGCCGTTGTAGACGCCCGGAGGAGCGGTGCCAGAAATGTCGCCGGTGCAGGTCAGCGTGGGAGCCGGCCCGGAACAGTTGGCTCTGGCGCTGCGCCCGTAGCCGAAGAACAGCGCCCCCGCGGCGACGGAGCCGAGCAGGACGTTGCGCCAGGTATCGGAAGCGGAGAGGGCGTTGGAGCCGCAGCCCGCATTCGGCCCATAGTTGCCGATCACCCGATAGGCCGTGATACCGCTGCGCCGCGACGCAACTCGCGGCCTGACGTGCGCAAGATGTCCGCCGCACGCTTTGTCCCGCGCCATCCATCCCCTCAAAAACACTCGTTCAACAACCGCAATCCTTAGCAGAATGTGCGTCAGTGGACCGTATGCGGATGACCGGCGAGGGCAATTGACCAGCGGGCCGTGTTCTGGCGGCCACAAGCAAATTAAGGCAAATGGCGGCCACCTCAGGATCCGGTAGCACGCCATATCATCACCGCCCCCTGAAACCGAGGAACGCATAAAATGCCTGTTTTAACGAAAAACAAATCGGCAGATGTCCGCTTTACGTGGTGATGCTGCCGTACTCCTCGATCGGGTTTAGGGCAGCTTCGACGAGCTGGTGATGTCCGCAAACTCGGCAAAGCGACGAAGGCGTACTACCCAGGACTATAATGCTTGATGTCCGTTCCGGGCCAAAACCCGAAGTCGCGGTCGGCCGGTGCAACAATATGGACAAGCGGTCCAGCTCAGGCATCACGCGTGCGGCAGGGGCGTCCATAGCACCTGGTCGATGCGCGTGGCGCCGGTCGCCAGCATGACGACGCGATCGAAGCCCATGGCGCAGCCGGACGCGGGCGGCATGTGCGCCAGGGCGGCGATGAAGTCGTCGTCGATCGGATAGCGCTCGCCGTAACGCGCGTGCTTCTTGTCCATCTCGGCGTCGAGGCGCTGGCGCTGCAACTCGGGATCGGTCAGCTCGCCGAACCCGTTGGCCAGCTCGACGCCGCAGCAGTAGAGCTCGAAGCGCTCGGCGATGCGCGGATCGTCGGCCGAGACGCGGGCCAGCGGCGCTTCGCTCGCCGGATAGCCGGTCAGCAGGGTTGCGCGGCCATTGCCGAGCTTCGGCTCGATCAGCGCCGTCAGCAGCTTGGCGAAGATGTCGGCCCAGGTATCGTCCGGGCGCGGCACGATGCCGGCGCCCTCCGCCGCCACAGCAAGGGCCTCCCGGTCGTTGCTTTCGGCGCCTACGGTGGCGAGCAGGTCGATGCCGGCATAGCGCGCGAACGCCTCGGCCACCGTCAGCCGCGCCGGCACGGCGCGCGGATTGCTCGTCACGCCGCGCCAGGAGACGAAGCGGTTGTCGGCCGTCTCGGCGGCGAGCTTCAGCAGCGCCGCGCAGTCGTCCATTAGCGTCTCGTACGGGGCTCCGGCGCGATACCATTCGAGCATGGTGAATTCCGGGGCATGCAGAGCGCCGCGCTCGCGATTGCGAAACACGGGCGCGAAGGCGACGATCTTCTGTTCGCCGGCCGCCAGCAGCTTTTTGCAGGCGAGCTCGGGCGAGGTGTGCAGATAGAGCGGGTGGCGCGTCAGGTCCGCGGCGATGAGCTCGGTGCGGAAGGCATGCAAGTGCGCCTCGTTGCCGGGCGAGGCTTGCAGGATACCGGGCTCGACCTCGGTGAAACCTTGCTCCGCGAACCAGCCCCGGAAGGCCGCTTTGATACGTGCCCGCGCCGTCAGGAACGGCCGGCGGTCGGCATGCGCTTCGGGGTTCCACCAGGGGCGGTCTGTGCTCATGCCGCTTCTCTAGACCAAGATGCACACGCGGTCACAGTGTCATCCCGGCACTTGTTGCCGGGATCCGGCCTAGGGCGGGCTCAGTTGCTTTTTTTGGCTGTATCCCGGGGACAAGCTCCGGGATGACAATCGTAAGAGGGTCGCGCTCCCCCGCCTTGGCCTTTGCGGCGGGACAGGGTATGAGAGCGCCAACTTTCCCCTTATCGGCCGATCGCGCGCGCGTCTGGCGCCGCCGCCGGACCCCTACAACGGAGACTTATGTGGCTAAGGTGATCGCCTCTTCGATTCGCAAGGGCAACGTGCTCGATCTGGATGGCAAGCTCGCCGTCGTCATCCATGCCGAGAACATCCATCCCGGCAAGGGCACGCCCGTCACGCATCTTGAAATGCGGCGCATCGCCGACGGCGTGAAGGTGACCGAGCGCTACCGCACGACCGACCAAGTGGAACGCGCCTATCTCGACGAGAAGGACTACAACTACCTGTTCGAGGACGACCACGGCTACACCTTCATGCACCCTGAGACGTTCGACCAGATCACCGTGCCGAAAGATGTCATGGGCGATCAGGCGCAGTGGCTGCAGGAAGGCATGACCTGCTCGGTGTCGCTGCACGAGAACGTGCCCATCGCCATCGAGCTGCCGGCGCGCGTCACGCTGGAGATCGTCGAGGCCGATCCGGTGGTCAAGGGCCAGACGGCGTCCTCGTCCTACAAGCCGGCGAAGCTGGCCAACGGCGCCCGCATCATGGTGCCGCCGCACATCGGCACCGGCACGCGCGTCGTCATCATGACGGCCGACGGCTCTTACGTGGAACGCGCCAAGGACTGACACGCCTCGGCGTCAGTCGCCTTCCGGCTGCACCATCATGCGCCAGGCGCGCACCTGCAGCATGCGCTCAGCCGTATTCTCCATCACGCAGTTGGCGGCGATCGGCTGCGCCATGGTGCCGCCGTCGAACAGGGCGTCGGGGATGGCGCAATCGGAATCGCGCAGGCCGATCCACTGGCGCTGCGCATCGACGATGTCGTCCTTCGCCTTCCCCTCGACTGCGGCGAGCAGCCGCTGATATTCGGCGTTGAGGAGGCGGTCCCAGATCTCCGCTTCCTGGTGGGAGCAGCCGGACATCGCGTGCGTTGACTGGTTTTCCGGTTTGTCGAGGCAGGCGTCGGCGAGGCGGCCGATGCAGTCGTGGGGCTTGCCGTTGCCGGCGTCGGCGCTCTTGAGGCACGCCTCGATGACGGCGGAGTCATCCGCGGCGGCGGGAAGCGCGCACGCGACGAGAAGCGCGAGCCAGCAGCCTGCGAGTCGCCAGAGTGGCATGCATAAATCCTACTGCTCTTCGCCCTGCGCCATCTCGCGCCAATTCTTGATGAGGATCGCCCGCTCGGCCGTGTGATCGCGCTCGCACTCTGCACCGAGGATCTTCACGATCGTCCCACCGTCGTAGAAGTAATAGGGCACGCGGCAATCGGCGTCACGCGCCTCTATCCACAGCCGCTGCGCCTTCTTCACGTCGCCGGCGGCCTCGGCTTTCAACAGCGGTAGCAGGCGCTGGTATTCCGCATTCAGGATGTCATCCCACGCTTTCGTCTCTTGCATGAGGCAATCGACCATGCCCAGCGTCGATTGGCCCTCCGGCTTCTGCATGCACGGGCCGGCCACGCGATCGATGCAGGTGCGCTCGCGGGCGGCGTCGCCCTTCGCCTCCGCGAGGCAAGCGGAAATCTTGCTGCTTTCGTCAGCGGGTGTGGCTTCGGCAACGGCGCAGGCGCAGGCGAGTGCGACGAGGCTGACAATGGCGGTGCGGAGACAATGCATGGGGCCCTCCATTGCGCCGGGCGCGGCACAGTGCGGCCAATGTGACCCGGACACGTTCCCAATTCATTGATCTGGCGCGGCGAATTTGGTGCGCGTTAAGTAGGGCCTGCCGATCAGCCGAGGGACTTCTTCACTTCGAAGATTTCCATGATGCGGGCGCCGC
>CAZOOS010000003.1:50542-58547 GCA_964581475.1 uncultured Hyphomicrobium sp.
GCCGATCAGCCGAGGGACTTCTTCACTTCGAAGATTTCCATGATGCGGGCGCCGCGGTGCGGCCCGTCGACGACGAAGGTCCAGCGTCCCTCGGTGTAGGTGTCACACATCTTGACCCCCTTCACGAGGATCCAGTGGCCTTCCTTGCCCTTGTGCACGGCAAGGATGTAGTGCGCCCAGACGTTGCGCGGCTTCTGCATCCACGTCCACAGCGTCGGCCGCTCCTTGCGCGGCTTGGCCATGTGCGTCTCTTTCAGCGTCATCTCGTAGCCGAACTGCGCCAGCGCCGCGGCGACCTCGTCGGCGCCGGTGCCCTTGACGACGGTTTTGCGGGTGCAGTTGCGATCCGTGCGGATGATCTCCTCGATCTTCGAGACCGGATAGCCGGTGATGGCCGACAAGACGTAGGGGCCGCAGAAGGCGGTGCGGCCCGTATCGTTGTTGACCTCCGAGAGGCTGGAGGTCATCCGCTCAATGCCAGGGAGATTTTCCATGCCCGATTGTCTCTGCGACGCCGCGAACGGTGGTTAATGAAATGTCACCGTAAGAGGTTTACGAATGGTTAACGGACGTCTCCGGGGACAGGGAGAAGGGGGATCGGCATGCTCGTCGTGGTGGTGTTCCTAGAGGCGGAGCGCGGGCGGGAAGCGGAGCTGCGAGCGGCGCTGCGCGCGCACGCCAAGGCCTGCCTCGAGCAGGAGCCCGGCTGCCGGCGCTACGACCTCTCGGTCGATCCGCTCGAGGGCGCCGCGTTCCTGCTCTATCAGGTCTACGAAGACGAGGCGGCCTACCTCGCCCATCGCGAGCTTCCCCACTACGCCGATTTCCGCATCCTCACCGACCCGTGGGTGCGCACGCGCCGTGTGCTGACCTATGAGGCGGTTGCCCTGCAGGGCAGCGCTTGAGCTGCACGCTGCATGTGCCGACGTGTTGCAGTCCCCTAGTAAGGACAGCCGCGCTATCGTCGCTTCTTCGAGTGGTGGAAGGACTGCACTTTGAACGTATCGTTTCTCCAGGAGCTGCTGAGCTCGGTCGCCGAGCAGAGCCGGGCGTTGTTACCAAAGTCGCTGTTCGGCGCCGACGCGGGAGAGGACGTGGAGGAGCTGACGCGGGCCCTCGTCTCCGGCCGCGGCGAGGCTTCCGGCGTCGCCATCGCCCGCGAGTTGCTCGACCGCTATGCCCGGCTCGACGAGGCCGAGCGCCTGCGCTTTTTCACGTTCCTCGCCACGCAGATGCGCCCCGATCCCGAGGGCGTCGTCGAGGCGGCGCGGACGCACCTCGAGCACCCCTCCGACGCGAGCCTCGCCGGGCTGCAGAAGGCGCTGGAGAGCCCGCGAGTCGAGTTCTTTCGCCGCCTCAACCTGGCGCCCGGCGCCACCCACGAGATCGTCGGCATGCGCCGCGACCTGTTGCGCGTGCCGCCCGACGAGCCAGCGCTCGCTGCCGTCGACGCCGACCTGCGGCGCCTGTTCTACGCGTGGTTCAACCGCGGCTTTCTCGTCCTGCGCCGCATCGACTGGAACACGCCGGCGGCGATCCTCGACAAGATCATCCGCTACGAGGCCGTGCACGCGATCCAGGGTTGGGACGACCTGCGCCGGCGCCTTGATCCGGACGACCGGCGCTGCTTCGCCTTTTTCCATCCGTCCCTCGTCGACGAACCGCTCGTCTTCGTCGAGGTGGCGCTCATGCGCGACATGCCCGACGCCATCGGCCAGGTGCTGGAGGAGCCGCATGCCGAGCTTCCCGGCAAGCCGCCGACGACGGCGGTCTTCTATTCCATCTCCAACTGCCAGGAGGGCCTGAAGGGCATCACCTTCGGCAACTTCCTCTTGAAGCAGGTGGTCGAGGAGCTGGCGCGCGAGAAGCCGAGCCTGAAAAACTTCGTGACGCTGTCGCCGGTCCCGCAGTTCGCCGCCTGGCTGGAGGACGTCGCCGCCGAACCCGATGATGAGCCGGTGGCCGGCGAGGCGCGGGCGTTGCTCGACTTGATGCGCCGCACGAACTGGCCGGAAGGCGCCAGCGACAGCGAATATGCCGAGGTGGAGACGGCGCTGATGGTGCTCGCCGCCCACTATTTCCTCGACGCCAAGGGAGCCGGTGGCCGCCCGGTCGATCCCGTGGCGCGCTTCCATCTGGGCAACGGCGCGCGCCTCGAGCGCATCAATTTCCTCGCCGACACGTCGGAAAAGAGCATGCGCGAGGCCTACGGCCTGATGGTCAACTATCGCTACGACCCCAAGGACATCGAGCGCAACCACGAGGCGTACGCCAACGAGGGGGTTGTCGCCGCCTCGCGTGCGGTGCGCAGCCTCCTGAAGCTCAAGCCGAAGGCCCGCGCTATCGCCGACGATAGGGCCCAGCCGCCGGCGCTGCCGCCCCCGCAGGCGGAAAAGCTGGAAACCTGACCCCCGGCGAGCGGGTTGTGCTGCCGGGCGGGCGCCCCTTGTCACTCATCGGGCTCCGCATGCACAATGGGCTTCGCGCCGACGCCGACGGACGTCGCACGCGCCTCAGGTTGAGCTCCGTTCGCAAACGTCGGAGATGGCCATGCGCTACGGTGACGAGGATCGCGAGAGCGAGAACGTGGAGGACCGGCGCGGCCAGGGCGGACCGATGTTCCGCTTCCCGCGCGGATTTCCGGGCGGTGCCGAGGGTACCCGCATTCAGATCCCGATCGGCGGCGGCGGCATCAGCCTGACGACGCTGGTCATCATCGGCGTCATCATGCTGTTTCTCGGCATCAACCCGCTCGACCTGTTGAGCGAGGGACAGTTTCCGCAAGTTCCGCAAATGCCGCAGCAGACCGAGGTGCCGAAGTCGCCCGGCCGGCAGGCCAGCCGCGGGCCCGACATTCCTGGGCTTCCGGGCGGGACCAGCGTGCGCACCGAGGACGACATGAAGCGCTTCGTGTCGCAGGTGCTCGCCGACACCGAGGACGTGTGGACGCGCGTGTTCACCGGCTTCGGCCGCCGCTACCCCGAGCCGCAGATGGTGCTGTTCTCGGGTGCCACGCGCACCGCATGCGGCACGGGCATGGCGCAGATGGGCCCCTTCTATTGCCCGCTCGATCGCAAGATCTACATCGACCTTACATTCTACGACATGATGAAGCGCAAGTTCGACGCCCCGGGCGATTTCGCCCAAGCCTACGTCATCGCGCACGAAGTCGGCCATCACGTGCAGAAGCTGCTCGGCATCGCCGACAAGGTGCAGGAGCTGAAGGCCTCGTCCGACGAGACGGACGCCAATGCACTGCAGGTGCGCATGGAGTTGCAGGCCGATTGCCTCGCCGGCGTGTGGGCCAACCTCAACGATCAGGTGAAGAACCGTCTGCAGCCGGGCGATGTGGAGGAGGGCCTCAATGCCGCCAGCCAGATCGGCGACGACATGATCCAGCGGCGCACGCAGGGCCAGATCGTCCCCGACGCCTTCACCCACGGCAGTTCCGAGCAGCGGGTGCGCTGGTTCAAGCGCGGGCTGGAGGCGGGAGAGGTCAGCGAGTGCGATACGTTCAATGCGAGCAGTCTTTAGAATATGGGCTTCAGAAACCGTTGGCCCCCTCTAGGAGTTATGCTGGTCGCTAGGAGATTGTGCCCATAGGCTCGGCGCCATGAAGCCACGCGAAAAAGTCCGGTTGCTCGCAGTTGCCGCCCTCACGGGCGCGGCCGGCTTTTCGATTATCTTCGCTCACATGCAGAAGGCGATAGCCGCTCCCCCCGGCGCCATGTCACTTCCCACCGGTCCGCACGCGAACGATAGCGGCATGCCTCCCGCCGACATGCGCCTGCGTGCCATTGTCGCGCGTGCACGCGATGATTCCATCGCCACGTGGAGCCGGCTCATGCAGGGGCGGGCGCTCGAGGTCGCCGCGGTCACGGTGCAATTCGTCTCGCGCCTCGCGCCGGCCAATTGCTACGGGCTGTATACGGGGGACGGCCCGGCCTACTGCAGCGGCAATCAGACCGTGTTCGTCGGCACGGCGGCAGCCGGCCGCCTGATGACCAAGTTCGGCCCGCAGGCGGAGGCAGGCATCGCCTTCCTCATCGGCCACGAGATCGGCCATCACATCCAGAACCTGAACGGCCGCTTCCACGCGCTCAGCCAGGCGCTCTACACCTCGCCGGAGGACGGGCCGGATTACGTGCGCCGCTTCGAACTACAGGCCGATTGCCTCGCGGGCGTATGGATCCACGACAGCGCCGCATGGGCGACGTCGCCCGCGTTCCGCGCCGATTTGCTGGCGGTGCTCACCGACATCGGCGACGACACGGTTCTCACCGGTCAACCGTCTGCGAAAGTCCGTCGCGTCGGCCTGCACGGGACAGGCGAGCAGCGCCAGCGCTGGTTCCTGCGCGGGGCGCAGACCGGCGACATGGAGGCGTGCGACACATTCAGCGTGTCGCAGCCCTAGGCGCTAATCTCAGAAGGCGTTGCCGCGGTACTGGCTGACCTCGCAGGCGATGCCGTTGTCGGTCATCGTCTTGCACACCGACTTGGCGTCGGCGACCGTCTCGAGCGGGCCGGCGACGAGGCCATAGGTGCGCTCCTCCGGCTTGCCGCTGACGACGTAGCGCGGCTGCAGCGCCTTCATCGAGGCGCCGTGGCGATCGTTGAGGATCTGCCAGGAGAGACGCAGCGAGTCGAGCGACGGGCCGGTGGCGAGCAGAACGCCAACGGGTGCCGGCTTGGCCGGCGCCGCGGCCTTCGGCGGCTCGATGCTACCGGTCTCGATGTTCTTCGCCGGCGCCGCCGGTGCGGGCAACTTGGCGGCGGCTGGCACGGGGGCGACCTTCTTCGCCGCGGCCGGCGCGGCGGCGACCTTCTCAGGCGGCTGCGCGGTGGCGCGCTCGAGCGTCTCGACCTTCGCCAGCAGGAGGCGGTCGCGCTCCAGCGCTTCCTGCATCCCGGCCTTCATGTTCTCGACGTCCATCTTCATCTCGCCGACGCCCTGCTTGATGGGATCGAGGTCGGCGAGGGCGCGCTCGACAGTGCGCTTTGTTTCGGCGATGGCCGTCTGCGCCTCGTCCGGCTTGTCGCGCCAGGCAGCGACGAGATCCGGCCGCACCCCGACGAAGATCAAGTAGGCGAGGGCCAAGGCGCCAAGGCCCATGAACATGAGCACGTTCATCGTGAACGTGCGGCGCCGCGTCGGGCCGTAAGAGGGGAGAACGGACATTTCTGCTGCTTCCACGGTTTTCAACGCGGCACAGGGCTGTCGTTAGGCAGGCTCGGCGGACGGTCTCCGCGCGGATCTGCCCTGGAATCACTGGAGGGAGATTCGGTGAGTCGGGCGCACGGGGCAACGACACCACTGGGGCGGCCGCAATGGTGCCTGTGGATGGCGCCAGCAACCAATGTAAGCCTTTGATAAAGCGGACGAGTTTGCGTAGGCGTGTGCCTGCTTAGCAACATGTTGTGCAGCCCTATACGCAACTCGAGCCGACACAAAGTCGCCGCCTTGTTGGGGCCTGGCGAGGCCCGGTATAGAACTGCACGCGTATCCTGTGCTTCGTCGCCTGAGTCGGCCCGGTCGCTATGGTCGGTCCGTTCCAGCCGCGCCATCGCCATCCATTCAAACGCGAGAGCTTGATGAGCCGCCGCCCCCTGCTGGTTGTCGTCCTTGCTGCCGGTCAGGGCACGCGCATGAAATCGGCACTCCCCAAGGTGCTGCACAAAATCGCCGGCCGCTCGATGCTCGGCCACGTGCTGGCCGTGGCGCAGCAGCTCGGCGCCGATGCCTTGTCGGTGGTCGTTGGCCCCAACATGGACGCCGTGCGCGCCGAGACCCTGGCGCATGCGCCGACCGCCAAGGTGTTCGTGCAGGAGCATCAGCGCGGCACCGCCGACGCGGTGCTCGCCGCGCGCGAGGCTCTTGCCGGCCATTCCGGCGATGTGCTGGTGCTCTACGCCGACACGCCGCTGCTGCCGACCGAAACGCTGGCCAAGCTGCGCGCGCGCCTCGACGATGGCGCCGGCATAGCGGTATTGGGATTCGAGGCGGCTGATCCGAGCGGCTATGGGCGCCTGCTCACCGACGGCGACGGCTGGCTGACTGCCATCCGCGAGGACAAGGACGCCAGCGCCGAGGAACGCCGCGTGCGGCTGTGCAACTCCGGCGTCATGGCCTTCAGGATCGACGATCTCCTCGGTGTGCTGTCGCGCATCGGCAACAAGAACGCCAAGGGCGAATTCTACCTCACCGACGCCGTCGAGATCGCGCGCGCGCAGGGCGCGCGCGGCGGGGTCGTCACGTGCAGCGAAGACGACGTGCTGGGCGTTAACTCACGCGAGCAGCTTGCCGTCGCCGAGGCAATTTTTCAGAAGCGCGCGCGCCTCGCCGTGATGCGCGAGGGGGCGACGCTGATCGCGCCGGAGACGGTCTGGCTTTCCTACGACACCAAGATCGGCCGCGATGTCATCATCGAGCCGAACGTGTTCTTCGGTCCCGGTGTCACCGTCGAGGACGGCGCCGAGATCAAGGCCAACTGCCACTTCGAGCGCGCCCGCATCGGCAAGAATGCGCGCATCGGGCCGTTCGCGCGCCTGCGCCCCGGCGCCGTGCTCGGCACCGACGTGCACGTCGGCAATTTCGTTGAGGTGAAGAACGTGACGCTCGGCGCCGGTGCCAAGGCCAACCACCTGTCCTATCTGGGCGACGGCACGGTGGGGGCGGGCGCCAACATCGGCGCCGGCACCATCTTCTGCAACTACGACGGCTTCGCCAAGCACCGCACCGAGGTGGGGGAGGGCGCCTTCGTCGGCTCCAACACCTCGCTCGTGGCGCCTGTGAAAGTGGGCGACGGGGCCTACATCGGATCGGGCAGCGTCATCACCAAGAACGTCGCCGCCGGCGCCTTAGCCCTCGAACGCTCGGCGCAGGAAGAGCGGCCCGGCTGGGCGGCCAAATTTCGCCTCATGATGTCGAAACGGAAGGCAAAGGCTAGTTAGGAATTAGGCCAGCAACTCGGTGCCGCAGGCTTAAGAAAGTCACAGAAACATACTGTGATTTGAGGGGCATATTAAGCAAAGGCTAGCAGTATAGTGGCGGCGTGAGCGGAAGGATTCGGAATACGCATGTGCGGCATCGTCGGAATTATCGGCCAGAAGGCTGTCGCCACGGACCTCGTCGACGCCCTGCGCCGGCTCGAGTATCGCGGCTATGACTCGGCCGGCATCGCCACCGTCGAGAACGGCCACCTGGAGCGCCGCCGCGCCGAGGGCAAGCTGCGCAACCTCGAAGGACGCCTGCTGCAGGAGCCGTTGAAGGGGCACACGGGCATTGGGCACACGCGCTGGGCGACGCACGGGCGTCCCACCGAGCGCAACGCCCATCCGCACATGAACGCCCAGGTCTCGGTCGTCCATAACGGCATCATCGAGAACTTCCGCGAGCTCAAGGCCGAACTCGGCGCCAAGGGCTACGTGTTCGAGAGCGACACCGACACCGAGGCGATCGTGCACGTCGTCGCCGACGAGCTGGCACAGGGCTTCGGTCCGCAGGAGGCGGTGCGCCGCGCGCTCGGCCGCCTGCAGGGTGCCTTCGCCCTCGCCATCATCTTTGCCGGACACGACGACCTGATGATCGCCGCGCGTCAGGGCTCACCGCTGGCCATCGGTCACGGTACGGGCGAGATGTACCTCGGCTCTGACGCCATCGCGCTCGCCCCGTTCACCGACGCCATCACCTATCTCGAGGAAGGCGACTGGGCCGTGCTGCGGCGGTCGGGCGTCGACATCTTCGATCGCAGCGGCAGGCGTGTCGAACGCGCGCTCGTCAAGTCGGTCGCCTCCTCGCTGCTCATCGACAAGGGCAACCACCGCCACTTCATGGCGAAGGAGATCCACGAGCAACCCGAGGTCATCAGCCATACGCTGGCCAACTACATCGACATGGCGGAAGCCACCGTCAAGATTCCCGACCTCGGCGTCGATCCGGCCGGCTTGCCGCGCGTCACCATCTCCGCCTGCGGCACCGCCTATTACGCCGGCCTCGTCGGCAAGT
>CAZOOS010000004.1:0-55715 GCA_964581475.1 uncultured Hyphomicrobium sp.
GATAGTTCGGAAATTGCGCTGCCGAATACGTTTGCAGGCGATCGCGCAATTGCTCACCCTTGCTGTCGTCGTAGGTGCCGATGATCGACACCGGGTGCGCGTGGTCGGGCACGACGATGACCAGCGTGTCGTCGTTTTTGGCCGCGAAATCCTTGGCTATCTTGACGACGTTGTCGAACATGATGGTGTCGTAGACGGCGCGCTCCCAGTCCAGAGAGTGGCTGTACTTGTCGATGCGCCCGGCCTCCACCATCAGCAGGAAGCCGTTGTCGGAGCGCGACAGAACCTGAAGGGCGGCACGCGTCAGCTCGGTGAGGTCGGGCTGATCGGGGAACTTGCCGACTGTTCCCTTCTTCAGCAGCTTGCGGTCGAGCGCGCCGTCGATGTTCTTGTCGTTGAAGAGGCCGAGCAACTTTGTTGTCTCGGACTTGGCGGCGGCCGCGGCGAGCTGCGTTGCCGTATCGGCGAACGCATAGCCCGCCTCTTCGAACTTGCTGATGTAGTTCTGGTTGTCCTCGCGCTTGGCACCTGGATCGCCTTTGGGAAGAAAGTTCGGCGTGCCGCCGCCCATAATGACTTCCGGCTGCAGCAAGTAGAACATGCGCACGATATTGTTGTAGTCGGTGCGTTTCCGCGTGTGGGCCACCATAGCGGCGGGCGTTGCATCCTCGATCTCGGTGTCGGTCACGACACCAACCGCCATTCCCAACCGCCGCTTGGCGAGCTCGGCGATCGTCTCGATGTTGGGATGGCCGAGCGTGCTGCTGTTCAGCGCGCAGTGGACACCAAGGGCGTTGACGCAGGTTTTGTGGCCGGTGGTGTAGGCCGTCATGGCGTTGGCACTGTCGGTGACGATGGAATCCGTACCCGACGTCGAGACAAGCGCCATGTGAGGCATGTCGTCCATGGCCAGCTCGCCGCCGTACTTGCCCTGCGAGATGCCCTTCGACAGCATGCGCGCGGCCGTGCGGTGCGCCATCGACAGGCCGTCGCCGATCAGCAGGATGACGTTCTTGGCGATGCGCCCGTCCGGCGTGCCGTAGACCTCCCAGGTGACGGAGGCACGCGAACCGCCGGCGCTCGCCCCGACGTTGACGCCGCCGGCCTTGTCGAGATGGGCGCCACGTATCCAGTAGGCGGTGTGCCCGAGGCCGTCCTCATCGGCGATGATGCTTGGCGCTCGGCCCAGCGCCTTGGCGGCGTCCTCGCCGTTGATAGTCACCTTGATGTCCGATGGCGCCGGTGCGCCGGCGAACTCGACTTTCAGATCGAAGGTTGCGCCGGCGAGTATTTGTGCTCTGTCGATGGGGTAGATCGTCTGCGCATTGGCGGCAGTACACAGCGCGCCGAGCGCGACGGCAGCGCGGATAAACGACAGCATTCGGCCCATATGATCCGATCGTGGCGGCACGGCGCCTGCCTACCGCGGGCGCATGTACACACTGTGACAAGCCAGCCGTCGCGGAACGCAGGCACGAGGACAAATAGATCGTTGCGATGTGTTCAGCAATGGCACGAACGGCATTCTGAGCGTGTAGTATTTCAGTATTGAATTGCTAACGAATACCGAACCCAATTATTGAAATTGTGTTCGTTTCCTTTCAGATCTTAGACATCGGCTTGCGGGGGAGCTGGACGCGTGCGGTGCACCGCCAATGCAGACACAAGCCAGTTGCGATCGACAGGAAACGCGTGGGGGTCACGATGAGTGAGGCGCACAATCGGCGATTGTTCGGCCTGCTGAAGAAGAACGAGACCCTCAAGTTGAAGGGCTACTCGCTGGCGTATAGCCAAGCTAATGGCATCGTCATCGATCGCGCCGGGCACGTACACGGTATCTGGAGCTACGATGCCGACGTCTACAAGTGGGTGTCGCCCGGCAGCAGCGAGCCGAAGTTCCGCACTCAGGATGCGAAGTCGGCGCTGCTCTATACGGTCGTCGTCCTGGCTCAGGACTAGGACCAAGTCTAGTTGGTATCCTCGGGCAGGCGCGGCATAGCCATGATCTCGACGCCTTCCTCGACCAGGGCGCGCGCTTCATCGAGTGAGGCCGTCCCGCGGATGGCCCGCTGCTCCACCTCGCGATAATGGATCTTGCGAGCTTCCTCGGGGAAGCGCGCGCCAACGTCCTCGGACGTCTTGGCGAGAACCCGCGTCACCTCGCGGACGAGATTGCGGTAGCGCGCAGGTGAATCATCATCCAGAGCGGCAACGTCCGGGAGCGCGCGCGTAGCAACGTTCGGCGCCATGATGGACTTGCCGACATCGCGGCTATTGCATTCCGGGCAGGTGAGCTGGCCGGCGGCGACCTGAGCGTCGTAGGAAGCGCTGGAGGCAAACCAGCCCTCGAACTCGTGTCCGTGTGTGCATTGCAGGCGGTATTTGATCACGACGCGACCTCTTTTGGCGGCGTATCAGCGGCATATACCACGTCGAATGGCCGATCGTGCCGCAGAGAGGGAACTTGGCGACGAACGTCATCCAACCGTTGCAATTCAACATCGGCGAATGTGACTGCAGGCTGAACGTCCGCCTCCGCCAGGACGTCGCCCCACGGCGAGATGACGAGGCTGTGGCCAAAGGTTTCCCGGCCGTTTTCGTGCTTGCCGGCCTGTGCCGCGGCGAAGACGTAGCACTGACATTCGATCGCTCGCGCGCGCAGCAACGTGTGCCAGTGAGCTAAACCTGTTGGTTTGGTAAACGCGGCCGGAACAGCAATAAAGCGGGCACCGGCCTTGGCCAGAGCACGGTGCAGATGCGGGAAGCGCAAATCATAGCAGATCGTCATGCCGAGCTGCCCCCACGGCAGGCCAGCGACGACCGCCTCGCGTCCCGGCTCGTAGTTGGCGCTCTCCCGATAGGATTCGCCGCCGCCGAGATCGACGTCGAACATGTGGATCTTGTCGTACCGGGCGACGATGCGCCCTTCCGGGGAAATGAGCAGCGAGCGGTTGACCGGCTTATCGTGCTCGCCCATGAGCGCCAGCGAGCCGATGTGCAGCCAAATGCCGAGCTCGCGCGCCAGAAGTGTGAACTGTGTGATCGCCAAGTCTTCCGCTTCAGGCTTTATCGCCGCCAGCAGCCGCGGGCGCTCGAGCTCCATGATGTTGGTCATCTCGGGCGTCTGCACATACTGCGCGCCGCCGCGCGCCGCCACACGGATCAACCCTGCGGCAGTGGTTATGTTCTTTCCGACGTCGCGCCCCGCGCACATCTGCACCAGGCCGACGCGGAACGCCTTCGCTGCGTCCGTCATGGGAAAAGCCGTCTTTCTTGTCGGAGCCTACCGCCGGGCATTCAAACCTTAGGCGGCGAGCAGCGAGTCGAGCTTGCCTTCGCGATCGAGAGCGTACAGGTCGTCGCAACCGCCGACGTGCTGATCGCCGATCCAGATCTGCGGCACTGTATGGCGACCTCCCGCCTTGGCGCACATCGCCGCACGCAGGTCGCGCTGGCTAACGTCGATCTCCTCGAATGCGGTGACGCCCTTCTTGCGCAGCAGCTCTTTGGCCATGTGGCAGTAGGGGCAAAATCGGGTCGTGTAGACGGTAATCTTGGCCATGGTTTTCTTGTCGGTCCCTTCCCGCGACGGCCGGTCTTTGGACGCCTCCACCCGCCGCAACTTAATACCTCTCCCAGCCGCCGCAAAGACTGCTTGCAGCGCGCCGCACCTTATTCACGGCGGCGTTCAAGGCGCGATGAAGGCGGGATCGGTAACCATGGCGAGGACCAGCACGTCGACCCGCGCGGCGCCAGCGCGCTTGAGCGCGCGCGCGCAGGCACGGGCCGTCGCCCCGGTGGTGATGACGTCATCGAGGAGCACGACCTTGGCGTCGGCCAGCACCGGCTTGACCGCTGCGGCGACGGCGAAGGCCCCGGCTACATTCTCGCGGCGCTGCTGCCGGCTGAGACCAACTTGAGGCTGCGTGCGTTTGATGCGTTGCAGCGCAAGCGGCTCGTAGCGCCGCGCGGTCAGCCGGGCGACCTCCTGTGCCAGCATTGCCGCCTGATTGAAGCGGCGGGTCGCAAGGCGCCTGCGGGTAAGGGGCACCGGCACGACAAGGTCGGCGTCGGCAAGCAGCGTCACCCCGGCCTCGGTAAGCCAGCGCCCGAATAGGCGGCGCGCGTCGTGACGGTCGCGGAACTTGAAGTCGTGCACCAGCTCGCGCATGACGCCGTCGAAGCGGGCGACCGCTCGTGCCCTTTCATAGTCGGGCGGGTCGGCCGCGGCGGCGGCCGATACCATAGTGCCCCCGATGTCGAAGGGCAGTGGGATGCCGAGACGGTCGCATAACGGCGCGCGGATGAAGTCTATATCTGACCAGCAGCCCGCGCAGACGGCATCGTGCGACGACACCGGGCGATGGCAGGCAACGCATAGCGGCGGCACCACGAGGTCCACCACCACCGCCACCGCCGAGTGCAAGGCCGCGGCTGCGTCCTTCCCCCAATGAAGCATGTCGCCTGCCACCCTGGCCAAGAGCACGCTGAGCGATCATGGTAGCGCGCAATCCGAGCCGCCGCGAGCACCCGCGTGCCTGATCAGCCCGACCCCATCCGCGTCTTCGACCGCGCACTGTTGGTGCGCCGGCGCGGTCGTGTGGCCCCCTCGGCGGCAAGCCACGACTTTCTACTTAGACGCGTCGCCGACGACTTGGCCGAGCGACTGGCTATCGTGCGGCGCAGCTTTCCGTTGGCCGCCAACATCGGCGCCCATCACGGCGTCGTCTCTCGGGCGATTCGCGGCGTCGCAGGGGTCGAGAACATCATCGACCTCGACGCCACGGTCGAGCTGCTGCGCGAAGCTCCGGGCCTGCGCGTCGTCGCCGACGAGGAGGCGCTGCCGTTCGCCGACGCCTCGCTCGATCTCGCCGTGTCGGGGTTGTCGCTGCAGTTGGTCAACGACTTGCCGGGCGCATTGGTGCAGATCCGGCGCGCGTTGAGACCGGACGGGTTGCTGCTCGCCTCCCTACTCGGAGGGGCCACACTAAGGGAGCTGCGCGAGTCCTGGATTGCGGCCGAGGCCGAGATCAGCGGCGGCGCGTCGCCGCGCATCGCTCCGTTCGCCGACGTGCGTGACATGGGCGCCCTGTTGCAGCGTGCCGGATTTGCGTTGCCGGTCGTCGATTCCGAGACGTTGACCGTCACGTATGCCAATCCCTTGGCGCTAATGCAGGAGATCAAGGCCATGGGCGCCAGCAACATGCTCGAAGCACGTCGCCGCACGCCGGTGACGCGCGGCCTCATGCTGCGGACGGCGGAGATCTACGCCGAGCGCTTCGCTGCCGGCGATGGGCGGGTCCCGGCAACTTTCGAGATCATCACTCTGACAGCTTGGGCGCCGGATGACAGCCAGCCGAAACCGTTGCGCCCGGGCTCCGCACAAACGCGTCTTGCCGATGCGCTCGGCGTCAGCGAGAGCAAACTGAAGGGGTAGCGCTCAGCCGAGCAGGTCGCGCAAAGGCGCGATCAAGGGCTCGTCGGCTGGCGGCATCGGATAGTCCTTCAGACGCGACGCGCGCACCCAGGCAAGCTCCTGCGACTCCCGGGGGCTGACCGTGCCGTCCCATTGGCGGCACAGATACAGCGGCATCAGCAGATGAAACGCCTCGTAGGCGTGGCTGGCGAAGGTGAGGGGATGCAGGCAGGTCGGGCAGACGTCGATGCCCAGCTCCTCGAACAGCTCGCGCCGCAGCGCCACCTCCGGCGTCTCCCCCGCCTCGACCTTGCCGCCTGGAAATTCCCACAGCCCGGCCATGGACCGGCCGGGCGGGCGGCGCGTGATCAGCACCCGGTTGTCGACATCTACGATGGCGGCAGCGGCGACAAGCAGGATGGGTCCGGTCATGCCGAGCCCATAGCCGACGCCGGCGTGAATGGGTAGGGGGTGGCGACGAAAGCGGGCTTGTGCATCGCCTGTTTTATTACTATGAAAGTACACAATAGAGGCGCGCCGGTAGTCTTCAGGTCAGGCGAGCGCCGCGTGAAAAACCGATCACATAAAAAGATGGAGGGCAGATCGATGACGACTGTCGCCGACAACCGGACTTTCGCCACCGCCACGGTGGTCGACACCTCTCACCCGCAACATGAGCAGGTGCGTGTCCTCGTCTCCGAGCTTCTGCGCGGTGGACGCGAGGCCATTCTTGAGCACTCAGGCCAGGACTATCGCCTGCGCATTACGCAAAACGGCAAGCTGATTTTGACTAAATAGGCGGCCGCACCCCTTCCTCGATCGACGCCGCCATGCGGCCTAATTGGCACCCGTTGCCGCCGTCGCGATTCTGTGGGGGGCGCGCAGCCAGACGGCGCAATCGGAAGCCTAGGTGCGGACAGGCGCCGCGGCGTGGGCCTTGACTGGCACATCATGCGGCATGACCATGTGTGCTGAAGTCCATGGCGGAGGCGCGATCATGCTCGTCGTCGAGAAGAACGGCCAAACCACCATCGTTTCGGGTTGGCGCGCATGGATCCTCGCCTTCGGCGTGGTGCTCGGCGCTGTCGCGGTGATCGGCCTGATGTCGTTCGTCTTCCTCGGCATCGCGCTGACGATCGGTGCCTTGCTGCTCGTTGCTGTTCCGATCGTCATCGGCTTCGCCATCGTTGGCTCATTGTTCGGGCGCCGCCCGTGAAGCCCGAAGGGGTGCTGGCGCCGAACCGTGCGAATCCGGCGCCAGCTAAGGCTGGGGAAGGGAACGCTCCAGCCTGAATCGAGGCGACAGGTGCACCTCGCGCCCGGCTTAAACCGAGATGCTCCCGGACGGCCGGATTGCGGGTTGCCTCGCACGATGGCCACCATTGCAACGGCAAGTTCTATGCCACCGGAATCAGAGGGCTTTTGCATGCATTCCGCACCGGACCGACGGCGTCGCCGCCCAGCAATCCGCCAGCTGCACGATTGTTGTGCAAATTAGCTCCGGCGTCGGGCGCAACTAGGAGTACCGCGCCCGCAGCGCCTCGAACCGCTGCACCTGATCGGCGATCAGCTCGCGTGCCGCATCGCGGCGCACGAAGATCTTGAACATGGCGTCGCCCGCCGCGTTGTAAAACTGGATCGACATCGAGACGCGCTTGGCGCCGCGGGTGATGAAGGCGATTGCCTTGCAGTTCTCGGCCTTGATGTGGCCACCGATCGGACTGTCGCCGTGGATGTTGAAATAGCCGTGCGCGAAGCTGCCCGCCGGCAAGCTGCCGGTGCACTCAAGCACAATGTCGGCATTGTGGATGAGGAATAGGATCTCACCCCAGGTAATGATCTCCTGCATGATGTCGGCGAAGGCGTCCCCCGGGGCGAGTGTCCCCTGCTCGGCCGGCAGATTGCGCACCACCTCGAGCGTGCTGACGCCGTATTCGCGCGCGATCTGCTCCAGCAGCTCACCGGGACTGGAGGCGACTCGCGCGGCAAGGCTCGGACGCTCTTCGACGAGTGGCGTATCCATGTCGACCTCGCTGCTTACTATGCCGCCGCGCCGGAACGCGAGCCATCGGCGCGCTCTTCCTGCAGCACGGTGAAGCCTTCGAAATCCGGGTGGCCGAGATAGAGAGGCTTGTTGCCGCCGGCACGCGCATGCGCCTTGCGGAACTGCTCGGACGTCGTCCACGCCTCGAAGTCGGCATGCGAGCGCCACATCGTATGGGAGGAGTAGAGGACGTGGTCCTCGCGCTCGGGTCCCTTCAGCAGATGAAAAACGATGAAACCGGGCATTTCGCCGAGATGCGTCTCGCGCGTCAGCCACACTTGCTCGAAGTCGTGCTCCGAACCCTTCAACACCTTAAACCGGTTCATGGCGATGTACATTCGGGGGTGCTCCTAGATTGTTGCCTTGTTGAGCAGCAGTGAGGCGATGCCTCACTGCTGCATGGCCCGGGCGCTCGATGGACGAGAATGCATCGAGTTCCGAGTTCGTGTCCTAAAACTGCGCTTTCGCCGTCAGGAAGAACGTCCTGCCGATGCCGGAGTCAATGCACCCGACCTGGTTCGACCCGTAGCACTTGGTGCCTTCCGTGAACGTCGTTGACAGAGCAGGCGTATAGACCTCGTCAAACACATTGTTGACGTTGAAGCCTAGCTCCACTCCCTGGTCGAACCTGTAGCTGGAAAAGAAATCGACCAGCGTGTAGCCGGGCATATACGGGCTTCCATACGGTGCGCGCTGCGCGGGTGTGCCGGCATTGATGGCGCCGATGTAGCTTTCCGAGAAGTAAGAAACCCGGCCGCCGAGCGTCAACTTGCGGTCAAGCAGCCGTACGCCGCCGGACAGCACCGCGGTGTGATCGGGTAGGTAGCTGTGGGCGCCAAACCCGTCGATCTGCGAGGGCAGGTCGGTGTTGGTGTAAGTGTAGCTGAAGCCGCTGAAGGCATATCCGGCATCATACATGCCCTGCACCTCAAAGCCCTGCACCAGCGAGATACCGGGAGCATTGCAGAAGTAGGACATTGGCGCAGCCCGAGGTACCGGGACCAGGCACCCGGTAACGTAGTTGTCGATCTCCATACGGTAGTAGTCGGCCTTGAGGCGGAAGCTGTCGCCGCCGGTGAGGACGTTGTCCTCAACTACGTTGGCGCCGAACTCCCAACCCTTTTGAATTTCTGGGTCGAGGAACGGATTCGGCTGGAAGGAGATATTCGTCCCACCCGGATGGATGCCGCCTGTCAGGGTTTCGGAAACGGTCGGGGCGCGGAAGGATTCGGAATAGGTGACGTAGGGCTGCAGCCAATCGAGCACCTGCGCAGCGAGCGTCAACTTGGGATCGAATCTCCCGTCCGACTTGTCGACAGTGTAGGGGCCGGGGGTGACGCCTGGCGGCAGCGGCGTTCCAGTTGGTACGACCCCGTGGCCGTCCAGTGAGTACATATCGTAGCGCAAGCCGACGATGAAATCGAAGATGCCCTGCGAGAACGTCGTCTGTGAGAAGGCGCCCGACACGTCCGATACACCCGACGGGTTGACGCCGCCGTCGAGCTGCGTCTGGAACCGGTTGTAGGCGTCAACGTCGTCGCGGAAGTACTCATAGCCATATTCGGACCTGACGCGAACGCTGCCGAGATGGAAGCGCGAGACGTTGGAAACATCGAAGCCCCAACCCTCGTCGTCGATCACGCGGCCCCACGCGCTGCCTTGCGTCGGCGCGGCCCCCGAGAGCGGCGTGGAGTCGGTGTCGTACTTCATAACCACATGGTTGCGATATCCGTTCAGCCGGAAATCGATGAGATCGTTGTCGACCGGCTTGTAGGCGTACTTCGCAGTGAACGTTTCAGAGTTCACGTTCTGGAAGTACGAGTTGGCGAAGAAGTCGTTGTCGTAGAACACGCCGCCAAAGCGCAGCGACTGCTCGTCGTTGAGCTGGAAGTTCACCTTGAAGAGCCCCGAATTCAGATCCTGGAAGGTGAAGGGAATCGTTTCCCCATCGCCATTCTCATAGTCGTTCGGTTCACGCCTGCTGATGGCGCCGGCGATGCTGACGCCCCCGCTCCTCGCAGCCGCGGCGCCCATCTCCGAAAATCCAACGTCGTTAGACCCCCACGTCAGGCTGGTCAGGCCGCCGACGGTTTGTCCAGGCTTCAAGATGTCCTCAACATCGAGCGTGCGGAAGTTGGCCGCGCCGGCGAGCGCACCGGCACCGCCCGCCGTCGACACGGCGCCGCGCGCGATATCGATGCCGGCCACCAATGCCGGATCGATATATGTGAAGCCTTGCGCCTCGTGACCGGTAAAGCGGAAATTCTGCCGAACGCCGTCGATCATCGTGTTGACGCGGCCCGACCCTTCGAAGCCGCGGATATTGACCGCCAGACCCGGGTTTTGCGGGCTCATCCGCGTGAACGTGCCGGGCTGAGAGCGCAACGCGCTATCGATGTTTCCGCCCCCGAACGTGCTCAGATCCTCCGAGGTCACGACGCTGACGCCGGCGGGAACAGTGTAGGGAACGTCCGAGGCCTGCACGGCCATTGAGGCAGTTACCGGTGGCGGCTGCGGAGCAGATAGCGGCGCAGCCTGCGGCGCCTGTGACTTCGCCGCTGCGGGCTTCTTCTTGCCCTTCGGCTTGCTCGCCTCGACGGTCAGTTCGGGTAGTTGCGTCTCCTGGGCGCGGGCACTATCGGACCCTGCAATCGCAAAGAGCGAGGCGCCAGCCAGAAGCACAGACTCTATAAGTGCCCGCAGCGAATTTTTTTGGTGCCCTGCCAGATTCGAAGCCGGACGACACAACTCTTCCCGCGCGTGTCTGCACACGCGAACGCTACGCAACGCCATCACGCCACTACCCCCACTATTACAATGGCTGGCTGGCGCGAGCACCCAACGGTGCACTTTGGCTTGCTTGCCGCATCGCAGGCCTCGACCGGAGGCGTGCGCTGAACCCGGTTGACCGGTCGCCAGTAAACTAGTCCTTTATTACTCTCAGAGTCAACATTATGCTCGGCGCGTCGCCGCGATGCGGGCGAACTGTTGCGCTGACGCCGCGAAGTTGAAGTGGGGGGCGGCGGGATGCTCCTGCCGGCCCTCCTTCGCCGAACAAACCGAACCCCGCTGAGGACAGATGATCTTTCAACCCGTGCGCCAATTTGCAGTCAACATCGCCTTCACAACGCTCCTTCTGGCGGCGAGCACCATCTGCCTTGCCGCAGAAAAGGCGATCACAGATGGAAGCGGGCGGGTGGTCAAGTTCTCAGATACCTCGCGCATTCTTTCCATCGGCGGCGACATCACCGAGATTCTCTACGCGCTGAAAGCCGACGGGAAGATCATCGCCGTCGACTCGACCAGCATGTTTCCTGCTGAAGCGCTGCAGCAAAAGCCGAACGTCGGCTACTTGCGCGCGCTGTCGGCCGAGGGTGTACTGTCGACCAATCCGACGTTGATCATTGCTGCTAAGGACGCCGGACCGCCGCCCGTCGTGGCCGTGCTCAAGGCTTCGGCAATTCCTTATCTTGAGGTCCCCGACGACCAGACGCCCGAAGGCGTGGCGGCCAAGATCCGATTCATTGCCGCAGCGGTCGGCGCAGAGGCAGCGGGCGAAGCGCTGGCCAGGGATGTCGAGAAGGACTTCGCGCTGCTCGCCGCGCAGCGCGCCAAGATCACTAAACCGGTGCGTGCCGTATTCGTGCTGACTGTATTGAACGGACGCGCCACTGTTGCCGGCTCGAATACGAGCGCCGACGCCATGCTGAGGCTCGCCGGCGCCGAGAACGCGGTCGCTAGAGTAACCGGCTTTAAACCGCTCGCCGACGAGGCCGGGGTAGAAGTCGCACCGGATGCCATCGTCGCCATGCAGCACGGAAGGATGGGGCCGCCATCCGAAGCCATCTCCACGGTCAACGCGCTGAGAGCCAGTCCGGCCATGCAGCACAACAGAATCATCGAAATGAACAGCCTATACCTTCTCGGTTTCGGGCCGCGCTGCGCCCGCGCTGCTCGCGAGCTGATGAAGGCGCTATACCCGGAGCTGAAGTTGACGGCTGCGGGAGACCTTAAGTGACCGGCACCGCGGTGCCGGAGGCAGCAGCGCTAGAAGCTGGATCTCGACGCTTCAGCGCGACCCAAGTGTTGATGGGCTCGGGCGCACTCTTGACCTTGACCGCGCTCGCTTCGCTTGCCGTGGGCCCGACGGGAATTAGCATCGGCTCCTTGCCGCGCGCCATCGCCGCGGCGTTTGGTCATGCCGCGGACGCAAGCGCCGCGCGTGAGCAACTCGTGCTCATCGATATTCGCCTGCCGCGCACACTGCTCGCCATGTTCGTCGGCGCCAGCCTGGCCATGGCCGGTGCCATGATGCAGGGCATGTTTCGCAATCCGCTGGCGGATCCGGCGCTCATTGGTGTGTCGTCGGGGGCAGCGCTTGCCGCGGTAGCGACGATCGCGCTAGGTCACGGCATCGCCGCCCCGGTATTGCAGCCGCTCGGCGTCTACGTGCTGCCGGTGGCGGCCTTCCTCGGCGGCATCGTGGCGACGGGCGTGCTCATGCTCGTCGCCGGTCGGCACGGCCAGCTCATGGTCGGCACGCTTCTGCTTGCGGGCATCGCCATCGCCGCCCTGGCCACCGCCTTGACGGGCCTCATAGCCTTTTCCAGCGATGACCGCGAGTTGCGCGACCTGACGCTCTGGCAACTCGGGAGCCTCGGCGGCGCGAATTGGCCGCGGGTCGTTGCCATCCTGCCGTTTGTGCTGCTCGTCGTCATCCTCACGCCGCGTCTGGTGCGCGGCTTGAACGGCTTTCTGCTCGGGGAGGCCGAGGCTTTCCACCTCGGCATCAACGTCGAGCGGACGAAACGCGATGTCGTCATCGTCTCGGCGGCATCCGTTGGGGCTGCCGTCGCCGTGGCCGGCATCATCGGCTTTGCCGGCATCGTCGTACCGCACATCGTGCGGCTGCTCACCGGCCCAGACCACCGGCTGGTACTGCCCGGGAGCGCCATGCTCGGTGCCGTGCTGATGCTGCTCGCCGACATCGCCGCGCGGATGCTGGTGCGCCCGGCAGAGCTGCCGATCGGGATCGTCATGGCCATGATCGGCGCGCCGCTGTTCCTGCACCTTATCTTGAAGCGCGGCATCGGCGGGATGGAGTGACCGGATGCTGGTAGCACGCACGGCAAGCTTCGCGGTGAGGGGCCGCGCGCTTGTCGACGGAATAGACTTGGCGCTGACGCCGGGCGCCTTGCTGGTGCTCGTCGGACCCAATGGGGCGGGCAAGTCGACACTGCTGCGGCTGCTTTCCGGCGATTTGTCGCCGACGTCCGGCGCGGTCGAGTTGGACGGTCGCAATCTCGCCGACTATCCGGCCGCCGAGCTTGCGCGGCGTCGCGCCGTCGTCTCGCAGACAACGGCTTTGTCGTTCCCCTTCTCGGTCCGTGAGGTCGTGCTACTTGGCGCTACGGTCCCGGGCTTTGCCACCCCATCCGCGCGCGTGGAGCAGATCGCAGCCGAATGCATCGCCGCAGTAGGCCTGGGCGGATTGCGCGATAGGCTGTTCACGCATTTGTCGGGGGGCGAGCGCCAACGCGCCCATATCGCACGGGCGATGCTGCAGCTTCGCGTGGCGGCCTTCCCAGAGCCCGAGCGGACCGTTCTGCTGCTGGATGAGCCAACGGCCAATCTCGACTTCACCCACCAGGCCATCGTGCTGCACGAGGCCCGGCAACAGGCGCGCTCCGGGCGCGCCGTCCTCGCCATCCTGCACGACCTCAACCTCGCCGCCGCCTTCGCTGACGAGATCGTGCTCCTGAGCCGCGGGCGCATTGCCGGACGCGGCAAGGCGGTCGAAGTGATGCGCGATGATCTCCTGTCGGCGGTCTATGGATGCGCGGTGCGCACCAACGTCACCCCGCGTAACGGGGCACCGTTCGTTTTGCCTGACGCCCCATAGGTCAGACCGCTGGCGCCAGTTAAAGTCCCCGCCGACGATCGAGGCCACAACCAACGGCAGCCCGCGGACTTGCGCTCGCGGGCCGCTTAAGGGCCTTACGGCCCTGAACTCGTGCAGCCGAAGCTGCATTCGTCTGTCCGACTAACACGCGACCGCCAAGGTGGGTTCCCGACGCGGGTCTAGCCGCCGTTGAAGCGTGCTCTCGCCTTGGCGACGACCGTCTGCTACCAACCGACGCGAAATTCCTGTGAGAACCCCTTTGCTTCGTCTCATCGACCTCTGGCTCGCACGATACGCCGAGCCTTCCGCAGCGGCGCATGCCGCCGTCGCCGGTCTGAAGCCGATGACGGTGGTGACGGGAGGATCGCGCGGCATCGGGCTGGCGCTGGCGCGCCGCTTCGCCACAGCCGGGCATGACATTGCCCTGGTAGCACGCCACGCAGACGCCTTGCAGGCTGCCGCGACAATGCTCGCGCGCGAGCGGCACGTCACGGCATTGGCGATACCCTTGGATGTCACCGATGCGGCTGCGGCGCAACGGATCGATGCGCATCTCGCCGCCAACGGATTCTATCTCGACACGCTCATCAACTGCGCCGGCGTCGGCCTCGCCGGGCCGTTTCTCAGCCACGGCGAGGACGCCATCCAGCGCTTGCTCGATGTCAACGTCGATGCCCTGACCCGGCTTATGCGCCACGCGTTGCCGGCGATGGTGGCGCGCGCAGAAGGCGGCATCATCAACGTCGCCTCGCTCGGCGGCCTCGTCCCTGGTCCGAACCAGGCGGCCTACTACGCAAGCAAAGCATATGTCATCTCGCTGACACGCGCGGTCGCCACGGAGAACGCCGGCAGGGGCGTGCGGATCATGGCACTTGCGCCCGGACCCATTGACACTGGGTTCCATCAAGCGATGGGCGCCGAGCTGTCCTTCTACCGGCAGTTGGTATTGGCGCTGAGTGCCGCGCAGACCGCTCGCGCCGCCTACCGCGGCTACGTCCTCGGCTACCGCCTTTTCGTCCCAGGCATTACCGCAAAGTTGCTGCAAATCGCGCTTTGGATCATTCCCCACGCCATTCTCTTACCGCTCATCGGCTGGCTGTTGCGCCGGCGTGAAGAAAGACCATGGAGCGGCACAGGCGATAACGAAGCGTGAAGGCGTTGCGGCATGGTTGCCGAAGCATTTGCTTTGTCGAAATACTTTTCCGCTTTAGTGTCACAAGGCGCCGGGAGTCAGGTCTTGCGTATCACGGCGCAGTCGGCGCGGTGGCGCGCCGGCGAGTAGCGTTAAACTCGCATTGCGCGCGCCGCGCCGACCCGTCTTCCCGACCGCCGCGCCGCCCTCGCTCCGTCAAATGCGCCGACCGAGCAGATAAGCCGCAATCCCTGGACAGCAGCGCGCCCAGGCCGTAAACGCCGGGCGTTGGCTCACTCGCTCAGAGGATCGTATGACGGCGCAACCGCCGAGCAAGGACGCGTCCACACTCGACGTCGCACCCATCGGCAACGGCCGCATCGCCGCCTTGGTCGACACGAGCGGGCGCATCGTCTGGTGGTGCTTCCCGCGCCTCGATTCCGATCCCGTGTTTTCGCGGCTGCTCGCCGGCGATGAAGAGAAGGGATTTTGCGACGTCATCCTGCACGGGCAGACCGCAGCCCACGCGCAGTACGTGCGCAATACCGCCATCGTTGAAACGGTGCTGGAAGACGCCGCCGGCAATGCCGTTCGCATTACGGATTTCGCGCCGCGCTTCTTGCGCTTCGAGCGCGCGTTTCACCCCGCCCAGATCATCCGCCGCATCGAGCCGCTGCGCGGTCTGCCGCGCATCACCATCCGCCTGCGGCCAACCTTCGGTTACGGCAAGCCGAGCGAGTGTCAGGCCATAGGGTCAAACCACATGCGCTATGGCGGCGGCACCGACGTGCTGCGCCTCACCACCGACGCCCCGCTCTCCTATATCGCGCACGAGACGCCGTTTGCGCTCACGCACCCCGTCTCCATGATACTCGGCCCCGACGAGCCGCTCGAAGCCGCGGTCGACAGCGTGGCGCGCGAGTTCCTCGAGCGAACGCGCAACTACTGGATCAACTGGGTGCGCGGGCTTGGCATTCCCTTCGAATGGCAAGCGGCCATGATCCGCGCCGCTATCACGCTGAAGCTGTGTCATTTCGAGGAAACCGGCGCCATCATCGCCGCGCATACGACGTCGATCCCCGAAGCTCCCGGCACACAACGCAACTGGGACTATCGGTTCTGCTGGCTGCGCGACGCCTACTTCGTCATCAGCGCGCTGAACCGCCTCGGCGCCACGCAGACGATGGAAGCCTATCTCAACTACATCACCACCATCGCCGTCGACGTCGATCCCCTGCAGCCCGTCTACGGCATCATTCACAACCAGCCGCTCCAGGAACGCATCGCCGCCGATCTCGCCGGCTTTCGTGGCATGGGTCCGGTTCGCGTGGGCAACCAGGCATCCGAGCAGACCCAGCACGACTCCTACGGCAGCGTCATCCTCGGCGGCTCGCACATGTTCATCGACGAGCGGCTGCCGGGAATGGGAGATGCGGTTCTGTTCCGTCGCCTGGAGCCGTTGGGACATCAGGCGCGCCGACTCTACCTCGAGCCCGACGCCGGGCCCTGGGAGTATCGCGGCCGCAAACGCATCCATACGCATTCGGCGACCATGTGCTGGGTCGCCTGCGATCGGCTCGCCCGCCTCGCCGGGCGATTGTCGCTCGATGATCGTGCCGGCTACTGGCGCGCTCAGGCCGACAAGATCCGCGACGAGATCTTGCAGCGCGCCTGGAGCACCAAGTGGGGCGCGCTCGCCGGCGCTCTCGACCACGACGATCTCGATGCCAGCGCGCTGCTGGTCGCCGAGCTTGGGCTGCTGAACGCCAGCGACGATCGCTTCCGGCGCACCGTGCAGGTCATCGGCAAAGAACTGTCCCGCAACGGCTTCATCATGCGCTATGTCGCCGAGGACGACTTCGGCGCGCCGGAGACGGCCTTTCTCGTCTGCCAGTTCTGGTACGCCGATGCGCTGGCTTTGATCGGCGAGAAGGAGAAGGCGCGCGAGATCTTTACCGACGTGCTCTCGCGCACCAACTCCTTCGGCATCCTCAGCGAGGACATCCATCCCGCTTCCGGCGAGTTGTGGGGTAACATTCCGCAGACCTACTGCATGGCAGGCATCATTAACACCGGCATGAAACTATCCCGTAGCTGGGAAGACGCTTGGGCCGGCAGCTCGCCATGAGAGAAGTGCTCAACTGGAACCAAAACCGTCCCTAAGGGTTTGTGGAGCAAGGGAAGTCACTCTCGGCGCCTAACGACGGGAGAATTATGAGCCGCATCGTTCTCGTCTCCAACCGCGTCGCCGATCTCAGCAAGGCCAGCCAAGCCGGTGGGGTTGCCGTTGCCATCGCCGATACCTTGCGCGCGCGCAAAGGGCTTTGGCTCGGCTGGAGCGGCAAGATCGGCGACCGTGCCGACGAATTGCGCACGACGCCCGACATAACCGAGCTCGGCGGCACCACCATCGCGACGCTTCCGCTCAGTGCGCGCGAGCATGACGAGTACTACACGGGCTACTCCAACAACGTTCTCTGGCCGGTATTCCACTCCCGGCTCGACATCGCCCAATTCGAGGCGGGCTACTATCAGCGATACCTCGACGTGAACAAACGCTTCGCGCAGGCGCTGCGGCCCCTGCTCAAGCCGGACGACACGATCTGGGTGCACGACTATCACATGATCCCGCTCGGCATGGAGCTACGCGCGCTCGGCGTGACAAACCCGATCGGCTTTTTCCTGCATATCCCGGTACCGCCGGCACAAACATTTCTTGCCATTCCGGAGCACCGCGAGTTGGCGCGCGGGCTGGCCTCCTACGACCTTATCGGCCTGCAGACCAAGGTCGACGTCGGCAACCTCATCGACTACCTGCAGGACGGTGTGTTCGGGCGCATCCTGCAGGATGGCCGCATTCGCGCCTTCGATCGCGAACTGTCGATCGCCAGCTTTCCCGTCGGCATCGACGTCGATTTCTTCATCGGGTCGCGGCCAAAGAGGTCCAGCCCTAAGCCGGCGCCGACGATCCGCCTGCTCGGCGTCGATCGGCTCGACTACACGAAGGGCCTGCCGCAGAAGTTTCGCGCCTTCGGCCGCTTCCTGGAAAAGTACCCCGACTATCGCCGCCGGGTGACGCTGTCGCAGATCGCGCCGCCGACTCGCGAGACGATGGTCGCCTACACCGACATCCGCCACGAGTTGGAGACCCTGTCGGGAAGCATCAACGGCCGCTACGGTGAGCTCGACTGGGTGCCGATCCAATACATCCACAGGACGACGCCGCGCAAAATGCTGTTTGATGTCTATCGCAGCTCGCGGATCGGAATTGTCACACCGCTGCGCGACGGGATGAACCTGGTCGCCAAGGAATACGTTGCAGCCCAGAACCCGGAAGATCCGGGCGTGCTCATTTTGTCACGCTTCGCCGGCGCTGCAGAGCAGATGAAGGAAGCACTGATCGTGAACCCGTACGACATCGAGGAGATGGCCGACAGCATCAAAGCCGCGCTGGAGATGGGGCTTTTTGAACGGCAAGAGCGGTTCGAGGCATTGCTCGATGGCGTGCGACACCACGACACGTTCGGCTGGTGCCGCTCCTTCCTCAATGCGCTTGAGGGCGTGGGACGGCGAAACACGCTCGCGGTTCCCGCCTCTCCGTCCGACGCCGCGCGCAAGGCCCTGCAGGAGATCGAGCGCGCGCGCGTCTCGCCACGTCCGCGACCCAATTAACCCATTGAGGAGAGCTGCGCCGCGCCACGGCGCATCCAGCAGCGATTTTCGAGGGCGCCGCCCTAGAGGACATGATGAAAGCTCTTTGCATCGGCGGCGCCATGATCGACACGATCGCCATCATCGAAAGCGATCGCATCGAGCGCATGTCCATGCTCAACGCGGAAGCATCGTTCCTGCTGATAGAGGAAGGCCGCAAGACCGAGGCGCTCGAAGTTTCCACCCATTGTGGCGGCGGCGCCGTCAACACGGCAGTCGCCATGTCGCGCCTCGGCCTCGACGTCGCGACGCTGCTCAAGCTCGGTCGCGACGCCCGCGCCGACGTGATCCTGGAACGCTTGAACGCGGAAGGCATATCCGCCCGCTGGGTAATCCGCGATACTGGCGCCCCAACCGGCGCGTCGGTGCTCATTTCCTCGCACGATCGCAATGCGGCGGTATTCACGTTTCGCGGCGCCAATACCCTGCTTGAGCCGCGCGATCTTGCCGACGAAGCCTTCGCTGCCGACCTCGTCTACGTCTCCAGTCTGTCGAACCGTTCGGCGGATTGCTATCCCGTCATCATCGACAAGGCGAAAGCCGCCGGTGCCTTGGTCGCCGTCAACGCCGGAGTGCGGCAGCTATCGGCACGCGGCGGCGCCTTCCTCGACAGCCTCGGCAAGATCGACATCCTTGCCATCAACCGGCCCGAGGCCGACGCTCTCGTTCCCGGGCTAGTCGCCAAGTTCGGCGAGGGCGGTTCGACGCTCGCACTTGATCCGGGCGAGCAGCCTCCGCCGCTGTTGGCCCGGGGCCTCGTCGGCGGTGGCTACGAAATGAGTCTGCCGGCGTTTCTTTGCGCGCTGCGCCGATTGGGGACCCGTTATGTCATGCTCACCGACGGCCGCGGCGGGGCTTTCGTTTGCGCCGACGGCAGGGTGGTCTACTGTCCGGCCCTCGAAGCTACCGTGGCCGGCACCGCCGGCGCCGGCGATGCGATGGCTGCGACATTCGCCGCCTTCGTCGCGCTAGGACATCCCGTCGAGGTCGCGCTCAAAGCGGCCACGCTCAACGCCGCGAGCGTCATCGCCTACGTCGACACCCAGTCCGGTCTGCTACGGCGTGAGGCATTGGAAGGGCGTCTTGCCGCCCGCTCCGACCTTCGGATGCGCCAATGGAAATTATGAAAGTCCTAAAGTGATGAGCGGCCTGGAAGCGACCAACGTGAAGATCGAGGCCGGCGCGAGCCTGAACGATGCCGAGTGGATGGCTGCCGCACAGCCGTCACCCGAAGTCCTTCTGGCCGGCGACGTACACAACTACGCGCTGTTCCTCGATTGCGACGGCACCCTGCTCGACATCGCGCCGACGCCCAGCGAGGTGCGGGTGCCCGAGGGGTTGGTCGAACTGCTGGTGCGTATCTCCAACGGTCTCGGGGGTGCCCTAGCCGTACTCACTGGCCGGCGACTGGCGGAGATCGACGTGCTGCTCTCTCCGGCCCAGCTGATTGGCGCTGGCGTGCACGGCGCCGAAATCCGCACCGCGGCCGGCAGCGCGATTGCGCGCGTGGCTACGGCATTGCCCGATACACTTGTCGAGCAGGTGGTTCGTCGCTGCCAGGCACTGCCGGGCATCATTGCCGAACCCAAGGGGCCGGGCCTTGCCGTCCATTACCGGCTGGCTCCGCATCTCAAGGATGCGCTGGAGGCGGAGCTGCGCGGGCTGTTGACGCAATATTCCGATGGACTGGTGCTGTGCCCCGGCCGCAAGCTGTTCGAGATCATTCCGGCGGGTCACTCCAAGGGAACGGCCCTGGCGACCTTCTGCGCACTTCCCAAATTCGCCGGCCGGCGACCGATCATGATCGGCGACGATATGGGGGACATTCCGGCTTTTGCGGCGGCACGCCGGCTGGGCGGAGCGAGGCTGCGCGTCGCCGGCGAGCATTTTGGGCACGAAGACATCGAGCTGCACAACCCAGACCGGGTGATCGCCTGGTTGTCACGTCTCGCCGAACGCCTCGAAGCGGCTGACGCCGATTAGGTCGGCGCCGGCGGGCAATCGGTACCGGCACCCGTGCCCTCCCGCGCCGCGGAGGCGAGGTCGCGGTACTTCTTACGCAGCCGTTCGATTTCGCTCTCTTCGAGTTCCTCGAGGTCCAGCAGACTGTTCTGCGCTCCGCCGATCGAGCGGATCAGTTCGTCGAGCTTGACCTGGATGGCTTCGGAGTCGCGGTTTTGCGATGCCTGGATGGCGAACACCATCAGGAACGTGACGATGGTGGTGCCGGTATTGATGACGAGTTGCCAGGTATCGGAGAACCCAAACAGCGGGCCTGTAACCAGCCACACGGCGACGACAGAGACGGCCAGCACAAATGCGAACGGCGTGCCCGTCGCGCGCGACGTCCACCGGGCGAAGCGCGTAAACAGCGACGCGTTTTTGCCGCTGAGCTGCGTGTTCTTAATCGGCATTGGACCTCGCCCGCATTGCCTCGTCACGCAGTTAACGAGGCTCAACACGGCGAAGTTCCGGGTTTTTGCATATCCCGGAACGCTTTGGTCTGACGGCGAGTTTAATCGCCGGCGTGCGGGCGCATTGCCCGCAATGCCCGGCAACCAGAGGGCGCTGCTTCGACATCGCAGCGGAGAGCATGGGCGGCATGATCGCAGATGAGCGTCAGGTTCTCAACGCGCACGGCGCCAAGCGGCTGCCGAGCGTCGAGGTCGACAACTACAACCTGGAAATTAAGGATGAGGACGGCTTCGTCGGCGACAAGGCGAGCCGCGGTGCGTTCCACGAGATGCTGGAGAAATGGCGCGAGCCGTTGCGCAAGCTCGGCGCCGACCCGCTCGGCGAGAAGTCGTCGGACGAGATGTCGAAAAAGCAGCTCGACAAATTGCTGGCCGAGGGAGATGCGGAAGCCGGCGGCATTATTCACAGTGCCATCGAGGAGTTCGCGCAAAGCCTCACGTCGGTGATCAAGCGCTTCCTCAAGGTTTCGAGCTGGAAGGATACCGAGGCCATCGTCGTCGGCGGCGGCTTTCGTTCAAGTCGCATCGGTGAGCTCGCGGTCGGGCGCACCGAGGTGCTGCTGAAGTCCGACGACTACAAGATCGAATTGGAACTCATCCAGAACCATCCGGACGAGGCCGGCCTGATCGGCGCCGCCCACCTCATGCCGTCGTGGATGCTGCAGGGCCATGACGGCATTCTCGCCGTCGATATCGGGGGCACGAACATCAGGGTTGGTATCGTCGAAACGAGGTTGAAGAAGGCCAAGGATCTGTCAAAGGCATCCGTGTTCGCCTCCGACATCTGGCGCCATGGCGACGAGAAGACCAAGCGCGACGAGGCCGTCGACCGGTTGATCGACATGCTGAAGGAGCACATTGCCCTGGCCGAGAAGGAGGGTTTGAAGCTGGCCCCGGTCGTCGGCATCGGCTGCCCCGGGATCATCCGCGAGGACGGCTCGATCGAGACCGGCGCCCAGAATTTGCCGGGCAACTGGGAAAGCAGCCGTTTCAATCTCTCCAATTGCATTCGGCAGGCGATCCCCCACATCGACGATCATGAAACGGCCGTCGTCATCCACAACGACGCGGTGGTGCAGGGCCTCAGCGAGCTGCCGTCAATGCAGAACTATGACAGGTGGGGCGTACTGACGATCGGCACCGGGCTCGGCAATGCCCGCTTCACCAACCGTCGCAAAATGAGCGACTAGGCTGCCATGCCTTCCTTTGCCATTGACGCCGCCACATCCCGCGGCACAGATTGCGCGCCGGCAAATCACCGCGGCCATCGCGGTATCGGCTGACGGGGCACCTTCCATCCATTAGAAAGCCCGTCTGCGGTAGCAGGCGCAAAGCAGCGTCACGTTACCCTGCGCCTGCTTCTAGGGACGGGTCATGATCAAGCGCTTCCTCATCGCTCTCATCATTATTGTGCTGTTTGTTGGCGGTCTCGCGTACTTCCAGCTCGTCTTCAAGCCGACGATGATCAAGGAGTTCTTGAGCGCGCAGGTACCGCCGCCGGCGACGATCACGGCCGAGGCCGCCAAGACCGAGGAGTGGGTCGAGCGGCTGCCGGCCATCGGCACGCTTATCGCTTCGCAAGGCGTCGAGATTGCCTCGCAGGTCGCCGGCATCGTCACCGGCCTGGGCTTCGAAAGCGGCCAGGACGTGCCGGTCGGCAGCAAGCTCGTGCAACTCGACATTTCAGTGGAGCAGGCAGACCTCGCCAGCGCCCAGGCGACGCTGCGCGAAGCGGACGTCGCCTTCAAACGGCAGACCGATCTGCTCACCAAGGCCGTCGCCTCGGAGGCTAACGTGGATACGGCACGGGCGAAGCGCGACACGGCGGAAGCAGCGCTCAACAGAATCAAGGCGTTAATCGCGCAAAAGGCGATTCTTGCGCCCTTCGCCGGACGCCTCGGCATTCGCCACGTGGAACTCGGCCAGTACATATCCCCGGGGCTCGCCATGGTGTCGTTGCAGGCGCTCGACCCCATCTGGGTCGATTTCCCCATGCCCGAGCAGAACGTCGGCAAGCTGCGCGTCGGCCAGACGATCGAGCTGACGGTCGACACCTATCCCGGCAAAGTGTTCACCGGCACGGTCGCCTCGCTCGATGCACGCGTTTCGCAACAGACGCGCACGCTGCTGACGCGCGGCACGCTCGCCAATCCCGATCGTACGCTGCTGCCGGGCATGTTCGCCAACGTCGCCGTGCTTGCCGGTGCGCCGGCGAAGGTCATCACCTTGCCGCGCACGGCCGTCACCTACAGCCTCTATGGCGATAGCGTCTACGTGCTGAAGAAACTCGAAGGCCAGCCGGCACCCGCCAAGCCCGAAGACACCGTGTATGTCGTCGAGCGCCGCTTCGTCAAAAGCGGCCAGATCCGCCAGGACCGCGTGGCCATCACCGAGGGCCTCAAGGCCGGCGAGCAGGCCGTCACCACGGGGCAGGTGAAGCTGTTCAACGGCGGCCAGGTCAAGGTCGACAACTCGCAAGCATTGGTGCCACCGGCCGTGCGGCCATACCAGTAAGGGCTAGCTATGTCGTTCACCGACATCTTTATCCGCCGGCCGGTGCTGAGCTCTGTCGTCAGTCTGCTCATCCTGTTGATCGGCCTCAGCGCCGCGTTCAACTTGCAGGTCCGGCAGTATCCAGAGCTGTCGAACACGACGATCACGGTGACGACGAGCTATCCCGGCGCCAACGCCGACGTGATCAAGGGGTTCATCACCGTCCCCATCCAGCAAGCGGTGGCCAGCGCCGAGGGCATCGATACGCTGAGCTCGACCTCGCTGCAGAGCGTCAGCACCGTAACGCTGAACCTGCGCCTCAACGCCGACCCGGACCGGGCCGTCGCCGACGTGCTGTCGAAGGTCAACCAGGTACGCAGCGTGCTGCCGCCGGAAGCCATGGACCCCGTCGTCGTCAAGCAGACGGGCGAGTCGACGGCGCTCATGTACCTGTCGTTCAACAGCGACGTGCTGACCTCTTCGCAGATCACCGACTACCTGACGCGCGTTGTGCAACCCAAGCTGCAGACCGTCGATGGGGTTGCCAACGCGCAGATCCTCGGCGGACAGACGTTTGCCATGCGCATCTGGCTCGACCCGAAGAGGATGGCGGCGCTCGGCATCACGCCGTTGCAGGTGCGCACCGCGCTCGCCGCCAACAACTTCACCACCGCCGCCGGCCAGATCAAGGGCGACTTCGTCCAGACGACGATCAACGCGCAGACCTCGCTCGACAATGCCGAGGCCTTCGGCCAACTCGTCGTCGCGGCGCGAGGCGACGCCCTCGTACGGTTGCGGGATATTGCCGACATCAGGCTGGGTGCGGAGACCGTCGATTCCACCTCCGCCTTCAACGGCCTGAAGGCGGTGTTTGTCGGCATCTACTCGACGCCGACCGCCAATCCGCTCACTGTCATCGCCGACGTGCGCAAGACGTTTCCGTCCATCGTCGCCGAGCTGCCGCCGGGCATGACCGCCGACATCGCCTATGATTCCACCAAGTTCATCGATGCCTCGATCAAGGAAGTGCAGAAGACGCTGCTCGAAGCAGCGGCCATCGTGATTATCGTCATCTTCCTGTTCCTCGGCAGCCTGCGCTCCACGCTCATCCCGATCATCACCATCCCGCTGTCGCTGATCGGCGTGATGTTCGCGCTGCTGGCGCTTGGCTATTCGCTCAACCTGCTGACCCTCTTGGCGCTGGTGCTGGCCATCGGCCTCGTCGTCGACGACGCCATCGTCGTCGTCGAGAACATTCACCGCCACATTGAGGAAGGGCTCAGCCCGCACGACGCGGCGCTTGTCGGCGCGCGCGAGATCGCCGTTCCGGTCATCTCGATGACCATCACGCTCGCCGCAGTGTATGCGCCGATCGGCTTCGTCTCCGGCCTCACCGGCTCGCTGTTCCGCGAGTTCGCCTTCACGCTCGCCGGCGCCGTGATCGTCTCAGGCATCATCGCGCTCACGCTGTCGCCGATGATGTGCTCGAAGCTCTTGAGCGCCGATCTGTCCTCGGGCGGCTTCGTGAAGTTTCTCGACCGCACCTTCGACCGTCTGAAGCATCGCTATCAGCGCCGGCTCGGCCGCACTCTGAACTATCGCCCAGTGACGCTGTTGGTGCTCGTCGGTGTCATCGCCGCGACCGGCATCATGTACGCGACGGCGCAAAAGGAGCTCGCCCCCGAGGAGGATCAGGGCATCCTCTTCAATCTGGTCAAAACACCGCCGGCGACGAACATCGACTATCTCGAGCAGGTAACGGGCCACCTCTACGACGTGTTCAAGACAGTCCCGGAGAAGGAGCACGTCTTCGCCATCAACGGCATGGGCGGCGACGTGCATCAGGCGTTCTCCGGCATTCTGTTCAAGCCATGGGAGGATCGGACCCGCACGCAGGCGCAAATCCTGCAGGACCTGCAGCCCAAGGTGAACGGCATCGCCGGCGGCCAGATCATCACGTTCGGCAACCCGTCGCTGCCGGGGTCGACCGGCGGCCCGCCGATCCAGTTCATCATCACCACGACGGCCGACTACGAGCAGCTCGCGCAGGTGCTCGAGAAGATGCAGCAGGAGGCACAGAAGAGCGGCCTCTTCATCTTCAGCGATGGCGATCTCAAGTTCGACACGCCGCAGATCGAGGTGAAGATCGACCACGCCAAGGCCAACAGCCTCGGCATAACGATGCAGGACGTCGGCGCCTCGCTAGCAACGCTGCTCGGCGGCAACTACGTCAACCGCTTCAACCTCTATGGCCGCAGCTACCAGGTGATCCCGCAGGTGCCGCGCGACTTCCGCCTCGCACCCGACTGGATCAAGCGCTACGAGATTAAAACAACCTCGGGCAGCATGGTACCGTTGTCGACGGTCGTCGACGTGCGCGAGAGCGTCCAGCCGAATGCGCTGACCAGCTTCCAGCAGCTCAACTCGGCGACGCTGCAGGGCGTGCCGTTCCCAGGAACCACGGTGGGCGAGGTCATCGACTTCCTCAAGGCGAAGTCGAAGGAAGTTTTCCCGGAAACTTTCACTTACGACTTCCAGGGCGAGAGCCGCCAGTATGAGCAGGAGGGCAACCGGCTCGTCGTCACGTTCATTTTCGCGTTGATCATCATCTACCTGGTGCTGGCGGCGCAGTACGAAAGCTTCCGCGACCCGTTGATAATCCTCATCGCCTTGCCGACGTCGATTTTCGGCGCGCTGCTGCCGCTGACGTTCGGCCTCGGCACGGTGAACATCTACACGCAGATCGGCTTGGTGACGCTGATCGGCCTTATCTCCAAGCACGGCATCCTAATGGTGGACTACGCCAACCACCTGCAGCAATCGAAAGGGTTGGGGCGCCGCGAAGCGATCGAGGAAGCAGCCGCCATACGTCTGCGGCCGATCCTGATGACCACCGCGGCCATGGTCATCGCCATGGTTCCGCTGATCATCTCGACGGGCGCGGGTGCCGCCTCGCGCTTCGCCATCGGCATCGTCATTGCCTTCGGCATGACCGTCGGCACGCTGTTCACGCTGTTCGTGACGCCGGCGGTCTACACCTACATCGCGCGCGAGCATAACCGCGACGCGGCGGAGACAGTGCCATCGGCCGCGAATCCGCTAAATCACCCGGCGGAGTGATTGCCGCGGCGAAACGCGAAAACGCCGCGCCGTGGCGCGAACAAGAATGCCAGAACGAAGACGAAGGTCTGGATCAGCACAATGCACGGTCCCGTCGCGCCGTCGATATGAAAGCTGACGAGCGTGCCGATCACGCTCGAGCCTATGGCGACGGCGGCGGCAATGACCAGCATGCGCTCGAAGCGGTCGCTCAGCAGGTAGGCGATGGCGCCCGGCGCCACGAGCATGGCGACGACGAGGATGATCCCAACCGCCTTCAGGGAAGCGACGATGGTGAGGGCGAGCAGCACCAAGAGGCCGTAGTGGATGAGCGCGAGCGGCAGGCCGATGGCGCGGGCATGCTGCGGATCGAAGCAGTAGAGCAAGAGGTCGCGACGCCTCGCAAGAACGATCAGCAGCGTTCCGCCGGCGATGATGGCGACCTCGACGAGGTCGCGCGCCGTGATGCCGAGCATGTTGCCGAACAAGATGTGGTTCAGGTGCTGGTCCGTCTCCACCTTGGTGAAGAGCACGAGGCCGAAGCCGAACATGCCCGAGAACACGATGCCCATCACCGTGTCCTCCTTCACGCGGCTGTTCTCCGTCAAATAGCCCGTCGCTAGGGCGCAGGCGAGGCCGGCGACGAAAGCGCCGACGGCAAGCGGCAGGCCGAGCACGAAGGCGAGCACGATGCCCGGCAGCACGGCATGCGAGATCGCATCACCCATCAGCGACCAGCCCTTGAGCACCAGGTAGCAGGATAGCACCGCGCAGACCGCGCCAATGAGAACGGCCGCCGCCAACGCGCGCTGCATGAAGCCGTAGCTCAGCGGCACCACGAAGAAGTCCCACAGCTCGCTCATGGAATCGCGCCTTCGGATGCGGGCCGGCGCCGCGTGGCGAGCACGCCATGCTTCGGCGCTAAGAAGAAGGCAGCGAGGAACAGCAACGTTTGCAACGTGACGATCACACCGCCGGTGGCGCCATCGACGAAATAGCTGATGTATGCCCCCAAAAAGCTGGTCACGGCGCCGATGGTAACGCTCAAGGCCAACAGGCGGCCGAAGCGATCGGTGAGCAAATAGGCTGTCGCACCGGGCGTCACCACCATGGCGATGACGAGGCAGGCGCCCACGGTTTGCAGCGCCGCGACCGTGCAACCGGCAAGTAGAGTGAAGAACAGGATCTTGAGGGCGGTAGCGTTGATCCCAACCGTGCGCGCGTGACGCTCATCGAAGAATACGACCATCAGGTCGCGCCACTTCATGAGCAGTATGGCGAGCGAGATGGCGGAGATGATCACGACCTGGACCGCGTCCTCGTCCGATATTGCCAGGATGTTGCCGAGCACGATCGTCTGGATGTTCACCGCCGTGGGATAGATGGAAGCCATCAGCAGCCCCGCCGCGAAGAACGAAGTGAATACCAGCCCGATGATGGCGTCCTCGCGCAGCCGCGTGCGCTGCTTGACGAGTGCCATTCCCAGCGCCGCCAAGAGTCCGGCGAGAAAGGCTCCGGCGGCGTACGGGAGATGCAGCAGATAGGCGCCGGCCACGCCCGGCACCACCGAATGCCCGAGCGCGTCGCCCATTAGCGACCAGCCCTTGAGCATCAGATAGGCCGACAAGAAGGCGCATACGCCCCCGACCAGGGCGCTGACGAACATGGCCTTCAGCATGTAGTCGTAGAGGAAGGGGGTAAGGAGCTCGCTCACGGCTTCTCCTCTCCGCCCTCGTCCTCTCCATCCTTGCGGCGCAATGGCTCCTCCTCCTCCCGGGGGTCGCCGTAGAAGACCACCGGCCGCTCGTCGTCGGTCAGCACGGTCACGCCGCGCCGGTCATCGTCATCGTGCAGTTCTCCGCCCTCCAGCCTGAAGCGGCGAAGGACGCCACCGAAAGCGCGCTCGAGGTTCTTCTGTGTGAACGTGCGCGCCGTGGGGCCCGCGGCCAGCACCTCGCGATTGAGCAGAACGACGTGGTCGCAGAAGTCCGGCACGCTGCCGAGGTTGTGGGTGGAGACCAGCATCAGGTGGCCGCTTGCGCGCAGTTGGCGCAGTAGCTCGACGATGGCGGTCTCCGTGTGCACATCGACACCGGTGAAGGGTTCGTCGAGGAGGATGACGCACCCCTCCTGCGCCAGCGCGCGCGCCAGAAAGACGCGCTTCTTCTGTCCGCCCGACAGTTCGCCGATCTGATGCTGGCGGTAGCGGGTCATGCCGACCCGCTCCAGCGCCTCATCGACCTTGCGCTTGTCGGTTGGCGACGGGATGCGCAGGAAATTCATATGGCCGTAGCGGCCCATCATCACCACGTCCTCGACGAGAACGGGGAAGTTCCAGTCGACGTCTTCGCTCTGCGGCACGTAGGCCACGTAGCCGCGCTTCAGCGCTTGGCGCGCCGGGAGCCCGGCGATGCGCACCTCGCCACGGCTCGGTTGAATGAACCCCATGATGGCCTTGAAGAGAGTCGACTTGCCGCTGCCGTTGACCCCGACGAGGCCGCAGATGGTGCCGGGACCAAGTTCGAAGGACGCGTCCTTCAGCCCGGTCACGCCGCTCGGGTAGGTCACGGTGACGTCGCTGACCTTCAACGAGGCGACAACGCCAGCGGCCGCGAGCCCGGTCGTTACGTCCTTGGGTACAAGATTCATGCCCCGAAACCCTTGGCGATGGTGCCGACTGTCACTTCGAGCAGGTCGACGAAGGTCGGCACGGGCCCGTCCTTCTCGCTGAGCGAGTCGACGTAGAGTACGCCGCCGTAGCGGGCGCCCGTTTCCTTGGCGACCTGGCGCGCCGGCTTGTCGGACACCGTGCTCTCGCTGAAGACTACAAGCACCTTATACTTGCGAACCTCGTCGATGACGTGGCGCACCTGCTGCGGCGTGCCTTGCTGGTCGGCGTTGATGGGCCAGAGATAGAGCTCGCGCAGGCCGTAATCGCGCGCGAGGTAGCTGAATGCACCCTCGCTCGTCACCAGCCAACGCTGGTCCGCGGGAATGGCGGCGAGGCGCTGGCGCAAGGGAGCGTCGATGGCCTTGATGCGCGCCGCGTATGCCGCTGCGTTGGCATTGTACGTCTCGGCATTGTCCGGATCGTGCTGCACGAACGCCTTGCGAATGTTCTCCACGTAGATCAGCGCGTTGGCGGGAGACATCCATGCGTGCGGGTTGGGCTTGCCCGTGTAGGCTCCCTCGCGGATGCCCATCGGCTCGACGCCGTCGCTGGCGACGACACTCGGCACGTCCGTCACGTTCTGGAAGAACTTCTCGAACCAGCGCTCCAGGTTGAGGCCGTTCCAAATCACCAGGTCGGCCGACTGCGCCTTGACGATATCGAGGGGCGTCGGCTGATAGTCGTGGATCTCCGCCCCCGGCTTGGTGATCGATTCGACGATGGCCGCGTCGCCGGCGACATTCTGGGCGATATCACGGATGACGGTGAAGGTCGTGACGACGCGAAAAGGTTTGTCGCGCTTGGCCGCCAGCGCAAGCTCTGGAATCGCCACGAGGCAAAGCAAGCCCGCCGCCGCCCTCGCAAATTTCCGCCGTGTAATGCGCAATTTCAGGTCTCCAAGAGAATGCCGGCCCAGCCGCACTTACCCGCGCAAGCCCGCGAAGGGCCCGCGGTCGCCTCTTCTAGTTGCGAATGATTTGCAACTGCAAAATACGGATCGGCACCGGCGAAGTCAATGGCGCGCGCGCGATTGACGGAGGAGTGTGTCCGCAACGTTGGAACGGCTAGCCGGCAAAGCGCGGGTACTGCCGCGGCGAAGTCTCGGCGCTGTCGAAGAAAACGAGCGCCGAGCGGCCCTTCGCCTTGGCCCGGTACATGGCGATGTCGGCGTTGACGAGGATCTCCTGGGCAGTGACGCCATCCTTGGGGATCAATACGACGCCGATGGAGACACCGACGTCATGGCCGCTGCCCTCGACCCAGACCTGGTTCTGCAGCGCGCCGAGGAATCGGTTGCCGAGGGCCGCGGCGCCGGCGTGGTCGACGTCGTAGGAAAGCACCGCGAACTCGTCGCCGCCGAGGCGCGCCAGCAGATCGCTGGGGCGGGCAACGCGCTTGAAGCGTTCGCCGACCACCTGCAGCACGCTGTCGCCGGCGCTGTGCCCGTGCTGATCGTTGACGCGTTTGAACTCGTTGAGGTCGAGCATGAAGAAGGCGTGCTGATGCCCGTCGCCCTGCGCCTGCAGCTCTTCCAGCCGCGACAGCACCGCGCGGCGGTTGGGTAGGCTGGTCAGCGGGTCGCGCATCGCCTGCTCGCGCAGATCGCGCATCTCCGCGGCAATCTCCGTCTGCTTGTCGACCTCGAGCCGCTGCTCGCGCATGCGTCTGTAGACGAAGGCAGCAATGCAGCATCCGAGCAGCAACGTCAGCGCAATGGCCTCGGCCAGCGTTACGCGCCGCTCCGACGTGCTCATCTCGCTGGCGTAACGAAACAGGTCGTACTCGATGGCCAGCAGCCCGGCAACGGCCATGGCGCTGAGTCCCAGGAAACCATCCTGCAAACTCGTCCAAGGATGGTCGGCGATGGACCGGAGCACGGAGTTCCTGATCGCCACGTTCGATACTCTCGGAGCTGATGATGCGCGGCCAATCTAACGCGCACCGCTCAAGAAAATGTAAAATGCGCTGTCGTGCAGAGCTGTGCCGGAAACGGAAGGGTTTTCCGGGTTGCAGATGCCGCGTGCCCAGGTCCTTGCGCGGGCACCCGACGCTATCGACGTCGAATCAGGTATGGCCTCAAGCTCACGCATCGGACCACGCGACATGGAAGGCCCCGCGGCGTGCCGAAATGGCGGCGAAGCAAGCCGGTTGCAGGCCCTGCACTGGCGATTGTCATCTTCGCCGGAGCATGCGCCACTGCCGTAGCGGATGGAAACGCCGACTACGGCGCACCGTGCTGCGCCGACCTCGATCAGCGCATCGCCGAACTCGAGGCGATGGTTGCCCGCAAAGGCAATCGCAGTCTCTCCCTGCAGCTCACCGGCCTCGTCAATAGCGGCGTGATGGCCTGGGATGACGGCGGCGAGCGCAACGCATACGTCGTCACCAACGACAACCAGCGCTCGCGCTTCAGCTTCGTCGGCAAGGCAGCGATCGATGCGCTGTGGGAGGCAGGCTACGCGATCGACATCGGCCTCCGAACGGCCAACTCGAAGCTGGTCAACCAGTTTGCCGACCGCGGCTTCACCGGCCGCTTCGCAACGGGGTTCGACCTGCGCAGCTCCGTCTGGTTCCTCCGCAACAAGCATTACGGGTCCGTCTTCCTCGGCACCACCTTCGCCGCCACCGACAGGATTGCCAACTCGAACGTCACGCAAACCGGCATGTTCGATCAGTACGCAGCGCCGGAGAACGCCGGCCTGGGCATGTTCCTGCGGTCCGCCACCAACGGTCGCCTGACCGGCAGCTTCCTCAACTGGCGGCGCATCATCGGCGCCGGCGGTGACCAGCCGGGAGAAAGCCAGCGCGGATTCTCCTTGTTGAAATACGTGTCGCCGACGTGGAACGGCTTCACCGCCGCCGCCGACTGGGTGGTCACCGATTTCTGGGACGTGGCGCTCCGCTACCGCAAAGAGATCCTTGGTTTCGACGTCGGGGCCGGCATCGGCTATCTGCAACTGACGCCCGGCTCGCGCACGCGCAGCGTCTGCCCGGTCGCCTTCCTGCAGTTCACCGGGGAAGAGACCGCCTGTAGCCAACTGCGCGGGTCGGTGAGCGCCAAGCATCTCGAAACCGGGCTGTTCGCCAACTTCGGCGCCAACATCACAGGCGACGGTATCGTCGAGGAGACGATACGCTACGGGGGCACCGGCGCCGACGACCGCCAGACATTCTATTCGGGGCAAGCCGGCATCGAGCGCGACTTTGTTCCACTGGGCAAGACGACGATCTACGGCAGCTACTATCGCTACCGTGGCGGCGCCTCGACGCCGCTGCTGGTCCCGGCCGGCGATCCGCTCAACCCCACGGGCCTGGGCGATTGGGCCGTGTGGCACTCCGATGTCGCCATCTGGGGCGGTGGCCTTGCCCAAGGGATCGATAACGCCGGGATGATCCTCTATCTGACCTACAAGCACGTGCAGGGAAGTCTGCAGCTGCGGCAACTGCAGGGCGGTGTCGCCAATGGCTCGATTGCCGACGCGCCAATCGACAGCCTCGACCTATTGCTCGCCGGCGCGGTCATCCAGTTCTGAGCGCTCGGCAGCTCAATCCGCGCACCTGACCTTCACCGTGCGGCCGACCTCCGGGATGTACTTGGCGCACATATCGTCTCCCGGCGACGGTGCGGTCTTAGCCCGTGCGACGGGCTCGGAGGGCTCCTCAGGTTCGTCCGGCGCGTTCGATGCCGCCGAGGATGCCGATCCGGAACCGATCCGCTCCTGTCCCAGCTTGGCGAGTGCGATGTTCGGTTCGATGGCGAGTGCTTTCGCGTAGGCATCGCGCGCCTCTGTCGTGCGTCCCTGCTTCTCGTGAACGAGACCGGCGACGGCGACCGTGAAGGCGGCCTTCGGCGCCAAGCGCAGGGCCTCATCAATGTCGGCTTGCGCCTCGCCGGCGCGGTCGAGTTTCGCTCGCGCATAGGCGCGCTGCGTCAGCACGGCGGCGCGTTCCTTCGGCAGCAGCGCGCTCGACTTCGGATTGCTCAACGCGTCATTCAAGTCGACGATTGCCGCCTCATAATTCTTGACGAGGTTGTTGGCGCGTCCGCGCAGCACCCGCAAGCTAAAGGCTTCCGGCTTGATGCGCACCGCCTGGTTGAGATCGGCAAGGGCCGCTTCACCGTTGCCGAGGGCGAGGTAGGCCTGCCCGCGGCCGTGATAGCCCCACAGCAGGCGGGGCGACTGCCGTATCGCGACCGTGTAGTCGTCGACCGCCTCGCTGTTTGCATTGGTGCGCAGACGCGCATCGCCGCGCTGGCAATAGTACTGCGAGTTACCCGGGTCGAGCTCGATGGCGCGCGTGAAGTCGGCGATGGCATCGTCGTAGCGACCCATCACTTTATAGGCCGCGCCGCGATTGCCGAGCGCGATGGCGCGGTTGTTGCTGCCGAGCCCGCGATTTTCATACAGCCGCGTGCAGGCGGCAATCGCCGCCTCCGCATTGGCAGTGTCGGCGCACTCCTTATCATCGCTGAGCAGCGAGCCGCGTGCTGCGGCATCGCTGGGCCAGCCCGCGGCGAGGACGAGCGAGACTGCCGCCAGTGCAGTGAGCGTCGAGGTCTGTTTCATCGCGGTCATTGTCAATTGGTCACTCGCAAACCATGGCGCAAAGGGTCAGGATAAAATGATAAGGGTTAAAAGCTGGCCAGCGTTCAGAAACAACTGATTGGATTTCAGAAGCAACTGGTTGGATTATAGTATCCTAACGTTGGTTTTTTAAGCGTACGATTTCCGGGATGCCGTTGATGCGTTTGATTTTTCGGCCATGAATTTAGCTCGCCTCACCCTCTGCCTTTGTCTCGGTGCGCTGCCCACGGCTGCGCTCGCCGATCCCGGCGATGCCATCGGCTCGACCGTGGCTGTCGTCAATCAGGTGACGGGCGAATTCCGCCAGGACCTACGCAAGCTTTCCACCGGCGATGACGTTGTCCAGGAGGAGGTCATCGCAGCGGGCGCCGACTCCATCGCGGAGTTGATGCTGCGCGATCAGACGAAGCTCGCCATCGGCCCCGGCGCGCGCATGACTCTCGACCGATTCATCTACGATCCCAACAAGACGAGCGGCGCCATCGTCCTCAACCTCATCAAGGGCGGCTTTCGCTTCATCACCGGCGTTGCAGCCAAACCTTTCTACTCGATCCGCACCCCGGTTGCCGCGATAACCGTACGCGGCACCATCTTTGACATCTACGTCGACGAGGCCGGCCCGGTTTGGCTGCTACTGCACGAAGGATCGATCCGCGTCTGCAACACGCGCGATCAGTGTCAAACGCTCGATGATCCGTGCCGCTTGTTACGCATCGGCGCCGACGGCGACCTGCAGGATCCCGGCACATGGAATGCGCTGCCGCAAACCCGCGAGGTGAACTTCGAGGCAGCATTTCCGTTCGTGGTCAATCCGCCGAGCATCGACGCAACGCCGATCTTCACGCGCGCAGACATCGAGCTCGGCCGCTGCCCCGAGCCGAAGGTCCGCAAGGCCGAGGAACCGAAGCATAGGGTTCAGAAGGCCGAAAACCCGGAGCCGCGGGCGAAGAAAAAGCCGCGCAAGAAGTATGTCTATGCAAAGCGCCGCAAGGCGCATCCGAAGTATAGCCAGCCAGGTTTCAGCATCGGGATCGGCATCGGATTTGGCGGCGGGGGTGGTGGCGGCGGCGGCGGCCACTAGCGGATCACGCCCATCTGCTCGGGGCGCCCAGCGTTGCCTGACGGATCACGCGATGCACGAAGGCGAGCTTGGTGACCGCCATCTCAGGAATAACGAACGGATAGAAGTCGGCGTGTCCCATGCTGCGGTTGATGTCGTTGAGTGCGATCGTCAGCGGGACCCAGCGCTTGGTCAGCGCGTCGAAGCTTTCGGTGCCGTAGACGTCGAACGGGCGCAAGGGCCACGCCCCGGTTCCGCCGAAACGTCCGGGGCGCGGCTCGATCCGGTGGACTGCAGCGGTATCGAGAGCGTCCATCATATGCAGATAGTGGGCCCAGGTTTCTGCCCAATCTTCCCACGGGTGCGAGCTGGCATAGGCTGACACATACCGCAGCGACCAATCTGCCGGCGGTCCCTGCGAGTGGTGACGGTCGAGCGCCGCGACATAGTTCTCCCGCTCGTCGCCGAATAGCTGGCGGTAGCGATCGAGGTTCCGCGTTCCATCGATCAGCAACATCCAATAGTAATGGCCGCTCTCGTGCCGCAGATGACCGAGGAGCGAACGGTATGTCTCGGCCATCGCCTTGCGCTGGCGCTCGCGTTCCACCGAGTCGGCCTCGCCAACGGCGATCGTGATGACGCCATCGAGGTGTCCAGTGACCGCATCGTTGAGAAAATCGAAGGTCAGCGGCGCCTTGCCCATCGCCGCACCGTCGAGCGGCAGACCGAGACGCCGCAGCGAATAGACGAGCCGCTTCTTGGCGCGCTCGAACTCGCCCCAGGCGAGCACGTTGGCAGGATCGGCGAGGTTGGGGATGGTGCGATTGAGGTCGCAGGCGGCGCAGTATTGCGAGGCCGAATCATCGCGCACCAGCCAGTTGCAGACCCCGTGCGTCTCGTTGGCGCAATAGCGAAGCCGCGTGCCCGACCCATGCTTGTATTCGCGGTAGAGCCCGCCTCCCGCGGAGACGAGCGCGCGCATCTCGAGCTTGTCGGAGCGGAAGCCCAGCGCGTGCCCGCACTGCAGGCACTGCATGTTCTCGAAATAGATGGTGTTGCCGCACGCCCCACATTTGAACCTCTTCACCGAACCCCTCGCTCCTCCGGCTCCTGCAGCGCTGCTGGACCCTTGGGGGTCCCTGATTCCGTTCTTATTTAATGCCCAAACTTGTTGCAGCACGCCCACTTGCGAGGCAATGCCTGAACTTCGTGCGCGGCGAAAGATGTTCTATGGTCACGCTGCGCTGCACAAGGGTGCTCTTGCTGAACGGGTTCTGATGACACTCCACGTCGCTCTCACGCACCGGACGGCCTACTACTACGACCGCGTGATCGGAATGGCACCGCAGGTGATCCGGCTGAGGCCGGCCCCGCACTGCCGCACCCCGATCCTCAGCTACTCGCTCAACCTCGAGCCGAAGCTGCACTTCATCAATTGGCAGCAGGATCCCTTCGCCAACTACTGCGCCCGCGTGGTGCTGCCCGAAAAGACCGACCGCTTCGTCGTCACGGTCGATCTCGTCGCCGACATGGCGGTGATCAATCCGTTCGACTTCTACTTCGAGGACAGTGCCAAGGAGTGGCCGTTCCTCTACGAGCCGGAGCTCAAGGCAGAGCTGGGCCCATACCTCGAACCGTTGCCCGCGACGCCGCTGGTCAAAAAGTTTCTCGCCTCTATCCCGCGCACGAAGCAAGGCACAATCGACTTCCTCACCGATCTCAACCGGCGCCTCCGCGACGAGGTCGAGTATTGCGTCCGTCTCGAACCGGGCATTCAGACACCCGAGGAGACGCTGACCAAGGCCTCCGGCTCGTGCCGCGATTCCGGCTGGCTGCTGGTTCAGCTCCTGCGCCACATCGGCTTCGCCGCGCGTTTCGTTTCCGGCTATCTCATTCAGTTGCGCCCCGACGTGAAGCCGATCGACGGCGGCGCAGCCGGGGCCGCGGTCGACTTCACCGACTTGCACGCCTGGGCGGAAGTGTACGTGCCCGGCGCCGGCTGGATCGGGCTCGACCCCACGTCCGGCCTGCTTGCCGGCGAAGGACACATCCCCCTCGCGGCAACGCCGCAACCATCGAGCGCCGCACCGATCAGCGGCGCGCACGAGCCGGCCGAAGTGACCTTCTCCTTCGACATGAAGGTCGAGCGCATCCTCGAGAGCCCGCGCGTCACGCTGCCCTACACCGAGGACACCTGGAAACGCATCATCGCCGCCGGCGATGCCGTCGACACGCGCCTCGACAGCGCCGACGTGCGCCTCAGCATGGGCGGCGAGCCGACGTTCGTGTCCATCGACGACATGGACAGCGACGAGTGGAAGACCGGCGCCGTCGGTCCCACCAAGCGCGCCTACGCCGAAGATTTGGTGCGCCGACTGCAGCAACGCTTCGCACCGGGCGGCCTGCTGCACTTCGGCCAGGGCAAGTGGTATCCCGGCGAGCCGCTGCCGCGTTGGGCGTTCGCGCTCTACTGGCGCCGCGACGAGCAACCGCTGTGGAGCAATCCGGACCTCATCGATCGCGAGCGCGAGCCGGCGAAGGCCGGCATCGCCGACGCCGAGAGGCTGATGGGTGCGCTCTGCACGCAGCTCGGCCTGCCGGCCAACAGCGGCATTCCCGCCTACGAGGACCCGGGCTACTACGCGCTCGTCGAGCAGAAGCTGCCCCTCAACGTCGAGCCCGAGGCCAACAAGCTGCAGGATCCCGCCGAGCGCGCGCGCATCGTGCGCGTTTTCGAGCAGGGCCTCGACAAACCCGCCAGCTACGTGTTGCCGGTGCAGGTGTGGCAGTCGCCCGACCTCGGCCGCCGCTGGGTCACCGAGCGATGGGGAACGCGGCGCGGGCGGCTCTATCTCATACCGGGCGATGCCCCCGCCGGGTTCCGCCTTCCCATCGGTTCGCTTCCCGAGCTTCCGGCCGTCGACTATCCCCACGTCCTGCCGCGCGATCCGCTCGGCGAGGCGCCGCCGCTGCCGGAGCGATCGGTGCTCATCCAGCAGCGCAAAGCGGTCACGCTGCGCCCCGCGCCGGTGCCGCCGCCGCTAGGGGGGAGCGAGATCTACGGCTCGGTGCGTACCGCTCTCGCCATCGAGCCGCGTGACGGGCACCTCTGCGTGTTCCTGCCGCCGGTAGAGGACGCGCTGGATTTCACCGCGCTTGTCGCCGCCGTCGAGGAAGCGGCGGCCGCGACCGCGCTGCCGGTGCACATCGAAGGCTATTCGCCGCCCCACGACCCGCGCATCAACGTCATCAAGGTGACGCCCGACCCCGGCGTCATCGAGGTGAATATCCACCCGGCGACGAACTGGAAGGAAGTCGTCGCCATCACCACGGCCGTCTACGAGGAAGCGGAGAAGTCGCGCCTGGGCGCCGACAAGTATCTGCCCGACGGCCGCCACACCGGAACCGGCGGCGGCAATCACATCGTCATGGGCGGCATGACGCCGGCCGACAGCCCGTTCCTGCGCCGCCCCGACCTGCTCGCCTCGATCATTGCCTATTGGCAGAACCATCCCTCGCTGTCGTACCTGTTCTCCGGGCTGTTCATCGGCCCGACGAGCCAGGCGCCCCGCCTCGACGAGGCGCGCCACGAAGCGCTGTTCGAGATGGAGATTGCGCTCAAGCAGATCCCCGACCCGGCGCAGGGCAGCGTGCCGCCGTGGCTGGTGGACCGCCTCTTCCGCCATCTGCTCGTCGACGTGACCGGCAACACGCACCGCGCCGAGATCTGCATCGACAAGCTGTATTCGCCCGACAGCCAGACCGGGCGGCTCGGCCTCATCGAGTTCCGCTCTTTCGAGATGCCCCCGCACGCGCGCATGAGCGTCGTGCAGCAGCTGCTGATGCGCGCCTTCATCGCCATGTTCTGGGACCGTCCCTACCGCGGCAAGCTGGTCCGCTGGGGCACGGCCCTGCACGACCGCTTCATGCTGCCGCATTTCCTGTGGGCGGACTTCTCGGAGGTGATCGGCGACCTCAACGCCGCGGGGCTCCCCATCGAGCTCGATTGGTTCGCGCCGCACTTCGAGTTCCGCTTCCCGCTGATCGGCGAGGTGCAGGCCTCCGGCGTCGGCGTGGAGCTGCGCCAGGCGCTGGAGCCCTGGCACGTGCTCGGCGAGGAAGGCACCTCGGGCGGCACCGCGCGCTACGTCGACAACTCGCTCGACCGAGTGCAGGTGCTCGTGCGCGACAGCGCCAACGGCCGCTTCGCCGTCACCTGCAACCGTCGCGGATTGCCGCTGACCAATACCGGCACCTTCGGCGAGAAGGTTGCCGGCGTCCGCTATCGGTCATGGCAGCCGGCCTCGGCCCTGCACCCGACGATTGCTCCGCACGTGCCGCTCGTTTTCGACATCATGGACACGTGGACCGGCCGCTCGGTCGGCGGCTGCCGCTATCACGCCGCGCATCCTGGCGGACGCAATATCGACCTCGCCCCGGTCAACGCCTACGAGGCGGAAGGGCGGCGTCTGGCCCGCTTCGAAAAACTCGGCCACACGCCGGGCCGCGAGACGACGACCCCGGCGGCGGTCAACCCCGAATACCCGCTGACGCTCGACCTGCGGCTCTAGCTCGCCCCGGGCGCCACGGTCACAGACGGATTTATTCATCGCTTCCGGGGCTTGCCTCCGCTGGTGCGACGCAGCGCGAAGCACTATCCTCGCGCTGACATCGAACCGCCAAGCCGGCTGACAAGGCGCAATTTGCGGGCCACCGCCGCATGACCCTTCAACCATGAACCTCGAAGCGCGGCTGCCTCTTGAACCCAATCGGAGCCTGCTCGAAGGCTATGCGCGCCTGCGCAACGGCGGCTACGACGAATTGATGGACGCCGACGGCGTCGTTCGCCTGCACTGGCGGCCGTTTCTCGCTGCCTTTGCCGAGTTGCCTGCCGCCGAGCAGGCGCAACGCGCCGAGAATATCAATAGGCGCGTGCGCGAGATGGGCATCGCGCACGACATCTTCGCCGACCCGACCTCTCCCGGAAAGCGTTGGGAAGTAGATTTCGTCCCGCTCATCTTCTCGAGCAGCGAGTGGCGCACGCTAGAGGCGGCGCTCATCCAGCGCGCCCGCCTGTTGAACGCCATCCTCGCCGACGCCTACGGCGAGCAGAAGCTGCTGCGCGACGGCCTCATCCCGCCGGCCCTCGTTTTCTCCGACGCCGCCTTCCTCAGCCCGTGCCACGGCATCGTACCCAAGCCCGGCCACCTGCACTTCTACGCCATCGACCTGGCGCGCGAAGCCGACGGAAGCTGGCGCGTCATCGACAACCATACCGAGACGCCGGCCGGTGTCGGCTATGCGCTCGCCAACCGCGTGGTGCACACGCACATCGCCGGCGACTTCTTCGAGGCGTGCAACGGGACGCGTCTGGCGCCTTTCTTCCAGCAGGTGCAGACCGACCTCACCGCGCTCACCGGCCGCCGCGATCCGCGCATCGCGCTGCTGACGCCGGGGCCGCACCACGACGACTATTTCAGCCACGCCTATCTGGCGCGTTACCTCGGCTATCTGCTGGTCGAGGGTGGAGACCTGCGCACCGCCGGCGATCGCGTGTTTCTGAAGACCCTCGAGGGACTGAAGCGCATCGATCTCGTCGTCCGCTGCGTCGATGGCCGCCAGTCCGACCCGCTCGAGCTCGACAGCGCGCGCTATGGCGGGCCGCCCGGTCTGGTGCAGGCGTGCCGCAAGGCACCGTCGCTGGTGCGCAATGCACTCGGCTCGGCGGTGGCACAGAACCGCGGCCTCGGCGCCTACCTGCCGGAGGTCTGCCGACACCTCTTCGGCGAGGAGCTGCTCGTCGCCGACGCGCCGCGCTGGTGGCTTGGTGACGCCGCCAACCGCGAGCACGTCATCGCCCACCTCGACCGCATGGTCATCCGCCCGGCCCAGGAAGGCACGGGACGGCCGGGCGGGGCGCAATACGGCCAACTCGGCTCGAGCCTCACCGAAGCGCAACGGCGCGCCCTGAAGGAAGAAATCGGCCTGCACGGGGAAATGCTCGTCGCCGAGGAGCGCATCGGTTTCGGCACGACTCCCGCGTTAACCCCGCAAGGACTTGTGCCGCAACCCTTCGCCGTCCGCCTGTTCGTCTCCGCCACCGCTGAGGGCTTTACGGTGATGCCCGGCGGCCTCGCCATGGCCATCGTGCCCAACCTCGCCGTCGCCCTCAGCGCGCCGGAAGCACGCACGCGCGACGTTTGGATCATCGCCGACGGCGAAGTGCCTCCACACCGCAGCCTGTGGCAGCCGACGATCGATACCGCACGCGTACAGCGCTCGCAGCGCGTTATCCAAAGCCGCGTCGCCGACGATCTATTCTGGCTCGGCCGTTACGCAGAGCGCAGCGACTGGATCATGCGCGTGCTGCGCAGCGCCCTGCAGCCGCTGCGCGGCGACAACGCGCCTTCGCACGTTCAGGGTGCTGCCCGCGCCTGCCTCGAAGCCTTGGCGATGCGCGACGAGGCGCAGGCGGTGACGCCGAGCGACGGCGACGATGCTGCCGCCGTCGAGCGCATGGTGCACCTGCTCATCACTGCCAAGGACGGACGCCGCACCTTGGACGGCACGCTCGACAAGCTCTATCGCGTCGCCAACCTGACGCGCGACCGTCTCTCGCTCGAAGCCTGGCGCGTGCTCAGCCATTTCCGCCCCGGTGCCGACTGGCGCCGGGCGCTGCTAACCGCGCCGCCGGAAGCGCTGCTCGACCTCTTGGAGGACGGGCTAGGTTGGCTGTCCGCCTTCAATGGCCTGATGCACGAGAACATGACCCGCAACAAAGGCTGGTCATTCCTCGACATGGGACGTCGCGTCGAGCGCGCCGGCAACATGAGCGAAGCCATCCTATGGCTGTTCGGTCATCCGCTGCAGCGCGAGGAGGAAGCCGGACGCCTGTTCTTCCTGCTCGAGGTTGCCGACAGCTTCATTACCTACCGCTCGCGCTATCGCCTCGATCCCATGCTCGCCCTGGTGCTCGACCTGCTGCTGCTCGACGAAACCAATCCGCGCAGCCTCGCCTATCAGCTATCCAGCATCTCGCAGCACCTCGCTGGCCTGCCGCAGTCGAAGCAGGGCGCCAGCCTTACCGACGAGCGCCGCCTGATTCTGTCGATGCTGACATCCATTCGCCTCGCCGATGTCGAGGGCTTCGCCAAGGATGCGTCGCGCGCGGAGCTGCAGGCGGCCGTTCGCAGCCAGCTCCGCCTGTTGCCGCAACTCACCAACGCCATCGAGCGTCACTACTTCAACCTGCTCGAGGAGCAGCCGCATCGCGTCCACACCCGTCGCGAGCCAAAGCCATGATCTACAATGTGAGCCATCGCACGATCTACCGTTACTCGACGCCCGTGGCGCAGAGCCAACACGTCGTGCACATGTCGCCACGCGCGGTCGAGCGCCAGCGCGTCAAAGGCCACACGCTGCTCATCGAGCCGGCGCCGACAATCCGCACGGAGCGCGAGGACTACTACGGCAATCGCGAGGTGCTGTTCGACATCGAACTGGAGCACAAGGAGCTCATCGTGCACGCGCGCAGCACCATCGGCGTGACCGCGCCGCGCGCCATCGACCTTGCCGCCAGCATGCCGTGGGAAGCGGTTGCCGCGTCCATCGTCGACCCCAAGCCGGGCATCGATCTGGAGGTGGCGCGCTACGCCTGCGCCTCCAAGCACACGCGATCGACCGCCGAGATCGCCGCCTTCGCGCGCGAGTTTTTTCCGAGCGGACGCCCGGTGCTGCAGGGCGCCTGGGACCTCGTCGAGCGGATCTACAACGATTTCACCTTCGATTCGACCGCCACCGACATCTCGACACCCGTGACGCAGGTGCTGCACCAGCGGCGCGGCGTGTGTCAGGATTTCTCTCACTTGGCGCTCACTTGTTTGCGCGCCCTGCGCCTCTCGGCACGCTATGTGAGCGGCTACATTCTGACGAGCCCGCCGCCCGGCGTGGCGCGCCTCGCCGGCGCGGACGCCTCGCATGCCTGGATCTCGGTGTGGGCGCCGGCGTTCGGCTGGGTGGATTTCGATCCCACCAACGGCCTCATCCCGCGCGATGGGCACATCACCATCGCCTATGGCCGCGACTACGAGGACGTCAGCCCGATCAGCGGCATCCTGCTCGGCGGCAGCGAACACTCGGTGCACGTCGGCGTCGATGTGGCGCCGGTCGCTTGAGCCGGCCGCTCACCTGCCGATGCTACTGCGTTGGATGATCGCCGCCACGGCGCGGCACGGCACCAGGAACGTCTGCCAGTCGTCGCGTTTCTGCGCATCGACGTCGTAGCGAAAGCCGTTCTCCTCGCTCGCGGCGCCCTTCGCCACGACGCCGATCAGCTCGCCGTTCGCGTCGACCACGGGGCCGCCCGAGCTGCCGGGAAGCGAATCGACGCTCGACGCGATATAGATCGACTGGGTACCGCGGAACTCGGCCTTGCCGTAGCCGACGAAGCTCCCCCTGCTCCAGCGCTTGGCCTCGCCATTGAGGCGCAGGGACCGGCGCTTGCCGACGCCGGGAAAGCCGACCGCGTAGATCTCCCGTCGCAGAGCCCGGTCGCACTGATCGCCGGCCTTCACCGGATTGCCGATGCGCAGCGTGGCGCTCGCCTCGACCTTGACGACGGCCAGATCGTAGGCGTCGTCGACATAGACCGTGCTCACGCCTTGGAGCCGCTGCGGCGCCACCGCCAGAGTGATGCCGTCGCTCTCGAAGCGGGCCCGGCCAACGTCCTCGGCGAGATAGCGCCGTGGTGCCCGGCAGTCCTCGACCGCGTGCCCGGCCGTCATGAAGTAGTACGTCGACGTCTTGCCGCGGTCGGCCCTCCCCACCAGAAACGCACTGGCGGTGTAGACGCTGCCGTTGCCTTCACACACGAAGGCAAAGACCGACGGCCAGATGGCGCGCACGGCGGCCGGCATCTTGTCGGTGTGGAAGCCCTCTGCAGCAAAAGCGCAGGCCGACGACGCGCAGGTCAGCAAAACGCCTAGCGCTAATCCGCAGGTCCTGGTCATCGGAATAATTGGCGCGCCCGGAACGATTCGAACGTCCGACCCTCAGATTCGTAGTCTGATGCTCTATCCAGCTGAGCTACGGGCGCTTGTCTGCGTTTTGCGGTCACGCAGAGACCTAAGCAACCGGCGAGCTGAACGCCCCGCCGAAGGTGGCCACTACTAATGGCTCGTGCGCGGCCGCGCAAGACCTTTGCCGGGCCTACGCACGGTCGTCCTGCGGGGCCGCCGTGTCCGCGTCCGCCGGCGCATCGTGGCCGTGGTGCACCCCGCGGTCGGGGATATCGAACTGGAATGCCGCGCCCTTGGGCGTGTCGAGTAGCCGCACATGCCCGCCGTGCACGGCGACGATCTCGGCGGCGATGGCGAGGCCGAGACCGGTGCCCCCCTTGCGTTGCGAGCCGGTGAAGGCCTCGAACAGGTGGTCGCGCGCCTTCTGCGGCACGCCGGGACCGTTGTCGTGCACCTCGACCAGCACGCGCCGCCCCTCACGCCACGCCTTGACGCGAATTTCGCCGTGCAGGGCGGCGGGGGCGCCCTCGATGGCCTCGATGGCGTTGCGTACGAGGTTGCTCAAGATGCGGAACAGGTGGTCGCGGTCGGCATCGATGCGCAGCGTGTCGTCGATGTCGAGCAGCCAGTCGAGACTTCCCTCGCGCGGCAGGCCCAGCGCTTCGCCGACCTCCTCGACCACCGGCTTCAAGCGCAGCAGCTCGCGCCGCGGCGCCGCCTCCTCGGCACGGCCGAAGCGCAGCGTGTCGTTGCAGAAGTTGATGGCGCGGTCGAGCGAGGCGATGAGCTTGGGGGCAAAGCGCTGCACGGTCGGATCGGGGATGGCCGTCAGGCGATCCGACAGGAGCTGGGCGTTGGCGAGCATGCCGCGCAGGTCGTGGTTGATCTTGCTCACCGCCAGGCCGAGCTGCGCCAGCCGCGTTTTCTGCAGCAGCGCACCGGAGAGCTGCCGTTGCATCTCGCTCAGCTCACGCTCGGCGACGCCGATCTCGTCGTGGCGGCTGGAGGGGACGATGATACGCTCGGGATCCTCGGGGTCCTGACGGAACTGCACCATGGCGCGCGTTATGCGCATCATCGGACGCACCAGCAATCGGCTGAGGGCAAAATAGACGAGCGCCGCGGTGGCCAGCGAGATGACGATGGATACCCCGAGAATGTTCAGCGCGTAGGACCGCAACGCCGCCTTCAGCGGCGCTTCCGGCATGACGATCTCGACGAGATCGTCGGGATCGTCGCCGATGCTGCCGAGCACGCGGATGGTGCGGCCGTCGGGCGCGAAGAACACGGCGATGGCGTCGCCGATCTGCTCCAGCCGCAGCCCGATGCTGTCCCACACGCCTTGCGGCTGCTGGCGCAGGTCGTAGTGCGCATCGATGGTCATTCGCGGGTCGACCGGCAGCACCAGCCGGCGCACGCCCTGGCGCCGGGAGGCAATGGCCTTCACCTGCGCGGTGCGCAGCATCTCGGCGCGCAACCCGGAGGGGACGTCACCGCCGGGGAAACCCTCGGCGGCGAGGGTGGCGAGCTGGGCGGCGGTCAGGCGCTCGTTCAACCAATCGACGCGGAAGGTGGAGATCGACGGCAGGAAGATCAGCACCTCGGCCAGCAGCACGAAGACGGCGGTCAGCATCAGCAACTTGGCCGGTAGCCCCAGGTCGCGCCAGTTGCTGCGGTACCGCTCCGCCCAATGGGGAACGCGCAGCCGCGACCAACGCTCGGCCAACGTCAACTGGCGCGCCTCGTTTTTGGTGTCGCGGAGCACGCGCTTCCTCTCGCTTATCCGAACTTAGCTAGAAAGTTTATCACCTTACGCAAGCGAGGACTCGAGGGCGCGGTTGCATAATAGCTGGATGCGACGCGTTTGTTGACCTCCGAGAGGGTCGGATAGGGCGAAATCCAGCCCGTCATGGCCTTCATGTTGAGGTTCTGCGAGATGGCCAGCGACCACATCTGGATGAGCTCGCCCGCCTGGGCGCCGACCATGCCGGCCCCGAGGATCCTGCCATCTCGCGCCGTGATCACCTTGACGTGGCCGGTGGTGAGCCGCTCCGCCTGGGCGCGGTCGTTCTCGCGGTAGGGCCAGCGCAGCACGTTGATTTTGCCGACCCGCTCCTTCGCCTCGGCTTCCGACAGGCCGACGTAGGCCAACTCGGGATCGGTGAAGGTGGCGCGCGGGATGACCCGCGCATCGACGCGCGCCGGCACGTGAAAGAGGGCCCGGCGGATGACGATGCCGGCGTGGTAGTCGGCGACCTGCGCATAGGGAGCGGCGCCCGCCACCTCGCCGATGGCGAAGACGCGCCGGTTGGTAGTCTTGAGGCCGCGGCTGACTTTGATCCCTCGCGGATCGTGACGGATGCCCGCCGCCTCGAGACCGAGATCGCTGGTCGACGGCTTGCGTCCGGCGACAAGCAGCAGATGGCTGCCCTCGACCACATGCCGCTCGCCGGCGACGCTGACGTTGACGCGCACGCGTCCGAGACCGCCCTCGACGCTGTCGACCTTCGCGCCTTCATGCACGCCGATGCCTTCGGCGGAAAGGGCTTCGAGAACGACGCGCGCCAGCTCCGGATCCTCGCCCGCCAGGGCCTCGCCGGGCGCCAGCAACATGACGCGCGAGCCGAGCCGGCTGTGCGCCTGGGCAAGCTCTAGCGCATACGGGCCGCCGCCGATGATGATGAGGCTGTGCAACCGCTCTTGGTTGTCGAAGATCGTCTCGCTGGTGAAGTAGGGAACGTTGTCGAGCCCGGGGATGGGCGGCACCAGCGGCGCCGATCCGGTGGCGATGACGAAGCGGCGCGCCTTGATGCGATGCTCGCCGGCGATGACCGTCTTCTTGTCGATGAAGCGGCCGGCGGCGCGGATGACGCGTATCCCGAGCCCGGCGAACCTTTCGGCGGAATAGTTCGGCTCCAGCGCCGCGATCACGCTGTGGACATGCGCGTGCACCGAGCGCGGGTCGGCCTCCGGGTCTCTGCCGATCAGGCCGAAGATGCCGGCCGAGCGCATGTCGTGGGCGCGGTTGGCCACGGCCGCCATGGCCCGCGAGGGAACGCAGCCGAAATTGAGTGCCTCGCCGCCCACCTTGTGGCGCTCGATGAGCACCACGCTGCGCCCGAAAGCCGCCGCCGCCGTCGCCACGGCAAGCCCGCCGGGCCCGGCGCCGATGACGCAAATGTCGGCAGATATCTTCTCGCTATCGCCGTCCGTGGCGGCAACCGCCGGCGTCTCACGCGACTTAGATGCCGACATTGCCATGCTCCATTCCCCAATATTCCTTCCGTCGGCACATGCGGCCCGGTCACGACATCCAGCGATCCGTCGAGCCGGACCCATATGGGTTTGCCATTTCCCGCCCCCGGGTGCACCAGCCGGCGCTTCCGCGGCCGTGGATTAACCGCGAATGGCGCGCGTTGACTTGGCCGTTTCCACCCCGTATAAGCCCGCCAATCCTTAGAGCATGGGCTCCTGCCGAGCGACCGCGAGGTTGGCAGGTTCCTTCATTCGCGCCGGGCACTGGAGCTGTATCGTGAAGCGCACTTATCAACCGAGCCGGCTCGTCCGCAAGCGTCGCCACGGCTTCCGCAAGCGCATGCTGACCACAGGTGGCGTCCGCGTGATCAATCGCCGCCGCGCCAAGGGCCGCAAGCGCCTGTCGGCCTAGAGCGGGTGGGCATAACCCGCCGCCGGGGCGCCGCCATGCGCAGCCCCAGTCGGGCAGGGAACCTGCACCGTGGCACTGACGACGCTCAAGAAACGCAGCGAATTTCTCTGGGTCAGGGGTGGCCGCCGCTGGAGCGCGGCCGCCTTCGTTTTGGAGGCCCGCGTCCGCCAGAAGTCCGAAGCCGCCGCCGAACCGGCCCGCTTCGGCTACACCGTATCCAAGAAGGTTGGCGGGGCGGTCGTGCGCAATCGCGTGCGCCGGCGGCTGCGGGCCCTGACGGCCGGCCTCGACCCGAAGCAGGTTCGGCCGGGTTTCGACTATGTGCTGATCGCCCGCACGGCCGCCATCGGCCGCACGTTCGCCGACCTCAAGGCGGACCTCGATCAGGCGCTTTTGCGCATTCATCAAGCTCCGGGGCAAAAGCGCCGGGGCCAAGCAAATACATGACTTCCGGCTATGCGAACCCGGTGGTCTCGGAGTATTGGCACTGGCGCCGTATCGAGCGCGGTCCTCGTCCATCGCCTGATGGCGGGCGGCTCCATGGGGCAGTGAGAACGGCGCTGAGGCATCAATGAAGTCGCAAGACCCCGATCAACAGAAGAACCTGCTGCTGGCCGTCGTGTTGTCGATGGCGGTGTTGCTGGGCTGGCAATTGTTCTACGCCGGCCCGAAAATGAAGGAAGAGCAGGCCCGCCAGCGCGCGCAGCAGGAGCTGACGCAGAAGGAGGGCGGCACCCCGGATGCGGCTAAGCCGTCGACGGTGGCTCCGGCCCCCGGCGCGGCTGTTCCGGGAGCAGGAGCGGCAACGCCCGCCCCGACCGTGTCGCGCGAAGACTCCATCAAAGTCTCGCCGCGGCTGGCGGTCGAGACGCCCTCGCTGCGGGGCTCGATAGCGCTGCGCGGCGGCCGCGTCGACGACCTCTTGCTGGTGAAATACCACGAGACCGTCGACCCCAAGAGCCCCAACGTCGAGCTCTTCTCCCCCTCCGACAGCCCGCATCCCTACTTCGCCGAGTACGGCTTTATCGCCCCGAGTGGCTCCAACCTTAAGGTGCCGGACGGCACGACGCTGTGGCAGGCGCAGACACGCGGTCCGCTGACCCCCGCGACGCCGGTCACGCTGACGTGGGATAATGGGCAGGGTGTCATCTTCAAGCGCACCATCTCGGTCGACGACGACTACATGTTCAAGCTCGTCGACGAGATCGAGAACCGCTCGGCCGCCGAGATCTCCCTCACGCCTTACGCGCGCGTCCATCGCTACGGCACGCCGAAGATCGAGAACAACTGGATTCTGCACGAGGGCCTGATCGGCGTCATCGGCGCCCAGGGCGAGCAGCGCAGCTCGTATGCCACGGCGCTCGAGGAGCCCCCGCGGACGTTCGATCCGGCGACCGGCGGCTGGATCGGATTTACGGACAAGTACTGGGCGGCGACGGTCATCCCCGATCAGACGGCTCCCTATCGCGCGACTTTCTCGGCGCAGCCGCCGAAGCTGCCGAGCGAGCAGCCGTCGTACCAGGCTGACTACATGCGCGACACGCTCAAGGTGGCGCCGGGCCAGACGGCGAAACTCCAGTCGCAACTATTCGCCGGCGCCAAGCAGATGAAGATTCTGCAGGCCTATCAGAACAGCGGCATCCAGCAGTTCGACCTGCTGATTGACTGGGGCTGGTTCTTCTTCATCACCAAGCCGCTGTTCCTACTCATGGAGGCGATCAACTCGCTCGTCCATAACTTCGGCGTCACCATTCTCATTCTCACGGTCATCGTGCGGCTCGTATTCTTCCCGCTGGCCAACAAGCAGTTCGCGTCGATGGCCAAGATGAAGAAGCTGCAGCCGCAGATGGAGCAACTGCGCGAGCGCTACAAGGACGACAAGGCCAAGCAGCAGCAAGAGCTGATGGACCTTTACCGGCGCGAGAAGGTGAACCCGGTGGCCGGCTGCGTGCCCATCCTGCTGCAGCTCCCGGTCTTCTTTGCGCTCTACAAGGTGCTTTACATCACCATCGACATGCGGCACGCGCCGTTCTTCGGTTGGATCCACGACCTGTCGGCGCCCGACCCGACGTCGCTGTTCAACCTGTTCGGCCTACTGCCTTATGCGGTGCCGGAGTTCCTGCACGTCGGCGTCTGGCCGTTGATCATGGGCATCACCATGTGGCTGCAGATGCAGCTCAACCCGGCGCAGCCCGATCCCGTGCAGCAGCAGATCTTCAATTGGATGCCGGTGCTGTTCACGTTCCTCTTGGCGGCGTTCCCCGCCGGCCTCGTCATCTACTGGGCATGGAGCAACGTGCTGTCGCTGGCGCAGCAGTCCTACATCATGAAGAAGCAGGGCGCCGAGATCCACCTGATGGGTAACATCTCGCGCAAGTTCAAACCCATGGCTTCGATGGCCGGGCGCGGCGCCGACGCCATCAAGCGGCGTCGCGAGCACAAGGACAAGCGCACCTAAAGGCGCGGGCGGCCCGGAGGGCCGCACACATGAGCGAGCTCGATCAGGACTTGCTCGCCGCCGGTGAGCAGCTATTTGAACGGCGCTGGCAGCTCTTGAAGAGCGTGCCGGCGCTGGAGTTCCTGCCGCCGGCCGACCGCATCGAGATCGCCTTCGCCGGCCGTTCCAATGTCGGCAAATCGAGTCTCCTCAATGCGCTCGTTCGCCAAGGCGGCCTCGCTCGTACGTCCAACACGCCGGGCCGCACGCAGGAGCTGAACTATTTTCGCGCCGACGCGGTGCCGCTGTTTCTCGTCGACATGCCGGGATACGGATATGCCAAGGCGCCGGTCGACAAGGTCGCCGCCTGGGGTGCGCTGGTCACCGACTATCTGAAAGGCCGCACGACGCTGGCGCGCGTTTTCCTGCTCATCGATGCGCGCCACGGGCTGAAGCCGACCGACCTGCAAATCGCCGACATTCTCGATGAAGCGGCGGTCACCTATCAGGCGGTGCTGACGAAAGCCGACAAGATCAAGCCGCACGAGCTTGACGCCGTCGTCGCCGACACCGTCGCCAAGCTCGGCAAGCACCCCGCCGCTTTCCCGAACGTCATCCTCACGTCGGCGGAGAAGGGGCTCGGCATCGACGAGCTGCGAGCGACCATTGCCGGCATCGTCGCCGAGCGCGCCTAACAGCAAAACGGCATAGACCGCATTACGTCATGGCCGCGCAGGCGGCCATCTCCGCCAGTTTCAGCAATCACTCTTGGCGAAGTTCATCGTGCGAGTTCGGCTGGCGCACTCAAATCTTGCGCTCGCGCCAGAGGGAACTTGCGTGGATGGCCGCCTGCGCGGCCACGACGATTCCCTGGACCTTAACCAGGAATTTGGCGCCAGTTGCGCGGCGAGCGTGTTGATGGCGATTTCGCTAGCCGGTGATGAGCCGGACGAGAGGCTCGAAGGCGCCCTCGCCGAACTTGGCGAGCAGTCCGCCCGCCACGGCGGCAAAGATCCAGCCGAGCCAACGTTTCGCCGACTGGCCGTAGTTCGTGCGCACCCGCACCGTGATTACTTGGTCGGGCAGCGCTGTCTCGGCGGCCAGGCCGTCGGCACTGACAGTGCGCGCCGAGATGATGAGTTGCAGTCGCCGCCGCCCCTTGTCGCGCGGTGTGACGTGCCAGCGCCAGCTGGCGAAATCGTCCGACGACATCAGCATCGTCTTCTCGATCCACTGCGTCTCGGGCGACGCCGTCTCGATGAAGAACCCCCCGTCGGGCGCGCGCAGGCGCACCGACATCGCCTTCGTTACCGTCACTTCGTGCTGATAGGCGGCACCGCCACCTTGCAGCCCCTCGGCGAGCGCCTGCACGTCGGCGCGCGCGATGCGCACCTCGATGAGCGCCGGGACCGCAACGCGCATGGAGCGCGGAATGTTCTCGACCAACTGGCCGATCTCGGCGCGGGGTGAAACGGAACGCCCTATCGGCTGGGCAGCTCTGGGCGCCGCCGGACGCTGACCTGCATACCCGGCGCGCAATCCTGCCGGTAATGGCGGTCCTGAGGCGGCACCTACGCCTTCGCGACGGCGCTCGGCCTCGGGCCACGGGGCCAAGGGTGGCGGGCCGGGGCGCGGTGCGGCCGACGACGGTGACGGTTGCAGCGGTGGTGCTGGCGGCGGCGGAGGGGGGCCGAAGCGCGAACCTGAAGCCGGTGCGGGCGACGGCGGCGGCATCCAACTGTCGTGCCCGTCGGGCACCGGGAGCGGCGGCGGGAACGGCGCCGATGCCGGCCTCGGCGACTCATCGGCCAGGTCGTAGGATTGCTCGTAGACCGGTGCCCCGTGCTGCGGGTCCGGCTCCGGGGCTGCCGACGGCTCGAACGGAGGCTGCGGCTCGTATCCGGGCGACGCGTAGTGATGCTCGTGCTGCGGCTCGGACTCTTCGACCGCCGACGGCGAGGGGTAGGCTTCCTCTACGCGCAGGGGCTGGGGCTCACTCGCCGCGGCATCCTCGTATGCGATGTCGACGTTGGGCAATTGACGGCGCGGTATCACCCCCGTACGCGATTGCACGCGCTCGCGAGCGCCCGCAAGAATGGCCTCGGCATCGGGAGCCGGCAGCGCGCGCTGCTCCGGTTCGGGCGTTGGCTTGCTCTGCAGTGCGCGGATGGCGCCCTCGAACGTCATGCCGAGGCTGCTCAGCACATGTGCGGCTGCGCTCTTGCCGTCGCCGACGATCGCCGCCAGCACGATGGCGCCGTTGATCTCGCGCCGCCGGCCGCCGCGCGCGGCCGCCGCGGCGGCTTCGAGGATGCGGCGCAAGTCCGGCGCCACGACGAGCTCGACGTCGGGCATTTGCGTGCGCGTCGGAAAATTGGCGAGCTGCCCGTTGACCTCGGCCACCAGCTCCGCGACGTTGACGTTGCTCGCGGCCAGCACGAGCACGGCTTCGGGATCGTCGCAGAGCGCCAAGAGCATGTGCTCCAGCGTCACCTCGCCGTGGCCCCGCGCCCGCGCATAGTCCGTCGCCCGCGACAGCGACGCGGCGAGGCCGGACGACATGGCGATTCGACTGAGGCCCTCGGCCATCATGAGCGAGCGTCTCCCGGATGGGGGTCATCGGCATCGGCGCCACAACGGCACCGGGCACGGTAAGGTTGGATAGCGCACTTTCGTAGCCGGCGTAGCAGGCGAATGTGGGCAATTTTCGCTGTTGCCGGGCGGCTTGGCGTCACGCCGCACAATTGATTGAGGGTGGGGGCATGGGGGCTTGGCGTCTCGGGGCCTACCGGTATAAGAGCTGGCCTTCAGTTGTGCAGACGACCATTGTCGGACTGCCCGGCGTAGCCGCGGCAGGGAAAACCAGGCCAGGACTATGAAGCCGATTATGCCGCCGCAAGGTGCTCCTGTGGCTCCCGAGCTCGACCCGTCCCCGCACGTGCAGGCGCGCATCCTGGCCGAGGCGCTGCCGCATCTCATCCGCTACGACGACCAGACGGTCGTCATAAAGTTCGGCGGCCACGCCATGGGCGACCAGGCGCTGGCCGACGCCTTTGCGCAGGACGTCGTCTACCTGAAGCAATCCGGCGTTAACCCTATCGTCGTGCACGGCGGCGGTCCACAGATCGCGGCCATGCTCAAGAAGCTGCAGATTTCGTCCGACTTCGTGCAGGGGCTGCGGGTCACCGACAAGCCCACCGTCGAGGTGGTCGAGATGGTTCTCTCCGGCCTCATCAACAAGGATATCGTCTCGGCCATCAACCGCCAGGGCGGCAAGGCGGTCGGCATCAGCGGCAAAGACGCCAACCTGATGATCGCGCGCAAGATCACCGAGATGGCCGACCCCGAGTCGAACCTGATGAAGGCGGTCGACATCGGCTACGTCGGCGATCCGAGCGAGGTCAACCCGCACATCGTCGACGTGATCTCGAAATCGGATCTCATACCGGTGATCGCGCCGGTCGGCATCAGCCGCGAGGGCGAGACGCTCAACATCAACGCCGACACCTTCGCCAGCGCCCTGGCCGCGCGCATGAAGGCCAAGCGCCTGTTGCTGCTGACCGACGTCGAGGGCGTGCTCGACAAGGACAAGAAGCTCGTCCACCAGCTCACCATCGAGGAGGCGCGGCAGCTCATCAAGGATGGCACGATCTCCGGCGGCATGATCCCCAAGATCGAAGGCTGCATCGAAGTGGTGGAAGCGGGCGTCGAAGCCGTGGTCATCATCGATGGGCGCGTGCCGCATTGCGTGCTGCTCGAATTGTTCACCGCGCACGGCGTCGGCACGCTCGTCGGCCGCGCCCAGCGCAAGTCGAAGGCGCGCAGCGAATGAGCGTGGCGCGTCGCAAACCGGCTTTGCGCTTCGAGCCCGACACGACGGGCACAGCGCGACGCGGTTTCGACGCTACGCGCGTCTGGGTGTTCGATCTCGACAACACGCTCTATCCGTCGGCCTGCAACCTGTTCGCCGAGGTCGATCAGCGCATGGGCGCCTTCATCGCCCAGCATCTCGACCTGCCGCTGGAGCATGCGCGCTATCTGCAGAAGCGCTACTACCATGACTACGGCACGACGCTGACGGGGCTCATCAAGCTGCACAAAGTCGATCCGCACGCATTCCTCGAGTTCGTGCACGACATCGATCTTGGTCCGCTGTGCGCGGCGCCCGCGCTGGCCGACGCTCTGGCGGCGCTCCCAGGCCGGCGCATCATCTTCACCAACGGATCGCGCCGCCATGCCGAGCGGGTCGCCGAGAAGCTCGGCGTCTTGCATCTGATGGAGGACATTTGCGACATCGCCGCTTGCGAGTTCGTCGCCAAGCCCTCGCCCGCCGCCTTCAAGCACATGACCGACCGGCACGGGGTCGCGCCGGCCGAGGCGGCAATGTTCGAGGACATGCCGCACAATCTCGAGGCCGCCCATGCCCTCGGCATGACGACGGTGCTGGTGCATTCCGATTATCTCGATCATCCGGCGCAGGCGAAGATGCGCGCCTGGACGGAGCTGCCGCAGCACATCCATCATGCTACGGATGATCTCACCGCATTTCTCGGCACGCTGGCGCCGACAACGAAGACCTGAGCGAACGATCGTAACTGGCTGATGCAGAAGCCGCAGCAAACCGCCGATCTGATCGCCCTGCTGGCGCGCGTCGCCAAGCAGGATCGCAACGCATTTTCAGAGCTTTACGCAGCAACCTCGGCGAAACTTTACGGCGTCGTGTGGCGTATCTTGCCAGCCCGGGATCGTGCCGAGGATGTGCTGCAGGACGTCTACGTGAGAATCTGGAACCGCGCCGCGAGCTTCGATTCGGCCAAGGCCTCGCCGATCACGTGGATGGCGGTCATCGCCCGCAACCGCGCCATCGACGAGGTCCGCCGCCGCGCGCCGCTGTCGATCGAGGACGCACCGCAGGCGCTCGATGTGCCTGACGAGGGGCTCAACCCGCTCGAGGCGGCACAACAGAGCGCCGAGCTGCGGCGGTTGCAGGAGTGTCTGCAAGGATTGGAGGACGAACGGCGACAGATCGTGCTGCTCGCCTACTACACGGGCCTCAGCCGCGACGAGATCGCAGCGCGCTTTGGCCACCCGGTCGGCACGATCAAGGTCTGGCTGCACCGCAGCCTGGCACAACTCAGAAAGTGTCTCGGTTCATGAGCGAAGCTGACGACATTGACCTGCTCGCCGCCGAGTACGCTCTCGGCACGCTGCCCGCCGCCGAGCGGGCGAGCGTCGCCCTGCGCGCGCGCATGGAGCCGGCGCTGGCCGCCGCCATCGAAGCCTGGGAAAACCGGCTCTCCCCGCTCACCGCGACGATTGCGGCGCGCGAGGTCGCCCCTGACGTTTGGGCCAAGATCGAAGACCGCATCGACGCGCAATCGGGCGGCACCAATGTCGTCGGCATCGAGCGCCGGCTGCGTCGCTGGAAAGCCGCCACCTTCGCCGCCTCCGCCATCGCCGCCTCGCTGCTGGCATTCGTCGGCGCGCGCGAGTTCGCCCAGCCGGTGCCCGACAAGACCCTCGTCGCCGTGCTGCAAAAGGATGCGCAGTCGCCGGCGTTCCTCGTCTCGGTCGATCTCGAGCGGCGGCAAATGACGATTCGTGCGGTCGCCGCCAAGCCGGAGCCCGGCAAGAGCTACGAGCTGTGGCTCGTGCACGACGAGCTCAAAACACCGCGCTCGCTGGGCCTCGTCGGCGCCCAACCGGTTACCGTCGGGCCGACGCTCGCTGCCTATGCGCCGAACGTCATCGAGGATGCGACGCTGGCCGTCAGCCTGGAACCACCCGGCGGCTCGCCCACCGGCGCCCCCACCGGCCCTGTACTTTGGTCGGGCAAGCTGTTGCAGGCGACGGAATAGTCGCCAGCGCTGAAACCCGCGCGGGATCGCTCCGTATCTAGGCCATCGCCCCCAACGGGCCTGTCTAGATTGGAGGACTACCCATGCACGACGTCATCAAGAGCAGCTCGGCGTTTCTCGCCGGCGTCGCCGTCATCGCCCTCGCCTA
>CAZOOS010000005.1:0-55007 GCA_964581475.1 uncultured Hyphomicrobium sp.
CCGACCACTGCGCCTAGAAGTTGTCTGCGCATCCACTTCCCCCAAAGCTCCGCGCGAATCGATCTAAAATTGTCTCATGTATTACAACCGGCCCCTAGGAAGCGGGTCACGGCCGACCATCCGCTGCTGGCCCGTCGCTGGCCCGCCTACTGCAATCACCAGCCGTGTCGCTGACGCGAGGAGCACAGGAGGAATTGGAAGAACGCAAGCCTGCCGGTGCCGATACGGCCCTGAAGGACTTCGGGAGCCTCTTGAAGCCACTCTCTTTGCAAGGAACAGCGCGCGTCAGACAGGTGGACGGGTGTCGGCTTCCTGCACTGATGTGACGCGTACTGATACCGACATCCCGAGAAATGCGTCACTCATCCCGACAAAGCTGCCGGCTACCGGCGTCGCCTGCCGTATGTCACGCGCGACGGCCACAGGGATGAGATTGGCACCGCCGACACTTCGGTTCGTTGGATCGAAGGTGATCCAGCCCGCTCCGGGCAAATAGATCTCCGCCCAGGCGTGCGTCGTCCCCGCAGCGGTGGATCCTACGAAGTCCTGGTTGGGATTGTAGAGATAGCCGGAGACGATCCGCGCGCCGAAACCGAGACTGCGCGCCGCCTCGGCGAACAGAACCGCAAAATCCCGGCACGATCCCCAGCCGCGATCGAGAGTTTGGATGGGCGATTGCGTGCCCTCATTCTCCCGGCTCTGATAGTTGATCCATCCCGGGATACCGGCGCTGAGGTCCTTGAGCAGTGAAAGCGTGTCCGTCTGGTCGCCGCGGACGAATGCCCGGGTCCAACTTTGCAGTCGCCCCGTCGGGTCAGCGTACTGCTGGACGGCCAAGGACCCGAGGTCTGTCCACTCGTCGTCGGAATATCGGAATGGATACACGATGGCGGAGGCGGCGATGTCGAACACAGGCCAAGCGGCAGTGTCGAGTTGGATCTCCGCGACGCTAGATATGTCGAGACTATAGGAAGCGGAATGAAAGGTTGCGGTTGCGACGGTATTGCCGAAGACGTCATACGCCCACGTGAGGGTCGCCGTCGGTGTCACGGTCAGCTCACTCGAAAGCAGTCGAAGATCGCGGCTCTCACGCGGGCGTAGCAGCAACCGATGAGTGCCGAGGCTGACCGGCAAGCGGTAGCGGTAGATCGTGCTGTGTTCGATCCTGAGCCGGATATCAATGCTCCATCATTGTTCTAGCAGGAGGTCCAAAGGGGGCCTGAGAAAGTAATCACGCTACCCTCATACTCTCTCAGCGACGGGGGCTTCTGCAGTTCTGCTCGCAATGATCCTCGCGAGATCCGCAGCACGCCAAAACCCGGCGCTATCCCCCAAGCGAATAGCCGGCGTGGTCACCAGATTGACGATGAGAAGCGTATCGACGGTGTTACCCCTGCGCTAGTCCAGAGCCGGGCACTTCCTCCGCGACCTTGGGCTCGCAATCAGCCAGCTCATCGCGGACGGCAATGAGAGCGGCGCGCAAACACACGCGTAAATCTACGCATGGCTGGCCCGAACGTCTTCAGGTTTGACAGCGATCAACCTCTCGATCGCCTTGACCTTGCGATTCACGAACAAGACATTCGGAATTTGGATCGTCTCTTCGTTGGCGCCACCGATGGTGAGCGTGAGGTCGCCGGCGCCCAACCCCAGAATGATATCGTGGAAAAGATCCTGCCCACGCCTCTCGAAGACGAGGCCATTGGTGTCGTAACTACGGGCCTGGCCACCGATCAGGCGCTCTTCAACCATCTGCCCCGGGCGCACCCGCCAGACAATCAAGCGATCGAACACAAAGAAGGCAAGCAGCCAGACGGTTAGCAGTGCCGTCGAGAACAAGAGGTAAAACCCCATGTTCGCGCGCGCGGAGAGATGAGGGATAAAACCTAGGATGTTGTCCCACCACCCAAACCACGCGAAAAGGACAACGAAGAACGCAACGGTGACGACGGTGACGACTGAGTATATGCCGCGAAGCCGAGTGTTGGTCAGAACGACGAGCAAGACGAGAACCGCGATAAAGAAAATCCCCGGATTATTGCTGGGATGAATGCGCTCGACGATCTCGGGCACGACCGCAACGTCGCGCCCCTGCACGTAGCTGATCAGCGCCACCGCGAAGCCGGCCACCCAGGCAGGCCACCAGTAGAAAATATTGGAATGGCTGATGATCCTGGTGTCGGATGGGGCATGCGCGACATGCGGCGCGAAGGTGTCCCTAATGTCGGCGTTCTGGGTCTCTTGCTGCGTTACCATGTCCGCAGGCACTCGATTTGAATGTCAGCGCCCGGGCTCGGCCCGTCACAGACGATTTGTGAGAAGCAGTATGACGACGATGAGGAGAATTATCCCGATCAAACCATTGCCTCGGTGGCCGTAGCCATAGCCTGGGCCGCCAAAGCGACCGCTGAAGCCGCCGAGCAGAAAGATCAGAAGTATGATGATGAGTATCAGACCAAGCGACATGACTGTCTCTCTTTGCTGAGCCAAGAAAGTTGGTTGGCCGTGGCCGTCAGCCTAACTAAGGACGTCGGCTCGAACAATTGAAATCCGCTGACGTGTCCACGACCTGATACTGGCCAAACCCATCATTCTGCATTGCGACGTAGCCCAAGCGCCCGGCCTGTGTCGTTCATTCATGGCATTGACGGCGTTCAGACGACCGTCCCAAAGATTGCCCCGATGCCTGCCGTCAACGCCATCGCCAGCGCGCCCCAAAAGGTGACTCGCAGAGTGGCTCTACCGACATTCGCCCCACCGGCCTGGGCACCGATTGCACCAAGCAGGGCAAGAAAAGCGAGCGACGCGATCGAAACACCCGCGACGAGAATGTGGCGGGGCATGAGTAGTACCATCGCGAGGGGCATGGCGGCCCCAACCGCGAAGGTGGCTGCCGACGTCAGAGCCGCTTGCACGGGGCGCGCGGTGGTGATTTCTGAGATGCCGAGTTCATCCCGCGCGTGCGCGCCGAGCGCATCTTTCGCCATCAATTGCGCGGCAACCTGGCGTGCAAGCGTAGGATCTACGCCGCGCTCCACGTAGATCCGGGCAAGTTCCTCGCGTTCAAATTCCGGCTGGGTTGCTAGCTCCGCGCGTTCGCGCGTGAGATCAGCTTGCTCGGTGTCGGACTGAGAGCTGACTGATACATACTCACCCGCGGCCATCGACATCGCCCCGGCGACGAGGCCGGCCACACCGGCAATCAGCACGTCAGACGATGCAGCCGATGCGGCCGCCACGCCGACGATCAAGCTGGCCGTCGATACGATCCCATCATTGGCGCCGAGCACCGCCGCCCGCAGCCAACCGATGCGTGAGACGAGATGGCTTTCCGGATGTGAGCGAAGTCGTGTCACAGTTGTCTCCTCGGCTATTGGCGGCGGGGTGGTGGGAAGATCGGTTCACATTACTCGCAGAAGCCTGGCCAGCCAGTCGAAGCCGGTGCTCCTTTAGGAAGGCGAATGATCACTGACGCGCGTTACTGTGCCAATTGACCGATGACACGCTTCAGCTTTTCGGCAACTTGAGCCGCAGCCTGTTTGAGCTGCGGATTGTTGATCGCCTGCATGGATGCAACGGGGTCGATTGCGGCCACCTCCACTGTGCCGTCGGCAAGCTCCTGCACAACAACATTGCACGGCAACATCGTGCCGATCTTGTCTTCCAGCGCGAGCGCATCGTGGGCCAGCTTGGGATTGCATGCCCCAAGGATCCGATACTTGCGGAACGTCACTCCGATTTTCTCTTGCAGCGTCTTCTGAACATCGATCTCGGTGATGACGCCGAAGCCTTCCGCCTTTAGGGCGTTCACCGTACGGGCGACAGCATCTGCGAACGATGCGGTCAGCATCGTACTGAAGTAGTAGGCCATCCTCACCCTCCCGCGATGTCGTGTTTCCGCTTCATGTATTCCTCGCGATCTATTTCGCCGCGAGCGTAACGATCGTCGAGGATATCGCTTGCACGTCGCGCCGACCTGTCGGCGCCGCCGAGCCAGCGGACAAGGACGACAATGATGGCTACGAACACCCCCAGCCACACGAACATCAAAAGCGGGCCAAACCACATGCCGCCGCCACCCCACATGTTCCAATCGTGCATCGTTTGCCTCCATTCCGCATTCAGGTTGCGGTCGCAAGATATGCGTCCCCGCGTTCCGCTCGAAGTTGCGCCGGATCAATGCTTTGCGCGGAAATGCAGGTGAGCGGGGGCAGTTGCGTCTCTGCGCGGGTCAGACGCGACGCTCGTCAGATGGTCCGCTTCTGGCCCAAGCTGACTTCGAGCGCAGCCAGCCACGATGTCCGCCTACTGACCCGAAGCAGACTTCAACTTTCGCGCAGGATGCGCCAACGCGGCAGGGCCCTTCAAGACTTGGTCTTCCAATTGTCGCCGCCAGCTACCGACGTGAGTATTTCCAGTCGGTAGACAGCGAGCGCGGCAAGCTCCTGTGCAGCTGCGAGAGTCTCGGGATTCTGCGATGTCTCGGCGAGACGTAGATAAGCCTCGACAAGATACTCGGCTATGGCGATCGGCTCCTCCTGTTTATCGACCGCAAGAGCTGGCAAGTAGAGGACCGGGCCCTCGCGTGCGGCAATCCCGTCCAGCGTATCGGCGGCTCGTCTGCCATCCGCCACGATGCCGTCTGCAAAAGTCCTACCGACCGCGGTCTCGGGATGCTGCTCGATGAATGTATCAAGGCGGCGCTCCAGGGCTGCCAGTGAGTCCAGAGCCATGGCCATTGAAGCCGGGGTTGCGCCCTGTTGCTCGGCATGAAACGCCTTGCGGCGTTCGCGGCGCAGGATGGAAACGTGCTCCAGCTCCTCGAGGGCCATACGCTCGGCCGCCTCCTTGACATCGCGTGTCTGCGCATGCGCGGCCACATACGTCCACAACGCGAAGGCGCGCTCTTCGTGGCGAACCGCCGAAGCCAGCACGCGATAGGGGGTGAGCAATCTCGATTGCGCCACTTCTTCGGGCGGCGCGTCATGGGTGTCGGGAACGGTCCAGGGAAGCGAGGTCTCGGCCGGAGAAGCCGCCCCAACATGCCCCGCCCAGGCATTGACTTGGTCGACATGTCCCCGCTCCACCTCCGCCAGGCGAGCAAAGACCTCTGCCAGGACGTCAGCGCCCTGCTGGTGCAGCAGCTCGGCGGCCTGCGTGTAGCGGGCCACGGCGTCGCTCTCCATCGCGTGCGCCAGAGCAAACAGTTCGCTCAACGAGCGAACGGGGCCCGGGGGTTCCGCCTTCAGGGGGGCCATGACGGGGATTCCTTGATACCGCGCAATGTGGCGTTGCGCCGGAGGGGATATATGGTTCAACCTGATGCAGCAGGAGAGCTTATGGTCTGCCGCCTTCCGCATCATGGCAAGTTGCCGGCGATCATCGGCCATGCGTGCGCCGTATTGCTTGCTCTCTTGGCGCTTTGTCATGCAGACGCGGCGAGCGCGAGGTCGCGACTGACCGAGTTCGCCGCGCGTGTCGCACCGCAGGAGGTCTTCCCGGGGGCGACGCGGTTCGGCGAGCCAAAGGGTGATCCTCCCATCCTCCCCGCTTTGGCAGCGGACCAGTTGCTTGGCTACGTCTATCTGAACTCTGACTTCACTGGTGCCGTCGGGTACTCGGGCAAGGCCGTGAACATGCTCGTTGGCATCGATGCCGAGGGAGTCGTCCGGGGGCTCAAGCTCGTCGAGCACAAGGAGCCGATCGTGCTCGTCGGCGTGCCCGAAAAGCGTGTGGTGGAGGCCATCAATCGGTTGATCGGGCTGCGGATCGCACCCATCGCCGCCGGAAAGGAACGAGCCCCGCAGCCCGATATCGTCAGCGGGGCGACCGTGACCATCCTGGTGATGGCCGATAGTGTGGTGCGCTCGGCGGTGCGTCTGTGGCGCAGCGGCCGCCTCGCGGCTGCACACGTTCCGCCCGGTGCGGTCGCTCCAGCAACGACGAAGTTCATCGATCCCGAGCCAGGTGAAGCCCGGGATTGGGCGAGCCTCGTTGCAGACGGATCGATTGGCCGCCTGCATCTCAGCATCGCCGACATCAACCAGGCGTTCGCGCGCTCGGGCAATCCGGCGGCTGCCGCCAGTCCACAACCGGGGGACGCGAACGACACCTTCCTCGACCTATTCGCGGCGCCTGTCAGCGTGCCCGCCATCGGCAGCAGCCTTCTCGGCAAGGCCGGCTACGAACAACTTCTCCGCCGCCTGAAGCCAGGGCAACAGGCGATCCTCGTCGCCGGCGACGGGATCTACTCCTTCAAAGGCTCGGGCTACGTCAGGGGCGGCATCTTCGATCGCATCGAGCTGCTTCAGGACGGCACCGGCATCCGCTTCCGCGATCGCAATCACGAACGCCTCGGCGATATCGCCGCTGCCGGCGCGCCATCGCTGCGAGAGATCAGCGTCTTCACTGTCCCCGAAGAATTCGCGTTCGACGCTGCCGAGCCCTGGGACCTGCAGCTCCTGGTGCAACGCGCCACCGGTGCGCGTGAGAAGGCATTCCTGACATTCGACCTTTCCTACACCTTGCCCGAGCGCTACGTCCGACGTGAGGAGCGGCCACAGCCGCACCACCCCGATGGGCGCGAGCGCGAACATGAAGAGCGTGCAGCGGCAACGGCGAAGCCCACCACTGTCGCGCAAGATGGCGAGGAGGAACCACTGTGGCAGCAGATGTGGCGACGCAGCGCAGGCTCGGTGGTCATCACGGGCCTTGCCATCGCGCTGCTCACGGCAAACTTCTTTTTTCAGAACCAGCTCGTCCGGCACCCGCGCCTCTACACCTGGGTGCGTCGCGGCTTCCTGCTGTTCACGCTCGTTTGGCTCGGCTGGTACGCCAACGCCCAGCTTTCCGTCGTCAACGTGCTCACCTTCTCCAATTCGCTGCTTACAGGTTTCAGCTGGGAGTACTTCCTCACCTCGCCACTCACTTTCATCCTTTGGACATCGGTGGCGGTCGGGCTGTTGTTCTGGGGGCGGGGACCATTTTGCGGCTGGCTCTGCCCCTTCGGGGCGCTTCAGGAGCTGTCAAACACCGCGGCCAAGGCGCTGCACGTGCCGCAGGTGCGCCTGCCCTGGGGCCTGCACGAGCGGCTCTGGCCCATAAAATACATCATCTTCCTGTCTCTCTTCGGGATGTCGTTCTACTCGATTGCTCTTGCCGAACGGCTCGCAGAGGTCGAGCCGTTCAAGACCGCCATCGTCCTCAAGTTTGTCCGCGAGTGGCCGTTCGTTCTGTACGCCGTAGTTCTGCTCGGCGCCGGGCTCTTCATCGAGCGCTTCTTCTGTCGCTACTTGTGTCCGCTCGGTGCTGCCCTGGCCATTCCCGGCCGCATGCGCATGTTCGAATGGCTGCGCCGCTGGCCGGAGTGCGGCTCGCCGTGCCAGCGCTGCGCCCACGAGTGCCCCGTCCAGGCGATTCATCCTGAAGGTCACATCAATGTAAACGAATGCATTTATTGCATGCACTGTCAGGAGCTCTATTGGGACGACCACCGCTGCCCGCATATGATCCAGAAGCGCCTCAAGCGCGCAAAGCGCGAGGCGCTCTCGTCCCCGTCGATGCGGGGGGAAGGTGCCCCGCCGATTGCGGGCGAATCCGCTCTTTCCCGTTTGATCCAGCGCATGGCGGAGAATCCCAGCGCGACTAGAATGAAGGCGGCAGCCGATGCGCTGCGAAGGAGGTTCCCATGAAAGACCAAGAAAACAAGCGCGGATTGACGCGGCGCAACATGCTCGGGACCACGGCTGCCGCAACGGCCGCCGGCGCGACGGGATTCGTGGGTGGCGTTGGGCTTACCCGCCTGAGGGATGGCACCGAGGCCCAAGCGCAAACGGCTGCTTCCCGCAGCGCCCCGGGGGCGCACGGCAAGAACGAGGTTGGCCCGGGAGAGCTCGACGAATATTACGTGTTCTCTTCCAGCGGCCAGAGCGGCGAGGTGCGCATCCTCGGGCTCCCGTCCATGCGCGAGCTCATGCGCGTGCCGGTGTTCAACCGCTGCAGCGCCACAGGCTGGGGACAAACCAACGAGAGCCTGAAGGTGCTGACCGAAGGTTTGACGCCAGACACCCGCGAGTTCTTGAAGAACCGCGGTGGCACCTACATGAACGGCGACCTTCATCATCCGCACGTTTCCTTCACCGATGGCACCTACGACGGCCGCTACCTGTTCGTCAACGACAAGGCGAACACGCGCGTCGGCCGCATCCGGCTCGACATCATGAAGTGCGACAAGATCATCCAGCTGCCCAACCAGGCGACGGTGCACGGGCTGCGCGTGCAGAAATATCCACGCACCGGCTACGTCTACTGCAACGGCGAGGACCGCGTCCCCATCCCCAATGACGGCAAGATCCTCGACGATCCCAAGCAGTACGCGTCCCTGTTCACGGCCGTGGACGGCGACACTATGAAGGTCGCTTGGCAGATCCGCGTCGACGGCAATCTCGACAATGTCGATTCCGACTACCAAGGCAAGTACGCGTGGGCCACCTGCTACAATTCCGAGGAGGGAGTGACGCTGGCGGAAATGATGGCCAAGGAGCAGGACTGGGTCGTCATTTTCAACATCGAGCGTATCGAGGAGGCGGTGAAGAAGGGTGAGTTCCAGACCGTCGGTGGCGTGCCGATGCTTGACGGGCGCCACGGTTCGAAATTCACCCGCTACGTGCCAGTGGCGAACAGCCCGCATGGCATCAACACCGCCCCCGACGGCATCCATTTCGTTGCCAACGGCAAGCTATCGCCGACGGCGACCGTGTTCGACGCGCGCAAGCTGGACGATCTTTTCCATGACAAGATAAAGCCGCGTGATGTCGTGGTTGCCGAGCCGGAGCTGGGACTGGGGCCGCTGCATACGGCCTTCGACGGCAGCGGCAACGCCTACACCACGCTGTTTCTCGATAGCCAGGTGGTGAAGTGGAATATCGATTTGGCCAAGCGGGCCTTCAAAGGCGAGAAAGTGGACCCGATCATCCAGAAGATCGACGTGCACTATCAGCCGGGTCACAATCACACGTCGATGGGCCAGACCAAGGAGGCGGACGGCAAATGGCTGATGTCGCTGAACAAGTTCTCGAAGGATCGCTTCCTCAATGTCGGCCCCCTAAAGCCGGAGAACGATCAGCTCATCGATATCTCGGGAGATGAGATGGTGCTCGTCCACGACGGCCCGAGCTTCGCCGAGCCGCATGACGCCACCATCGTGCATCGCTCGAAGATCAACCCGCTGCACGTCTGGAAGCGCGACGATCCGTTCTTCACCGATGCGGTGAAGCAGGCCAAGGCCGACGGCGTGACGCTCGAGGCGGATTCGAAGGTGATCCGCGACGGTAACAAGGTGCGGGTCTACATGACCTCAGCGGCGCCCGCTTTTGGGCTCGAAAGCTTCACGGTCAAGCAGGGAGACGAGGTCACGGTCTGCGTGACCAACATCGACGACGTGGAGGATCTCACGCACGGCTTCTGCATCAATAACTACGGCATCAACATGGAGATCGGTCCGCAACAGACCTCCTCCGTCACCTTCACCGCCGACCGCCCGGGTGTCTACTGGTACTATTGCAGCTGGTTCTGCCATGCGATGCACATGGAGATGCAAGGGCGCATGCTGGTCGAGCCGCGGAACGTGTGAGCCAATGTCGGCGCACCTTGTCCCGGTGCGAGGAGTTTTAGCGGCTGCTTTCGTCGCCTGCCTGTCAGCGCCCTGCCTGGCGGCGCGCGTGGTCGTGCCGCCGGTCGAGAACGACTTGCAGGCAGTCCTCGACCGAGCGGTCGATGGTGACGTCGTCGTCCTCGAAGGCGCGCACCACGGACCGGTTCGCCTCACGCACCGAGTTACGCTCGAGGGTGCGCCGGGCGCGATGCTTACGGGGCCGGGTCGTGGCAGTGTCGTCACCGCTTCCGCACCAGGCGTAGTGGTGCGCGGCCTCACCATACGTGGCTCGGGAACGGATCTGGAGGCGATGGATGCCGGCGTCTTCGTCGAGCAGGGCGCCACCGGTGCTCTCGTCGAGGACAATCGCATCGAAGGCAATCTCTACGGCATCTACATTCACGGCGCCAAGAATGCCATCGCGCGCAAGAACAAGATCGTCGGCATGCTGGAGCGCCGGGTCAACGAGACGGGAAATGGCGTCTCGGTGTGGAACGCGCCGGGCGCCAAGGTCCTCGACAACGACATCCGCTTCGGTCGCGACGGCATCTTCGTCATCGCCAGCAAGCGCAATCAATTCAGTGGCAACAAATTCCGCGACCTGCGCTTTGCGGTCCATTACATGTACACCGACGACAGCGAGGTGAGCGAGAACACCTCCAGCGGCAATACGGCCGGCTTCGCCATCATGTATTCGCACCGCCTGGTCGTGCGCGACAACGTTTCCGACGGCGACCGGAACCGTGGATTGCTTTTCAACTTCGCCAACAATTCGCAGATCACCGGCAACGTCGTGCGTGGGCGACTGCAGCCGGCTGGCCGCTGGGCCAGCCCGGGCATGCGCAGCGTGGAGGCCGGCGCGCACGGGTTGCCGGCCGACGAGGAGGTGCCGCGGGCTGCCGAGGGCGCGCGCATCGGGCCAGAGAAGTGCGTCTTCATCTATAATGCGAACAAGAATCAATTCCGCAACAACCGATTTGAGGGCTGCGAGATCGGCGTGCATTTCACGGCGGGCTCCGAGGGCAACGAGATCGTCGGGAATGCCTTCGTCAACAACCGCAACCAAGTGAAATATGTCGGCAGCCGATACCTCGATTGGTCGAAGGGCGGGCGCGGCAACTTCTGGAGCGACAACCCCGGGTTCGATCTCGACGGCGATGGGATTGCCGATGCCGCATACCGCCCCAACGACCTGATCGACAAGGTTCTGTGGACGGCGCCGCAGGCCAAAGTGCTCGTCAACAGTCCAGCCGTGCAGATCATCCGCTGGGCGCAAACGCAGTTTCCCGCGCTTCTCCCCGGAGGTGTCGTCGATAGCCACCCGCTGATGTCGCCGCCGCCAGCCGGCGAAAGGAGTGGGCGCCCATGACGACGACGGTTGAGATCAGCAGCCTCACCAAGCGCTATGGGGCGATCGAAGCGGTGCGTGATGTCTCATTCGAGCTGCAGAGCGGCGAGATCATCGCCCTCGTCGGTCACAACGGCGCCGGCAAGACGACACTCTTCAAGCTGATGCTGGGGCTTGCTCGTCCATCGGCGGGGAGCATACGCGTGCTGGGCGAAGATCCGACGGCTGGCGAGTTCGCTGGGCGCCGCAGCCTCGGATACTTGCCCGAGAACGTTTCATTCAACCCGGCGCTGACGGGCCGCGAGGTGTTGAGCTTCTACGCCGGACTGAAGAATCAACCGGTCGCGCAAGCGCTTGGACTGCTTGATCGCGTCGGCCTCGGCGCAGCGTCCAGACGGCGCGTTGGCACTTACTCGAAGGGTATGCGCCAGCGGCTGGGTCTGGCGCAGGCATTGCTCGGAACGCCGCGGTTGCTGTTGCTGGACGAGCCTACGACAGGCCTCGATCCGGCGCTGCGCCTTGAATTCTACGACATCGTGCAGGCGCTGCGCCTCCAAGGCGCGACGGTTGTGTTATCGTCGCATGCTTTGGCCGAGCTCGGCGAGCGGGCCGGTCGTGTCATCATCATGAAGCAGGGGAGCATGGTGGCGAACGGTTCGCTTGATGCCCTTCGCCAAATCGTCCAACTCCCGGCGAGGATCCGACTGACGGTATCAGAGGGTCAAAACAACACCCTTCCAAATTGGCTCGCGACGTTTCCCGGCTGGCGTCGGATCAACGGCCACATCGTGGAGATCGACGCACCCCCCGAGCACAAGATCGAGCTGCTCCGGCGCGTGACGGGCGCTGGCGCTCCCGTGGTCGATGTCGACGTCGTGCCGCCTTCGCTCGACGAGCTCTACGCCCACTTCCTGCGGCGGGAGGAGGCGCCATGAGGAACATCTGGTTGATTGCCGGCAAGGAAGTCCAAGAGTGCCTGCGCAATCGGTGGGTGCTTGCGACGACGCTTCTTCTTGCCGCGCTCGCGCTCACCCTCACCTTGCTGGGCAGCGCACCTACCGGCAATGTGGGCGTCCGCCCGCTCGATGTGGTGATCGTCAGTCTTTCCAGCCTCAGTATCTTCCTCCTCCCGCTCATCGCCCTGCTGATCTCGCATGACGCGATCGTGGGCGAAGTCGAGCGTGGGACCATGCTCCTGCTCTTGAGTTACCCGGTCGCCCGCTGGCAGGTCTTGCTCGGCAAGTTCTTCGGCCATCTCGCGGTCCTCACTTTTGCGACCGTTTTGGGCTATGGCGCTGCGGCGCTCCTGCTCGCCACCGCGGGAGGCGCCATCGAGCCTGATAGCTTGGTAGCCTTCGGCATGATGATCGGGTCATCGGTGCTGCTCGGGGCGGTGTTCATCGCCGTTGGCTACCTCGTCAGCGCGCTTGTGCGCGAACGGGCCACCGCCGGGGGGATCGCCATCGGCATCTGGCTCCTCCTCGTCATCATTTACGACATGGCGCTGCTTGGCCTCCTCGTCGTCGATCAGGGCCGTACGATAACGGCAGGCGTCCTCAACGGGCTGCTGCTGGCCAATCCGACCGACGTCTATCGCATGTTCAACCTCTCGAGCTCCGCCAACGTCAGCTTGTTCTCCGGAATGCCCGCACTTGCCGAGGCGACGACACTCAGTTCCATCATGCTGCTCACTGTTCTCGCCTTGTGGGTTCTGCTACCGCTGGGGTTGGCGGCATTGGCCTTCTCGCGGAGGGAGCTATGACCAGATTTGCACTGGCGAGCGTCATGTTCGGCGCGATGGCGCTGACGGGTTGCGGGCAAGACAAAGAGCTGCCGCCGCCGCCGCCGTTCGAACTCACCTCCGAGGCGATCGGACATTACTGCGGTATGAACCTGCTCGAGCACACTGGCCCCAAGGGTCAGGTCATCCTTGCGGGTGGGGGCGAACCTATTTGGTTCTCCTCGGCTCGCGATGCGTTGTCCTTTACGATGCTGCCCGAGGAGGCCAAGGACATTCGCGCCATCTACGTATCCGACATGGCGAAAGCGAAAAGCTGGGACAACCCCGGCTCGACCAACTGGCTGGATGCGCGCCAGGCACTGTTCGTGATCGGCAGCAGCAAGCAGGGCGGCATGGGGGCGCCAGAGACGGTGCCTTTCTCGGAGCGAACCGCTGCCGAGACGTTCGCTGCCCAGTACGGCGGGCGCATCGTCAAATTCGATGAGGTCCCCAGGGACTATGTTCTGGGCTCTGGATCTGGCGCCGAGGCAACCGAGGGGCAGTCCCATGATGGCAGTCGGGGTGATGCTAGATCCGCTCCGGCACCCTAGGCGGATGGCATGAACACGCCCATCCCCCGAAGGAAGTTCATCGCCATCAGCGCGGCGGCAGCCGGGCTGGGCTTGACACCCCTCGCCGCAAAGCGGGCAACGGCCGCGCCATTGATCGAATGGCGCGGAACCTCGCTCGGCGCTCTCGCCACCATTCGCATCTACCACACCGACAAAGCCGCCGCTGAACGGCTGATCAGCGAAGCCGTTGGCGAGGCGCGTCGGCTGCAGTCGGTGTTCACCCTCTACCAGGAAGACTCGACCTTGTGCGAGCTCAACCGCCGCGGGGCCCTGGCAGCGCCTCCCTCGGAGCTCATCGATGTCTTGCAGGCATGCGATGCGTTTTGGCGGCTGACGGGAGGCGTGTTCGATCCGACCGTGCAGCCGCTCTGGCGCTGTTACGCCGATCATTTCTCGGCCCATGCAGGGGACTCGCAGGCAGCCTTGGTGGCCAAGACACGGGCGGCGCTGGACCTCGTCGGCTGGGGAAAGGTGCACTTCAGCCGCGACCGTGTCGTGCTCGCGCGCCCCGGCATGGGCCTCACTCTCAATGGCATTGCACAGGGCTACATCACCGATCGCGTCATCGCCCGTCTGCGCGCCTCCGGAATAGGCAGCTGTCTGGTCGACATGGGGGAGATCGGCACGCTTGGCAGGCGCCCGGATGGCCATGCTTGGCAGGTGGCGGTGGAGGATCGGCTGGACAGTCCGTCGGCGTCCTTCTCGATCGTGGACAAGGCCGTCGCAACCTCGGCGGCCCACGGATTTCAATTCGATGCGCGTGGAGACTTCAATCACCTGTTCAATCCGACCACCGGCAAATGCGCGGCCCCCTCGCGAACCATCACGGTCATCGCCGACACGGCCACCAAAGCAGACGCACTGTCGACAGCGTTTGCGCTCATGGAGGAGGAAGCGATCGGCTCGGTCGCGCGCATGGCGCGCGCACAAGCCTTTGTCAGCGAAGATGGGGCGATGCGAGAGATCCTGCCGCGTAACATGGGGTGAGATGAGAATTCTACCGGCATCAAATAGGAACACGCCAAGGACCTGAGGACCGAGGATGACCAATTCCGTCGCCGTAGGTCGTGATCGTGCCAGCTGGCCGGCGCTCTTCTCCTACGGCTTCCGCCCCTTCTTTCTCGGCGCGGCCATCTACGCGGTCATCGCGATGGTGGTTTGGATTGGCTGGATTTTGCTGCCGTCACCCCCGTGGGCGCCCTTTACGGGTCTCCCTTTGCCTGGCACGCGCACGAGATGGTGTTCGGTTTCGCGGCAGCGGCGGTCGCCGGTTTCTTGCTGACGGCGGTCCCAAACTGGACCGGCGCCCTTCCCATCTCTGGCCCACCCCTGATCCTGCTGTTCGCGACGTGGGCCGTGGGGCGCATTGCCATGCTTGCAGCGGGTGTCGTGCACCCGGCGCTCGTTGCCGCGGCTGACCTCGCCTTCCTTCCCTTCCTTGGCTTGGCGGCCGCGCGTCAGCTTTTCGTCAAGCCGGCGGCCAAGAATGTCCTGTTGCTTACGATCCTTACCGCCATGATCGGCGCCAACATCGCCTATCATCTGACAAGCGCCAGCGTCAGCTCCGGCGCTGCGACGAGCGCCGTTCGCTTCGCTTTGATGCTGCTCGTCCTCATGATCACCATCATCGGTGGCCGGGTCATTCCGGCCTTCACCCATAACTGGCTGCACCTCAACGGGCCGGGGGCGGCGATGCCCATCCGGTACGGCTGGCTCGACGCGACGGCCATTGCCACGGTGGCAGCCGTAACAGTCCTGCAGATCATTCCCGCCCCGGGTTGGCTCCTCGGCAGCTTTGCACTGGCTGCAGCCACGGCAAACGGCGCGCGCCTCTTTCTCTGGCGCGGGCTGGCCACGAGCCGCGCGCCCATCGTCTGGATTCTCCACGTCGCCTACGCTTGGCTTGTCGTCGGCCTGGCTTTGACAAGCGTGGGCGCGTTCAGCTCGGAGGTAAGGAATGTGGCTGCGGTGCATGCGTTTGGTGCGGGGGCCGTCGCCACCATGATCATGGCCATCATGAGCCGCGCTTCGCTTGGCCATACGGGACGCCCATTGATCGCACCCAAGCTGGCGGTGGCGGCCTATGCGCTGCTCACGTTGGCTGCGGCGATACGCGTTTTCGGACCCGCGCTTGCCCCCGCCTTGTATGTCGAAGCGCTGGTCGTGGGGGGATTGGCCTGGATCGCGGCATTCGCGCTGTTCATCGTCGTTTATGCGCCCATTCTGGCGACGCCGCGCATTCGGGCGGCCGCCTCACGGTAATCCTGCAAGGGTCAGCATCGCGCCGCCTGCAAACGACGAAAGAAGCAAGCGTTGGGGCAGAAGCTTGCCGGCCCCTGGGTTTCCTGGCCAGACAACAACCATTGGCGGCATTCGCATTCGTGTGGACACCGGCGGCAGGTCGCGCGGGCGCCGACGAATGCTTGCCCCCGGTCCGCAACGATGGCCTCGAGCGCGTCGACACCGCTCGCCTGCATCATGCTGTCCATCAACTCGTGCCGGCGAAGGTCGCGTTTATACGTTGCCGATTGTGAGGTCGTTCCCTTCATGGCGTCGTCCTCCAGTGCTGGCACACACTAGGCAGCTCCGCCGCGCGGCCGATTGATCCTTATCAAGGCCGGCTCGCGGCGACAGTCGACGACCGCACGCCACGCATTTCGGCCGGCAGCGCCGAGAGGAGAAAGGGCGATGCCGCGATACAGAAGACGGCGCCGTCGCCCTTTGCCCCTTCCGACAGGCTTTCGCGCCCAATGGAACAGCATTCATCTTCTTGATGGCCTCGTCCAGTTCGAGGTCAGAGGAGTGCAGCAAGGTCTGTTGCTGATCCGGATCAAGGGTACCGTCCGGCGGCTCGAAAATCTGAACCTGGTTAAGGTCCCATCCGTGGGATGCGGCCCGCCCGCCAGGATGCTCTGGGGGCTATCACAGGCGTCCAGGCTCGGTGTTCGACCGGCATATAGAACGTTTTTCAACGGGAAGAGTTCAACCGCTGCCGCCGCTAGACCGGTTGAGCATCATATGCAGGTTCGAGGGAAGCATGACAGTGTTGGCGCTTGTCCTTTACCTGGTTGCGGGGGGTAGCGTTGCCGCGACGGTCTTACCGATCTGGCGGACCAGCCTTTGGTGGGTAAGATTGTTCGATTTCCCGCGCTATCAAATCGCCGTTCTAGCTCTGACCGTACTGATATTGATGCCGCTCACGCTGGGGCCTCTCACGGCAGCAGAGTTGGCCTTGTTCGTCGCCGTCGCGCTCACGGCACTGTGGCAAATTTCGTGGATATGGCGCTATTTGCCCGGTGCCCCGCTGCAGGTGCCAAGCAGCGGCGCTGACCGACATGCACCTGGTGTCCTTGCTCTTTTGACGACGAACGTGTTTCAGGGCTGTCGCGACGCCAGCGCCTTGCTGCACATAATCAGCGACGCCGACCCCGATCTGATTCTGGCCGTGGAAACCGACGAGTGGTGGTGCTCTCGGCTGTCTGAAGCTCTTCGAACCCGTTACCCTTACGGGCTGACCTATCCGCTTTCCAACGGATACGGAATGGCCATGTTTTCGCGCTTGGAGCTTTTAGAGCCGACAATGCGATTCCTGGTCGATGATGCGATACCTTCGATTAAGACAGGCGTGCGGCTGCGTTCCGGTGCGGTCATCGACTTGTACGGCCTGCACCCTCAACCGCCCGCGCCCCTGCAAGACTCGACCGAGCGCGATGTCGAGCTCATCCGCGTGGGCCGCGAAATCAGCGGTACCGGCCGCCCGTCTGTGGTGCTCGGCGACCTTAACGACGTTGCCTGGTCACCAACGACCGCAGACTTCGCGCGCGCCGGGAACTTGCGAGACCCGCGTCAGGGGCGAGGCTTCTTCAATACCTACCCCGCCCGACTTCCCGGTCTTCGATATCCCCTCGACTACGTCTTCCACACCAAAGATTTCTCGGTATGCAAGATGCGCGTCCTGCCGAAAACGGGGTCCGACCATCTTCCATTGATAGCCGTACTCGATCTTGACCAATGACCACCATTGGATCCGGCCGTACCAGGCCGCCGTCCTGATGACGGCGGCCGGACAGGTGGCAGGTTGCCGCCGTTGGCGGGAGAGCGGCCGTCATGCCAACTTCACTTTGGCGACCTTCTTTTTGTACTCTTCTTTCGGATCGGCGCCGAACAACAGTTTGATCCCGGCAAAGAGCGTCGTCGCGTTTTCCCAGATCTGAGCGCGCTCAGCGTCAAGACGCAACAGCACAAGCTTCGGATCGTCCTTGCCGCCCTCATACCACGCAGCGACATACGGGGTCCAAAGCCTGTCGATCACCGCACGGTCGCCTTGCGCCACGAGACGACCGTGCACGGTCGCAAAGAGTTCGTGATCCTTTGAGGCGAAGGTCGCAATGGCTCGATTGCCGGCGCCCAGCTTCTGCACGATCACATTGTCCCTTGACGTGAAAAACCAGATCGGCGGACGCTCGCCTTCCAACTGTGCTGTCATCGGTCGCGCGTGGCCGTCCTCCACGCCGTCGAGGCCAAGCATCATGGTCATATCGGACTTGAGGGCTTTCCAGAACTTCGCTTCCAGTTCCTGCGGCGTAGGCATTGATCGTTCCTCCATGTTCTACTGCGAACTGAGGCGGCAACGGTGGAGTTCCGTCGACGGCGGCGATACCGGGCCTGCATTGCGGCCGCTCAAGAAGTCCTCGTTCTCCGGAGTGCTGCATGGAATTCGTCACCTGGCTTTTGACAAGTCTGGCTTATGTGGTGGGGCTCATCTGGTCGCTGGTTTGGTTCCTGATCAGTGGCTGGGTGTCGACCCTCTTGCAGATCGCTGTGCTCATCGCCGTCATCTATTGGCTGAAATACGGTTGGCAACGGGCGCCTTATGAGGTCTGGAAGCGCACGCGTTCGTTTGGCTGGTTTTTTTGGAGCTGGATTCGTGGGCGCGATCCCGAGCCGCGGGCCCATGACGAGGTCGTTCGTCTGGTGAGACGACGCGAGTTCGGCGATGTGAACATCTCAACGCTGCTTTCGCTCGCTGTTCTCGGCGGGCTTCTTCTGGTGGCGCCCCTCTGATGAAGTGTCCCCCACAGAATAGAGCCGGGCGCCACGCGCATGTCGCTTTGCGGTCAACTGGTGAGCCGCATTCGAACGTCTACCAACGGCTGCTGGACTGACCCTGCGTCCGCTTAGCGCCACTCCAGCGTCGCCTTCCCCAGCCAAGTCGGGAGCAGCGGTGTCGCGCTGCGCGCGCCGAAATACCGGCGCCGTCCGAGCGCATGGCGCAGCAGCACGCTGGCGTAGAGTCCGGGGCCGCTGGAATAGATCCGCCAGCCGCCGTCGACGGCTATGCGACCGCCCTTCACGTCATCCCAATTCGTCTCGGCCTGATAGCGATCGCTGAAGGCGGCATCGCTGCTGCTGAAGTAGGCATTGCGCTGGCGGAGCGAGCCGTTGGCAAGGCGATCGGTGACAGCGATCGGGTTCACCACCAGCAGCGCCTCCCAAAGGGCGTCCGCCTCGCCGAGCACGGCAAGCGCTTCCGCATAGCCGAGGTGGGCGTGGACGTACATGAGGCCGATCTCGCGTCCGAAGAAGGCCGCCGACTCGGCGCGGCGGAAGAGCTGTTGCGGCCCGCCGCGGTACCGCACCGGCCTGTCCATCAGCCGCACGCCATCGGGAAACAGAAGATGCGCGCGGATGAGCTGCAGATGGTGGCGCGCCTGTTGCGGCGTGAACAGTCCGGCGATGATGCCGCGGGTCATCGGCAGCAGGGAATAGCTGAGGCCGGTGGTCGTGTCCGTGGGGTGCAGCAAGAGCTGGGGGTGATCGACTTCGGGGCCGAACACGGCATAGCCGGCGACGGTCCCGTCGCGCATGAGATGGCGGTGGAAGTCGGCGCGCATCCCCTCGGCCAGACGACCCAATGCCTCCGCCTGATCCTTTCGTTTCGCCCGGCGCAACACTTCCGCGTAACGGTTGATCTGCTGGAACAGCAGCGCCACCGACCAGCTGCTCACCATCCATTGGCGCAACTGCGGATCGACCGGCTGCAGAGAATCGTTCCAGTCGCCCTCGCCGTATTGAAGCAGGCGCGTGCCCGGGATGACGCGTTCCGCCACGGTGGCGAGCAACTTGTCGACGTGCGCAGAGATGGGATCAGAGCGTTGCGTTCGCACCAGGTCGGCATCGCCGCGCCAGGCGACGGGCTCGTCCAGGAACGCCAGATCGTTGGTGCATTCGAGATAGTCGCAAAGCGCCTTGAGCGGCCAGATGATGACGTCGCCATGGCAATGCCGGTCCTGGACGCTCGAGTATGGTTCGAGCATGAACCATTGCGGCCAGTCGCCCCGCTGGTCGTACTGCTGGGCGAAAACGATGCGCAGGATGTCTTTGACCGGCGCGTCGTGCTCCAGCGCCAGGAAGAATTCGACAGGCCCCTGGCAGACGTCGCGCGTGCCCCACGCCGCACCTGAGTACTGCTCGAGGCCGTGCGGCACCGTCAGGTGCATCATGGCGTTGTGGGCCAGCCAGGGAAAGATGGTATTGAGCGCGGAGATATCGGCGTGACGACTGGTGATGCGCAGGCCGCGGGTCAGGCCCTCCCAGTAGCGCGCCGCAGGCGCCAGCATTGCCGAGTTGTCGGCGCCGCGCGCGTACTTCGCTGCCAGAAGCTGCGCCGCCGTCGCGTCCCGCAGCGACCCCACCACGGCAAAACAGAATGCGCGCGTCGCGCTGGTCTGCAATGCCACGTAGCCGCCCCCGCGCGCGCGACCGTCGGTGTAGAGCAGTTCATCGCCGCCGATCTTTTCGAGCGTAACGGGCGTGCTGACGACGAGATGATAGACGGCGTGCGGATAGCGTTGGCCGAAGAGCGACTCCGGGTCGGGGCGAAAGGTGATCTCGTTGCGCGTCGCGTCGATCTCGATACGGCCGACGTGGTCGAGCTCGCGCTCGCCGATGACAAGATGGCCGAAGACGAGAAAGCGGCAGGGCTGTCCCTCGACTGCGATCTGCCATTGGATCGCCGGCTCGTCGCCCGCGGCAGCCGCATGCACGGTGATCGTCCGCTCGTCGAGACGATAGATCCATTCACAGTCGCTGAGGCCGATGTCGAAGGCCGAAGGCACGGCGAGCAGCCGCCACTCGGCGCCGATCTCGGCGAGGATGCGCAAGCCGCTGGCGCGGGTGATGTTGTAGGGGTCGCGCGAGACCGAAAAGAGCTTGTTAAAAGACGTATTGCCGAGAGTCAGCTGCGCCCCGAACACCCCGTGCATCCAGCCCGTGACGCACATCGCTGTCTCGTCGGGCAGCATTCTCTGGCCGGTGCGCAGCAATGTTCCATGGCGACGCGGGACTTCTCGCTCCTTGTCGCGCAGCACGATGTGACGATTGCGCACCTTATCGGGGCTGAAGAATGACAACAGGCGTCCCTGTCGGCGTTCTTCGTGCGACCGCACGGGATAGCGCGCGGCAATCTCATCTTCGCTGATTACATCTGCTATGAGCGGTTGTGCGTCCTGGACGATGCTCCGCACCGGCGCGCTCAACGCCACGTCGCAGTCCGCAAACTCCCCTACGGCCTGCTGTGCCAATTCGATCTTCGCCAGGTCGACGTCGCTTGAGGCGCCGGTGTGGTTGGGCTCGTAAACGCCGACGAACCTCCAGGCGTGGGACGATCCCGGTTGCAAGACGACGCGGTGCGACTGCAGCGTCACGCAGGCCACCTCGTGCTGCAGACGCTCGTTCGGCAGATCGGCTTCGCTGTCACAGCCGATGCGATCGGCATCGCGGTAGGTTGGCCCGAACACCTGCTGGGCATCGGTGGCAAAGCCGACGGCGCCCTCGAGGCAGGCGTGGAGGATCCACGGATGGCTGCCGTTCTGCGCAAGATTTTGCCGACTCATGACGACCGGTCCGAGACGCGCCTCGTGCGCAATATGATGATCGATGTACTGCGAAGCATATGCCTCGTTGTTCATGAGAAAGCCGCGGTCCGCGAGCCCAAGATCCTGCACCAGAACAACATCGGCCGGCAGATCGGCCGCACGTTCATTGGTGATCTCGATGCGCCACAGCCAGAGGCTCTCCCGCGGATGCAGCCACAGCGTGAGGCGATGATGCACGCCACCCGTTCGCCCGTCCCATACGAAGCGGTCATCTTCAGCGCCGAAGCGAGTCCTGGCACCCGGTCCCAGCACCTGCGTGACGTGAGGCGCTGGTCCGCCGGTGCGCAGATAGATGCGTCCGATGCTGCCGCCGACTGGCGAGCCGAGTACCTGGTTGAGCATCGTGCATCCGCGGGGCGTCTTGTGCTCGATCGCGAGGATGCAGCCATTTGGCAACGCGCTAATGGCAAGACCAGCCAAAGTTTCGAGCCGTCGCAGGGCGACATCACAATCGCGGGGCGTCGTGAAGGTGCGCGCGCCAGTACGCGTCATGCGTGGACTCTTCGAGTTTACTGCGAGTTGCCAGTTGATTGAGCAGCGTGCGTTCCGTTTGCCAAGAGGTCTTGACGCAGTGGGTCGTCAGCCCTTGAGCTCCCGCTCGAAATGATCCCGCGCCTCCTGGAAATCCTTGCGCTCCGGCTCGCCGCGATACTGGATGCGGATTTTCCCAATGGCTAAGACCTCCTCGCCGAGGTTCCGCGGCCGCTTGTCGTCGATATAGGCCTGGAGAAGCTCGTAGTCGCGGCCAGTCGGCGGCCTTGGGAACAGAATACGAATTGCCCCGGGGGCCATCACCTCCTCTACGACCGCAGTCTCTTCTTTCTGTATCCGGTCTAACCGGGCCCCAACCTCACCAACCGCGTGCCCGGCAAATTTCATGCTGGATTGAAACAGATCCAATACATGATCCGCGGCCTTCGGGCTGAACGGAGGGTCTTGGGTCGTCAGGGACTGCAGGAGGGCCAAGCGACTCGTCTGACCGCTTTCCACCTGCCTCCACAATTTGTCGAACACGCCAGGGGTCATGGCAGCCTTTTGAAGCGCGTCGGTATCGTCGCTGCGGTCCAGCACCCGCTTGGCGAGCTCCGTAAACACCAGAATCCGCTCCTCACCGTCGCGTTCGACCGCGATCAACCCGAACTGTCTGAGGGCGCCAACGGTTTGGAAAACTGCACTGCTGTCGGCGCCCTTTCCCCAAGCCTCGGCTGCATCGGCATCCCGCAGCCGCCCCGCCGGTGCTGCGGTTTGCAGCTTTCGAACCGCTTCGACAGCGGTCGGCAGATCGATGAAAGGGTAGCGGGGACTACGGAAGCGGGCCATCCTCTTTTATCACACACGTTAATTGGTAAATCAAGCCATCTTTGCCACGACAAGGGATATACACCCTTGCTAATATTATTTATCAATGATATACAGTAGGGTAGTTCGTAAAGAGTACAGTGGAGCGTCAGATGGATTTTTATGTTGAAGGCATGACCCCCGCGGGACGGATCGCCATGCAAGGCTTGTCCGCGGCGTGGGAAACGAAGCCGGCTGCTGGTGCGGATTGCCTCTGGGTCACGATCCGTCTCGAGGCCCGCGCAGACGGCAGCTTTGGCCCCTTTGACGCACACGGGGAGGTGCGTCGCTGGCCCGACGGAACGTCGTCGGGCGCGGCCAAAGTGGAGATCGGTTTCATCGGATCGCTACTGTGGCTAGACCCGCAAGCGATAGATCTGTTTGGTGTTGTCACCATCCATAACGCCAGCTGCCGCCGACACTTGCTGCAGGGCGCCGAGGCGCTTCGCTCGGCGCTGCAAGCCGAGCTCCTGCGCACGGTCGACCAACACCTCGCGGCGTCGCCGCTGTTTGATGAACTGCCCTCGGCCGACGAGTTGCTCGAGGCCGCGCATGCCTAACGTCATCACCAAACTGTCCCGCGCCCAGTTGGCCGAACGGATAAAAGCGCAGCACGACGAGCTGCGAAAGGAATTGCTCCCTGACTGTAGAAACGACTCGCGCTATTGGACGGCCTCGCAGGCGCGGCAGTACCTCGGCTGTTCGCAAAAGAAGGTTCACGCCTACGGCAAACAGGGCTTGCTCAACCTCATTCGCGTCAGCCCACGCTGCACCTTTGTGGCGATCGAGGAGGTGTGTGCGCTGGTGCGCAAGCTCAACCTCGATGCCGAGCCCCCAGACCTCAGCGGCTACCTAACCCGCGCGCAAACGGCGGCCCTGTTGGGCGTCCACCCGGAGACGGTGGCCCGCATGGTGCATGACGGCCGGCTCACAGATACCAAGCTCGTTAACGGTCGCCGCCTTTATGCGAAAGCCAACGTCGAGACGGCGCTTGCGCATCTCAACTTCGGCCGTCGCATGAGCGTCCAGGAGGTGAGCGAGCTCACCGGTCTCAAGTATCACGCGATTTGGCATCTCGAGCGGCATTGGTTGTTTCCGGAGGCGAACCGTGACGGGCGCTTTCGCCGCAGCGAGGTGCTGGACTGGTGGGACGCATGGCGCGCAACGCAGGCGCCCTACGCCGATCCGCATCGGAACGATCACCTCGCCCAAAAAATGAGCTATTTCCGCCGAGAAGAAGTGCGACGCTTGGCCCGCCTGACCGAACTCAACCGTCAGATGCGCGCGGACCCCGAGGCGCGCAAGAAGGCCTGGGATGAAGAGCGCCTTAAACGGAGCCAGCGCCAATGACCGCACACTCCCGCGCGCTGCAAAAACTCTATAGCCCAAAAAATCCCTATGCTGTTGGTGGCATATCGCAAGCGGCGGATGTGCACACCACAACATTGGGGTCTTTGCTTAGTAAAATAAATTCAAAACGTGTGCGTGAGTGCTCCTCCCACACAACTGGAGAGGACGCCTCTGCCGCCGCCAAAGGTGATCGCAATGGCGGGGGTCAGCGCATGACTTGGGTTGCCGCACGCGCAGGCCTCTTGCCAATGTTCGCGTGCCAACCCGGTATCTGGGGGTCGGACGGACGGACGCCGTCAACGTCGCGCCAGGCGGGCTTGCAGTTGACCGGCGCGCCGCGCCACAGCCGCCAGCTGCGCCTCGCGCACGGGGGACAAACCGCGTCCGCGCACGCCGTCACAGAGGCGTTGCCAAAGGCCGGCGTGCGCCCAGCGCGCGAACCGCTTGCGCACCGCTTCCCCGTGGTCGCCGGCAACCTGGGTCCAGGCCTTGCGCTGCGCAAAGACCCACAGCACGGCCGCCACAAACGCGCGATTGCCGATGGCCTCCGCCTGCGCCGGCTCCGCCGGCAGGTGATCACGCAGAATTTCCCATTCGGCGTCGGCGAGAGTCGGCAAGGCGGGCTCGAGCGCCATCGGGCATGGCTCGCTAGCCACCTCCGGTGACGGCCACACGATCGTTGCCTGATCAATTCCCAACGCCTCGAGCGCCTCTTGAAGGCGCGCGTCCAATTTTGGAGCTTCCGTAATGACCCAATCCTTCGAGCAACCGTCATCAATGTGGGGAGGCGCCCGCGGTTCTGCATCCCCCGCTTCCAAATGCACGCAGGAGGCAACTACACTGTTCAAGCACCTCCGCGACCAGGGGCCGTCCGTGCTGTTCGGCTCAGGGCCGCGACACTCGCTGTCGAGCCGCGCACAGAACGCCTTGAGCGTGGGCGCCTCGACGATGTCGTGGACCTTCGGGGAGGGCCAGGTTGAAAGCGCCTCAATCTTTGACATGGGCGACTACCCATTTGGTCACTTCACACCCCGCGCGGGCGACGAGCCGCCTAACGCCTTCATACATGCCCGCTCGCTGCTGGCCGGGCCACTCATGCGCCAAGTGCTCAACTGCTCCGACGACAACAAAGAGCGCGCGCATTATTTCCGTCATGCAGCGCGCGTTCTCGACAGCCGCTACCCCACCCGCTATTCGCTCATGCGCGCCCTGATGGACTGTTGGAAGGTGGCCGGTGAACTCGTTACCTCTCCTCCAGGCTGGCGTGCCACAATGGCGAACGCCGCCTTTCTCATCGTGCACAAGAAGGTGAGCGATATGCCGCTCTTGGATATCGAGCGCAGGCCGGTTCCAGAGCTTTCAAAGTTGCAGGCGCAGCTGGATGGCGATCTGGTGCGTGCTTTCACCGACGAGATTTCTGAGGCCGTCGATTGGTACCTGGCGCGTCGCTGCCCGCTCGACCTGCTTGGCTCGGAAGAGCTGGATGCCAGCCACCTAGACGATTGACACGACGGTACCAAAGGGATCGCCTGCGCGGATATAGCCCCTCAGCACCTCGACCGATTTGTGGCGACTGGTGCGTTGGATGACGTGCTCCGCGGCGCCGTTCTTGGCGGCACTGGTGATGAAGCCGGCGCGCAGCGCATGCGGCGAGACGCGCTTGCTCCCAGCGCGTGCAAACAGAATATGGCGCACGCCCGTCGCCTCGAGACGGCGGTCGAGCAGCCTGCCCGCCTTGCTGACGGGGCGGAACAGCGGCCCCTGTGTGAGGCCGGTGGCGGCGAGGTAGCGCTCCAGCGCCCGCGCCGCGCACAACGCATCGGCGCGGCGCGGGATCGCAATGGTCTGCGTCACGCAACTCGCCTTAGTGCCGGTGAGATGCACCAGGAGGCCCTCGGGGCGGATTTCAACAAGCGAGCGCCCGCTGCTCGCCCCGGCGACGTCGAGGGCGACGAACTCGGAGCGGCGCAGGGCGGCGAAGAAGCCGATGAGCAACAGCGCTTGGTCACGCAGCGCGCGGATGTCGTCTCCCGCAATGCCGCTGACAATTTCGCGAAGGTGGTCAACCTCGAGCGCCGCGGCGCGCCGAATGGGCCGGCTGGATTGGCGCACAATGCCGGCCATGACCCCGTCAATGGCGCGGTCATTGCGATCCAGCGCCAAGCCGGCCTGGCGATGAAAATGGCCAATGGCGGCCAACGCGCCCTTGACAGTGGCGACCGATTTGCCGCCCTGCGCCAGTTCGGCGAGGTAGGCGGCGACCGCCGTGGGGGCGGCGGGCAGCGCGCAGACGTGCATCGCTGCGCACCACGTCGCCCAGCGCCCCCAGGCGCCGGCATAGACGCGGCGCGTCGTGTCGGCGCGCGCCGCATCGACGTAAACCTGCGCCTTCTGGCAAGCCATGGCGAGGGCGCCGTTGAGGTCTGAGTCAATCTGGTACGCTTTGGGCACTGACATAGGATTACACCCCAAAACAGCGATTATCGTCAGTGACAATGTGGGTTGAGCAGAGTCGGCTGTGAATCCCTCGGCGCACGAAGTTGCGGCACAGGGTGAAGATCCGCTTGCGTCGATCCTCCACGCGCTGAACACCAATTCCCTAGATCGATGATGGTTAGCACGACGCACGCTGTCCCATCGGACTCGCTCGCTTGTCGCGCGATCTCAGCCTCGCGGAGTGATACGCGCGATCGCACATCGAGCACAGCCAAGTTGTAGGACCGCGCGCGTGCCGTCGACCACGCCTGGGCGACACCGCGGCCGCGCGTGGGAAGTGAAATTCGTCGCGAGGATTCCGCGCGCGCGAGTCCCGCTTGACCGATCAACGTTCTCCCAGCGCGATCGAAGTGCTCTCGCGCGGCCGACGACGGCGCGAGGCAGGCGATGGGGACCCCACGACGGAGAGTAGGGAGGTGGGGGGATTTCGGAGCCGCCGCGTACTCATACGTTGGAACGGACGGAGGGAATGGTGATCCGTCGTTCCAAGCTCGCCATATGCTACTGTGAGGCGCCATCGCCTCCTTGGCGTTGGTAGCGGCACCTCGCAGAGCCGATGTCAGGCCACTCGCCGGACATCTATCCTGCACGTCCGCTTCTATACATTAGCGGAAGTCGCCGGCATGCGATCGGCGACGGAAATGCCGCTGACAATCACGTCCGCTGTTTGGGGAAGACCAGTCGAAGTCGAGGCTGGCTTGACGCGTGCTCATGAATGCGAGTGCGGGAGGGCGCAGTGACACCACTATGTTCGAACTCATCCGAAAGCGCCGCTAGAGTGCCGGCGCTATGGGCCACTAGGGGGCGCCACCTCTTCACGCCGCACTTCCGCTTCGGGCCCAAAGCAGACGTGAACCTGCAGAGCCTCCGGGCGATCGATGAATTAATCGGAGGGACACAAGAGCGGAAGATCGCTGAAGAGTGCCGCCGAGCTGACGAAGTCGCTCAAGCTCAATGCATAGGTCGTGCTGCGCAAAAAGCCTTGCGACGAGAGCAAACTCGTCCCGGGAGCGCGGGACGAGTCGCAGTGCAATAGTCGTGACGACGCGGCCCCAGTGCCGCACTCAGCGCAAGACAAACATCATGATCGCTGCGGTGGCCATGCAGGCGGTTGCGAACCATCCCAGCACACGCTGCAGAGGCGGGGCGACAAACTCGCCCATTTCGTCTTTGCGGGAGACCACGATCATCATCGCCGCCATCAACGGCACGGAAATAACGCCATTGACGACGGCGCTCCAGAACAAGGCCCGTACGGGATCTAGCGGCGAATAGTCCACCGCCACCCCGACGAGGGTGGCGAGGGCGATCACCGTATAGAACCCGATCGCTTCGCGCGGCTTGTGTTCGAGCCCGATCTTCCAGCCGCGGGACTCGCATATGGCATAGGCTGCCGACCCCGCCAGGACGGGCACGGCAAGCAGACCAGTGCCGATGATGCCTAGGCTGAACAGGGCGAACGCAAGATCGCCGGCGATCGGACGCAGCGCGGCGGCGGCGTCGGCTGAGGTTTGTATGTCGGTCATACCGGCGGCGTGCAAGGTAACGGCCGTGGTCAGGATGATGAAAAAGGCGACCAAGTTGGCAAAGCCCATGCCGATCAATGTGTCCCAGCGAATGCGGCTGAGCTGGGCGGGTGCTTGGTCGGGATGATCGATGAGCGGATCAGTCGTTGTGTCGGCTTCGTCGTCCTCCACCTCCTCCGACGCCTGCCAGAAGAGCAGATAGGGACTTATCGTGGTGCCGAAGACCGCCACCACCATAGTTGCCGTCGCCCCCGTCAGGGCGAGTTGCGGCGTCACCGCTCCTAAGACGACCTCGCTCCAATCGATCTGCACCGTGAAGACGACGCCGACATAGGCGAAGAGCACCAAGGTCAGCCACTTCAGATATCGGACGTAGCGGTGATACGGGACCCATATCTGGAGACTCAACGAGATTGCGGCGAACAGCGGCGTGAAGAGGTGGCGCCCCCATCCCAGCACCAGATCCGTCGCCGCCCCCATGGCGGCGAGATCGGCGCCGATGTTGATGGTGTTGGCGATGAAAAGCAGCGCCACCAGACCCGTCACAGCCCAGGGGGGAAAGATCCGGCGCATGTTGGTCGCAAGCCCATGCCCAGTGACGCGTCCGATCCTGGCGCTGATCATTTGCATCGTGGACATCAGCGGGTAGAGGAACAACATGGTCCACAGCATGTTGACCCCGAACTGCGCACCCGCCTGGGAGTAGGTCGCAATACCGCTGGGATCGTCATCGGCGGCGCCTGTGATCAGCCCCGGCCCCAAGCGAGGAAATAACGCGGCGCGGCGAAGCCAATGCGTGGGGGTGGTTGACAGTCTTTCTTGCCCGCCCTTCGGATGATCACCCATCTTGGACGTACCCGCCCCCGCTTCCGATTACGCAAGCCGATTCCGCCTGGTCTGGGATCGCAATACACCAGTCAGCGGCCGCCGCAATCGGTCTAGCAAATGGCGAACTTTCGATTACCAGTGCGCAATCAGTTCGTGCACTGCGACGGCTTCGGGCCACGAGCCGACGTGCAGCGCGGCCTTGCGCGATAGCTCTACATCACTGCTCGATCCCGTTAGATTGGTGGAAGAACGGAATCGCGCTCAGTCTACCTGGGCGATTGTCGAACTGTTGTATGATTGGGCGGCGCATCCGCAAAGGAATCGGCCCGGACGAGATAAGTCATCCGGGCCGAGGGAATCGCTTCACCGTTTGTGCGAACGGATTCAGCAATTGCCTAGATAACAGGCGCTGTGACCGCGGCCACCTCAAAGTAGCTTCTGAACTTCATTTTCAGCGACGCGATGCGGTTGCGACACAAGCCGCCGCCTCGCGGCGGTGCCCATTCCGGAGGTAAGGACGCAACCATTATGGATCGTGGCGCGGTACCGCTGCGGATTAGGTGACGTGACTGCGGTAATTGGCCAGCTTCCGCGCTGACGGCGCAATTAGCGCGCTTTGGTGGCGATCATGGGGACGCGGTACAAACGGGACGGCCATTTTCACTCGCAGAACGGTCTCCGAGCGGTCCAGCTTCTCGGAGATTGACCGTCTCGCGGGGAGCCTCGCCAGGGAGCACGGTGCCACGCGCCGCGCTAAGCGGGGGCCGTCGACGACGGCGCCGTTGGGGCAAATCCGGAACCTAGCGTACCAAAGAAAGAGACGCCGTGGTCCGAGGGATCAAACCGCGGCGCCTCTTCCGAGACCACCACAGCCGGGGGGATGGCTGACGCTTGCGTCGGGGGAGGCGCAAGGGGTGGAATAAACGGGACATGGGACTGCCCGTGACCCGCAGTAAGAGCCCACAGCAGCGAAAGCTCCGTAAGCCGTTGAAATACAATGAGCCTAAAATTTTGGCTTTAACCGTCGTAGAACAATGCCGAACACTTAAAAAGTGACCGGGGCCGGGAACCGGCTTGGCGGGCGATTAGCTCAGCGGATGCATTCCGCCAGGCGCTCTTCCTCATCCAGCCGATTAATTTCGTTCTCCGCGCGAGACGATGCCCCAGATCCGGCCGGCCTCGACAACCGGCAAGTGACGGAAGCCCCCGTCGCTCATCGCTCGCAGCGCATCGATGGCGCGCTGATCTGGCGTGACCGTAACGGGGTTTGGCGTCATAGCCTTGTCGAGAGTCGTCCGCACAACACTTTTACCTCGCGCACGGATTCGGACTGCATCGCAGCCGGTGAAGATCCCTACCATCCTTTGATGATCATCGATCACCAGAACGGAGCCGGCGCGATATTGCGGTGTCCGAAGCGGCCTGTTGGCTCGCGGCAGGCCATCCCGACGCCGGGAGACGGGAAGATGACCCTCGTTGCTCGTGACAGCCTTTTGGTAGCGAGCCGCGGGGGCCATCAAGGTGAACTCGTGATGAATGTTGCGTTCCGCGGAGCTTCAGGCGCGCGAAGTTAACCTGCGTATGAGGGGTCATCAGCACACGTGCGGGTGACTTGGGGATACTCAACCAGGAGGTAACAATCATGCGAAAGATAATTCTAACCGCAGCCGCGCTTGCGTTGAGCGCGCCTCTCGTTCCGGCGCTAGCCCATGGTGATGAAGATCATGGTGGTGGTGGCGAGCGCCGTGGCAACGGCTCCCACGCGCGTTATCACGATCGGCTAGAGGGTGCCCACGAGCGTGCTCATGAAGATGGGTTTGAGAGCCGCCGCGAGCACCGCGCGTTTCATCGGGCCCTGAGATACATGCATAGAGAGCGCCATGCATACCGACCCTATTGGTGGGGTCGGAACTGGTAAGCTGCGGGAATGGCGAAGGCTCGCATGTCTTCCCGCGGGGCATGCGGCCTTCGTCTAGCTAAGCGACCGAGGAGTTCTCACCAATGAACCATATAAAAACTTCAGCCCTAGTCGCACTCATCGCACTGGTGCCCCCGTCGGCTGCCTTGGCCCACGCCAAAATGACGGCCAGCAAGCCTGCGGACGGCAGCACTGTCGCCGTCGGCCTATCAGAAATCGAACTCAGCTTTTCCAAGCCGTTGCGCCTGTCGATGGTGCACGTTCGCGATGCGAGTAAGCACGAGGTTCCTCTTAAGAGCGCCCTGCCAGCAACTTTCGGCCCGGCCTTCAAATTGAGTACCGAGGCGCTTACCCCGGGATCGTATGAAGTGACGTGGACAGCGGTTGCGGAAGATGGCCACGTGATGAAGGGTGCTTTCACGTTTTCCGTTAAACCGGATAAGGCAGTAACGCCTACTAAATGATGGACCCGGATCGTCTGGCCGTCATCTTGCGCGCGCTGGTCTACGTCGGTGCGATCGGCACGGCTGGCAGCGTGCTCTTTTCACTGAGCTTTCCGCAGGCGACGCTCCATGTCGAACGGTCCCTGCACCGCCACATCCTGCTTTGTTGCTGGCTGCTTATTTTGGTCGAGCCGCTGCGCTACCTCGCCTTTCAACTCGCGGTCGCAGAGGGGGATTGGACGGTTGCCTTTGCGCCGGGCATGCGCTGGATGGCCCTGCAAACGGCCATTGGCCAAGCCGCGGCGGCACGCTTGATTGCAGCTGTGGTCATACTGGCGACCAGCTTGCGATGGCCTGGCCCTTCTCTTGCTGCCGCCCTCATCATGGTCGCGTCTTTCGTCATGGAAGGGCATGCGATGAGCAGCGGACGCTGGCTCTTGGTAGCGCCCCTGCTATTCGTCCATTTCGCCGCGATATGCTGGTGGCTCGGTGCGCTTTATCCGCTACTCGATTTGACCCGCCGGGCGCCGCCCGAACTCGTGGTCGAAACGATGCGCACGTTCGGCCAGCGCGCGGCGTGGATCGTCGGTGTGCTCTTGGTTGTGGGGGCCGCGTTGCTGATCGTCTTGTGCGGCGGAGAGCTGCGCCCAGACAGCGCCTATCAACAACGCTTCATCATCAAGCTTGCCCTCGTTGCGGCGCTTCTGTCACTTGCCGCCTGGAACAAGCTACGTCTGACGCCGCTCCTCGCCGTGAGCTACGCATTGGGCGCTGCCAGGCTACGCCGCTCAATCCGCTGCGAGATGGCGGTCGCCCTCGTAATTCTCGCCGCAACCGCGTGGATTGTCAGCACGAGCCCATCCGAATAGCCGCGTTGGCTAGTAGTCGTAGCTCCGGTAACGGGACCGCCCGCGATAGCTGTAGTCGTCGTCACCGTCGTACTCACGGCATCGTCCAAGCTCATCGACTTGAACGAGGTCACCATAATAATTGACGTGGATGTGGTAGCGGACACCCCGTTTGCAGGCGTGGAAGCTGTACGGCAAGCTCGCCCGCTCGACATCGATATTGTAATAGCCGAGATCGCGTAGGGTATGCTTGGCTTGGCCGAGTGAATGCACCATGTGCAGCAGCACATTTGGCTGCTTATCAAACTGAGCACGTACGGTGACCGCGTTCGCTCCAGAAGCGCCGAGAAGACATAAGCCCACGGCGACGCAGAGTACTCTTCGCATAGCGATGCCTCCTTCCAGAATGTGTGTCGGCATCCGCCGACCGCGGCATCATCGGCTCCTCCAATTGAATGCGGCCAGAACCCGTCATTCATCTCGCGTTCATCACCGCCACCCTCGTGTCGCGTCGAAATAAAAGGGCCAGTCGTAAACCCAACTCCGTCTCAAAACGTTGAGTGTGTGACCGAAAATCGGTCGACCGTCCAAGGAGGAACACCATGCATAGAGTCCCCCTCGCAGCAGCCTTTGTAGCCCTGATGGCCCTGGCCCCGACCTACGGGCAGGAGAAGATGGACATGGGAAAGGAGTGGTGCACCGACGCGCACATGAAGCAGATGGATGCTGACATCGCCAAAATGACCGATGCAGCCAAACAAAAAGAGGCGAAGAGCCATCTCACGATGTCAAAAGACGCGATGAAAGCCAAGGATACGGCAGGATGCGTCAAGCATATGGAGGAAGCCCATAAAGCTATGGGCATGTGAGGTCTGGGGCGCTCGCTGCGGCGACGTAGCGGGCGTCCCATCCGTGACAGGCACCCAAGGGCTAACGGCGCTCGTTCACTACCTTCTTCCCCTACGTAAACCAAAAAAGGTACACGAGCGCCCACATGAAGTCGGTAACAGCGAACAGCACAGATGGCACAACTCAGCTTCAGCGCCTTCAATCAGCAGACGACCCCCGAGATCGTTGGGCATGTGAGCAATATCGCCGCCGATGTCACGCAAGATCAGCGCAGCGGCGCAAACTACTACATTATTCGCGTCGCGATCGACCCTGCGCAACTCATGAACCTAAAGGGTTTGAAGCTCTTGCCGGGAATGCCGGTCGAAATGTTCATGCAGACCGAGCCGCGCAACATGCTTTCCTATCTCATTAAGCCATTGCACTCGGTTCAGTTAGGGTCTCTGAAAGCGCGGACGACCTGGTCTTGTTTATGAAGTACGTCCCAATGTCCGAGTTGGGTCAAGACCGCCAGTTGGCTACTGGACGACGTCAGAAGTCGCCCGAAACCGGCCGTCAGATCCGTCGTTCCCACCACTGAAGGTGCACCCTGGTCTGTTTCTCTAGAAAGGAGACAGAACATGGAAAACGATCATGTACCCCGCGAACTGAAGTCCGCTCGCCGCCCGCCTTGGAACAAGGGCAAGCTCATCGGTGCCAAGCCACCGCCGCGACCGAGCACGTCTGGTCAATAAGAACGAAGCTGCAGATGGCGGGACGCAAGCGCGATCTCGCGTTGTTCAATCTCGCTATCGACAGCAAGCTGCGCGGATGCGATGTCGTAGCCCTTCGCGTGGATGACGTGGCGCCGAGTGGGTATGCCATGGATCGGGCAACCATCCGGCAGAGCAAGACGGGCAGGCCGGCAAGGTTCGAACTCACGGACCAAACCCGGTCGGCCATCGACGAGTACCTGCGCCTGACAGGACGGAAGCCCGATCAATTGCTCTTCCCCGGTCGTGACGATGGCCCACACGGGTTGACGACTAAACAGTACGCCCGGCTTGTACATGAATGGGTCGCCAGCATCGGCTCGATCCTGCCAAGTTCGGTACCCACTCGTTGCGGCGCACGAAGGCCGTGCTGATCTACCGGCGCACTGGCAATCTGCGCGCAGTCCAGCTCTTGCTCGGGCTCGCCAGGATTGAGAGCACTGTCCGGTACCTCGGCATCGAGGGACGACGCCATTGAGATCGCGGAGAAGACCGACATCTGACGCGTTGTTTGGATTAGCGGACGTGGTCGGCGGTGGCCTCTGCCTCGCCGATCATGGCGCCGTTGATGTCCGAAAATGTATAATTGCGGCAGTGCCAATGTGGGCGTTTGCAGAACCCCGATTGCGCTCTGGGTCAGTCGCTGGCCTCAGACTGCGCAGAAATCCGCGGTAATTTCAGACCGGCGTACTCAATCTTCTGGGTGGCTTCGTTCAGTGTCTTCACATAGTAACCTGAGCCGTACTCGCGTGAGACGCCATTTTCACCATGGCCCTGGATGGCATCGCGGACTTCCTTGCGGACGTCGGCGTTGCGTAGCGCGTCTTCCACGTTGTGACGTAGGCTGTGAAACTTCACGCCTCGACGTGTGACGCCAGCCGACTCGCGAAAGCGCTTGAAGTGCTTTGAGAACTGCTTCGACCAGGAGCCGTCATCCTTGGCCTTCTCAATCTCGGGAAAGAGTCGCTTCTCCCCGGAAGCCCGACGAAAGTCGAGGAAGTCACCGAACCCGAGCTCGAACAGCGTCTGATGGATGGGGATGCCGCGTCTACTCGATGCCGTCTTGAGCGACTTCTCTTCTTCATCCTCGACTTCCTCACCGTCGGCGCGATCGATGGCGACGGGAGTGACATCGAAGTAGTCGATGCCATCAAGGCGTTTGATGTCAGCAACCTGCAACTGGATAATTTCGCCCAACCGCATCCCTGAGAACAAGGCAATGAGCGGCACCCAGTACTTTGCAGAGTGGCGCAACACGACCGTGCCCCGTTTCTGCCAGTGCCGCTCCGACCGACAGCCCGTGTAGATCGGGGTTGTGAACATGCGATTGAGCTCATCAATGGTCCAAGGCTGGCGCTTCTTGCCTTTGCGCTTGCTCTTGGAACGCTGGATGCGCAGGTCCGCAACCGGGTTGGCGACGCTGCTGTCGCGCGTCTTAGCCCATTCGAAGAACAGCGAGACCGTTCCAATCTTGTCGTTGATGGTGATCGGATTGAGCAAGTCGACGTGGTCACCGCCGGCACGCAACTCGCATGACTTCGTGGACGCGTCGACTAGCGTAAGTCCTTTGAAGGGCGACTTTTGGCGATAGATCGGTAGTGACAGCTGCACGTCTTTGAAGTTGACGCCGTCTACCTTCCGGTATGCGTTGATCGGCTTATCACCCGCGATCTCAAGGAATTCGCGCAACTCGCCGCGCTTGCGGAGCACCGTCTTGCTCGGCCACTCGCGCTCACGGGCGGTGTCCTCAAGATATTTCTCAACGAGTTGGGACATCAGCTGGCCTGCCGCTGGTGCCATCGCTGCTATCGGCGGATCTTCGACAGCCAACTGCCGGTCGACGATGCAGTCGAACGACGCCTCGCTGCCAGCCGTGAGGTCCTCGAGCGCCTTGATCTCCACTTCCATGAGTTTGCGCATGAGCCGCGAGCGGTCGGCGTCGCCTAGGGCAATCGCTTTCGAGTGCAAAAGTGCGTCGGCGATAGGTGCCAGTTCGCAGCTATCTCCGAGCCGGTATCGCTTCTGTAGCCGCTGGAGCCGCGCCTTGCGGGCACGAAATATTGAATAGAGGAACACATCTTCGAGGACCGGTTCCTCCATCAGATGGGCAAAGTAGCTGTACGGCATGCCTCTAAACTCGACCCAATCATCCTCAGGGAGCTTGATGATTTCCCCCCGCCAAAATGCGTCCTCGTCCTCGTGAACGTTCTTCCACAACCCACCGCGCCACTGGAAGTCGTTCTCGTAGACGTTGAGGTAGTGGGCGTCGGCAAGTCGGCGCAGCAGGGCTGGTGTCAGCGGCAATGTCGTTGGTGGAGCTTCTGAAGCCAACTTAGGAGATGCCCGTCCCGCACCGGGCTGGCTTTCTTCTTTGCGCCACTGAGCAAACAGCGCTTCGACTTCAGCGTGCTGGGCACCGTACGCTGCTTGGGCCCTCTTCTGATCCCCGGTGCGAAGCGAGCGCCAGATCTGCGAAGGCCGGCCATCGGCACGGAGCTCAGGTGGGACCTCCCGCTTGTAGTAGAGGTTTGAGCTGCCTTTGCGGGCGGTCAGATAGGGGAACTTTGCCACGTCGATCATGCCCCGCTACGTAGCAGAAAAACGTAGCAGTCGGCTCAAGAAACCCTTGGTTAACAAGGGTTTCTTCGACATCAATGGCTTATGGGTTGTTTGGCGCCCCGTAGGGGACTCGAACCCCTGTTCCCAACGTGAGAGGCTGGTGTCCTAGGCCACTAGACGAACGGGACAGCGCTGGAGCGAACCTATATGGGAGCCAGGGCGCCTCGAGCAAGTCGTTTCTTTCGCTTGGCCTGCGGCCCAACAACCCGCGCCTCAATCCATGGGCGCGCGCTGAATGTTTACCGAAGTAATCGCTTGACCGGATTGCAGGTCGAGGACGGCGATGCCGTCGACGCCACCGGCTTCATAATGTACCGCTAACCGATCCCCCGAAAGCGAGACCGAGCGCACCGCGGCGCCCGCCGGGAGCGCCAGGGTCTGCTCCGGCCGGATAGCCAGGCTCGCCACGGCCGGTTGCGTCGGTGTGCCCGACGCGAGATAGATGATCCGCCCGACGATGGCGGCAAGGCCGGCAAACATCAGCAAAGCCAGAGCGGCGACGATGAACTTCAGATTGCGCTGCAGGCGCGCTTCCGCCGATGTCAGTTGAGATCGCGCATCAATGGTTGGCGGAACGTTCATCGCGTCGGTCGCCTGCATTTATCCCTCCATCGTCGTGGAGGCCATTCGGAGGTTAGCAGGCCATGACTGAGGCCGTCGATCGACACGGCGCGCAGCGGATCGAACTCTCCGTCGCAGAAGCCGACGCCGGTATCCGCTTGGACAAGCTGCTCGCTCAGCGCGTCGAGGGCCTGAGCCGCGCACGCATCCAAGCACTAATCCGCGCCGGTCACGTAAGCGGTCCAGGCGGCGCGACCATAGGAGATGGGTCCTATCGGGTCAAACCGGGCGAGACCTACGAGCTCCTGGTGCCGGAGGCGGAGCCAGCGGAGCCCGCCGCGGAAGCTATCGATCTCGAAGTCGTTTACGAAGATCGCGACGTCATCGTGGTCGACAAGCCGGCGCACCTCGTCGTGCATCCGGGCGCCGGGCACGCAAGCGGCACGCTGGTCAATGCGCTCATCGCCCATTGCGGCGACAGCCTTTCCGGCATCGGAGGCATCAAGCGTCCCGGCATTGTGCATCGCCTCGACAAGGGAACGTCCGGGCTGCTCGTCGTCGCCAAGAACGATGCGGCGCACCAATCGCTCAGCGAGCAGTTTGCCGCGCATGGAACCGACGGGCGCATGCACCGCGCCTACCTGGCGCTGGTATGGGGCAAACCGCTGCGCCCGCGGGGCGCCATCGACGCGCGCCTCGCACGCAGCCAGGCGAACCGCACCAAGATCGCCGTCGCCAAGGGCGAGGCAGGACGCAGCGCCGCGACGCATTACGAAGTGCTCGACACGTTCGAGACCCCGGCCGGGCCGGTGTCGTTATTGCGTCTGCAGTTGGAGACTGGCCGCACGCACCAGATCCGCGTGCACTTGGCGCACATCGGGCATCCGGTGCTCGGCGACACGACCTACGGCAGCAATTTCAAGACGAAGGCGGGGCGGCTTGGCGAAGAGGCGCAGGCGGCGCTTGCTGTGCTCGATCGCCAGGCGCTGCACGCCGCCGAGTTGGGTTTCGAACATCCGCGCAGCGGCAAAGCTGTGCGTTTCGAGAGGCCGCTTCCCGCCGACATGCAGACGCTACTCACCGCGTTGCGACGCGATTAGCCGAAAATCGTCGGCCGCCCGCAAAGCGTCCGTTAGCAGCGTCGCGCGTTTGTAGGGGTTTTCCGACAAACCGATTAGCCACCGCGCAGCCAAAAAAGGCCAGCGTTGCCAACGGCAAGCTCGGTGCGCCGAGGTGATGGATACGGGCCGCAACGCAGCGTTGCGGCTGCGACATAGGTGACGTGCAACATTGTTGCGCCCGGTTACGTATACTCGGGCAAGAGTGTAAAGACGCGCCAATCGACGGAAACGGGCGGTTGCTGCGTTAAGGGATCGTGGGCATTCAAAGTAGAAATGCCCCGCGCGACGGTGTCGCGTAAACTGCAGTGAGGGACCGTCCTTGGCACAGGGCGGCTGGTGAAGACATGGCGACAAAACTTCCGGCTATCGCGCAAGGCTCTCTCGGCCTTTCCCGCTATCTTGAGGAGATCCGCAAGTTTCCGATGCTGGAGCCCGGCGAGGAGTTCATGCTGGCCAAGAGCTGGCAGCAGCACTCCGACCAGGCCGCGGCCGAGAAGCTCGTCACGTCGCATCTGCGTCTGGTGGCGCGCATTGCCATGGGCTATCGCGGCTACGGGCTGCCGATCGGCGAGGTGATCTCCGAGGGCAACGTCGGGCTGATGCAGGCCGTCAAGCGTTTCGATCCCGACAAGGGCTTCCGCCTCGCGACCTATGCGATGTGGTGGATTCGCGCCTCGATCCAGGAATACATCCTGCGCTCGTGGAGCCTCGTGAAAATGGGCACCACAGCCGCGCAGAAGAAGCTGTTCTTCAACCTGCGGCGCGCCAAGAGCCAGTTGCAGGCGCTGGATGACGGCGATCTGCATCCCGACCAGGTGAAAACCATCGCCCGCAAGTTCGGCGTCAGCGAAGCGGACGTCGTGTCGATGAACCGTCGGCTTGGCGGCGACGCCTCGCTGAATGCGCCGGTGCGCGCCGATACGGAGGCCGGCGAGTGGCAGGACTGGTTGGCCGACGACCAGCCGACCCAGGAAGACACCCTCGGCGAGACGCAAGAACTCGACCAACGCAAGAACTACCTGTCGAATGCGTTGTCTTCGCTCAATGACCGCGAGCGGCGCATCTTCGAGGCGCGCCGCCTTGCCGAGCAGCCGGCGACGCTCGAGGATTTGTCGAGCGAGTTCGGTGTGTCGCGCGAGCGCATCCGGCAGATCGAAGTGCGCGCCTTCGAGAAGGTGCAGAAGGCCGTCCAGTCGGCCGCGCACGCCGACGACGCCAGCCGCCTGCACTAGGCCTTAGCCGCTGAGATCCGAATGGGACGGCGCCGCGTTACTGCGGCGCCGTCACCTTGAGGTCGGTGATTAGCCAGGTATCGCCGTTCTTGCTCGCGGCCGATGCCGCCAGCATGCCGATATAGCTCGGCGACTGCGGCGGGTCCGCCGTGAAACTGGCAGCGGGCTGGCCGTTTATGGCAATCTGCACGTCGCGGCCCTTCGCCGTGATACGCAGAACGTTCTTCTCCTGGGCGCCGGACTTGATTGCAGACACCTTCTTCCACTCGACCGGGCGCTTGGCGACGGCCTTTCCGTCGGCGATGCGGGCGACCGTGAAATAGCCGTTGGGCGCAATCACCGCCTGGTAGTAGTTGCGACTGTCCTCCACCCAGAAGATCAGCCCGGCATAGCTGGTCGTCGGATCGGTCGTCGCCTTGGCCAGGGACACGCCGGCGCATGCATCGAGATCGCCGAACACAAATCCGCGGTTCCAGCGCAGCGTCGGCGTGCCTGGCGCTGGATCGAATTCCGCCCGTCCGTTCGCGATCTCGAGTTCAGCGCTTTTCGCACCCCAAAGCGGATCGTGCACCTTGAACGCATCGTCGAACAGAACCTTGCCGTTGCCGCAGCCCGCAACCGGCGCCGCGTTCACCGCACCGGTGGCATCGCCCGGCTGCATCTGAGGGGCACTCGCGGCTGCGGTCGTCGCGGCAACGCCTTCCGTCACCTTGAGGTCCGTGAAGCTCCAGGTGTCGACGGCGGCCGGTGCCGACGAGGCGACGAGACCCACGTAGCTGGGCGTCTCCGGTGCCTGCCCGCGGAACCGGGCGATCTCCTTGTCGTTGATGCGCACGATGACGGTCTGCCCTTCGAGCGTTACGCGCAGCGTGTTCTTCTCATTCGCCCCCGTCTTGACGGCATCCGACTGCAGCCACCCCACTGGCGCGGTCGGCACGATCTTGCCGCTCACCTTGCGCGCCACGGTAAACATGCCGTTGGGCGCGATCACCGCCTGGTAGAAGTTGTCCTTGTCGACCACCCAGAACAGCATGCCGGCATAGCTGCGCGAGGCATCGGCAGTGGCCTGCGGCATGGCGATGGTCACGCACGCGTCGAGGTCGGTGAGCGGCGTGCCGGAGTTCCAGCGTGCCGACTGCGTGCCGACCTGCGCCATGAAGACGGCCTCGGCGCCTTTGAGCTGGAACTGGGCGTCGGATTCTCCCCAGGCCTTCTCCCCCGACTGGAAATCGCCGGAGATCTTGAAGCTCGGCCCGCTACACGCGAAGGCAGGGCTGGCCATGAGCAGCGCGGCGAGAGCGATCAAGTGGGAGCGTCGCATGCGGATCCTCGGAGCGGGCGATTCGGGGCTGATCGAGTATGCCGCAGAAAACGGCGAAGGATGGCCCTGAAGACCCGTTTTTCCGCTGCCTTGCAACAACACCGCGCATGCAACATTAATTTGCTGCGCCGCACCCCTCGTGTCTGTGGACGAATCGCTTACTCTGGCCTTGAGGGGGCCGACCTCTCGCGGTTTCCGCTCAGGAGCCGTCTTGAGTGCGCGTCAGAGAAGGAGGCCTCTTGGCCTTGACGTCTCTGAGCCAGAATTGGCTAACCACTGGCACCTATGGCCGGTTGGATGCGTGGCGGGCATGGATAGGGCCGCCCCAGGGAGCATCCGCCGGTGAGGTCTGTCGGCCTCTGCCGAACCCTGTCCGCGACCGCCGTAACCTCCTGCAATCCCCGACGACTGCCGTTCAGCCGCCGCGCCCTTCCCGGCCGGTTTGCTGGCGCGTGGCGCGCGTCGGCCGTTGCGCACCGGATCCCAGGCCCGGGCTACGGCATACACTTGAAGATGGAGTGGCAAATGCTGAAGCGCCTTCATCAAGCGAAGGTCCCACAAGCCGTATCTTCTCGTTCACGCGTCGCTCGTTCGCTTCGGCTCGAATTGGAATGGTTTCGAGTTCTGCTCTGGCGCCAAAAACAGATGCATCCTCCGAGTAGAACTTGACGGGGGCTTAGCCGAGACGGGTGTGCGACCCAACTTGGCCACATGAAAGAGGCCGGTCCCACGGGACCGGCCTTCTTCTTTTCAGCCGCTTTCAATCCGCCGTCGCATCCTCACATGGGCAACTGGGCAACCTGATTGGAGAAGTAGTTGTCGATGGCCGTCATGATCGAGTCCGTGACCTTGTCGCGCCAGGCCTCGGACTGCAGGTTGGCCGCATCCTGCTTGTTGGTCACGTAGGCGAGTTCGATCAGCACCGAAGGAAACTGTGCCGTCTTCAGAACGCGGAAGCTAGCCTGCTGGTCAGGCTTGTTGCGCATCGTCGTGCTGGCCCCCATGGTCTCGATGACCGTGCGCGCGAACACGCTGGTACGATCTTGCGTGGCATCGACTTCACGCTCGGCGAGATCGGCAAGGATTCCCTTGACCAAAGTGACGTCGTCGCTACCGCCGGCCTGCTTCACTTTCTCAACCTCGCCCTTCGACAGGACGTTGCTGGCGACGTCGCCGCGCGTCGAGCGACGCAGGCTGTCGGCGACGCCGTCGCGCAGCGAGTAGATGGTCGCTCCGCTGGCCGTGCTGCCGGTGTCGGCGTAGTCGCAGTGCACGGCGATGAACAGATTGGCTTTGTGCTTCTCGCCGTAGGCGACGCGGTCGCCCAGCGGGATGAACACGTCCTCTTCGCGCGTCATCAGCACCTTGAAGCGTCCGGTGGCGTTGAGCTTCTTGGCGAGGGTCTTGCTGAACGCGAGGGTGATCTCTTTCTCGACGGCACCGTTCTTCATGGCGCCGGAGTCGTGTCCGCCGTGCCCTGGATCGATAACGATGACCGGCTTGAACGACCGTCGCGCCATCACATCCGGCGAGACGGCCGGGCGCGGCAGCGGCGGCTGCAAGCCGGCGCCACCCAACGCGAACGGCGGCGGCGACATGACCGTCTTCTGTTTCGCGGGCGGGGCAACGCTGGCGGTGACGGGAACGAACGAAGCGATTTCGACGACGAGATGCTCGCCAGTTCCGTCTTGCGACTTTTCGATGCGCGCGCTGGACACGATGACCGGCTCGGTAACGTAGATGATGACGCGGGAGCGGTCGGTGCCGGCAAGACCTGCCTGGAACGACTTGATCAGCCCGACCGGCGCGGTCTTGGGTTGTTCCGGCAAGCGAAGCTTGGTCTCGGTCACCTGCACGACCACCCGATTGGGGTTCGACAGCGAGAAGACTTCGAACTCCGTGGTCTTCGGCAAGCCGATGACGAAGCGCGTCCGTTGGGTATTGGTTTGCAGCGCGCCGGTGGTGACCGGAGCCTGCGCTGCGGGTTCGGGGGAGCCGCCAAGGAGTTCGTCGATGCCGCCGAATAGGCTTTGCGCCTGCAGCGGCTGGTGCGCGCAGAAAAAGGTAAACGCGAGAAGGATCCCGCGGCGGAAGCGCCACGGCGTGCCGTGAACCATGACGTCTGACCCCCGTCTACGCGGTACAAATCGAAGTGGCAAGGACAGTCAGGTTTGCCTGAGATGATGGCGTTTTGCAGTCCGCCTTCAGACATTGTTAGGGTTATCGCGCCGTAACCCTTAAGACTTCGCTAACGGCGAAGTTGATGCTGCAATTGCTTAATTTCGAAATCAGCGCCAGCGCTTGGCAGCGCTTTCATCTTCCTCGCGGGCCTCGACCCAGACACTGTCGCCCGCGGCCGTCGTTTCTTTTTTCCAGAACGGCGCCCGCGTCTTCAAGAAATCCATGAGAAAGCCCGCCGCCTCGAAGGCGGCCTGACGATGCTCAGATGCGGCGATGACCAGCACGATGTTGTCGCCGGCCTTCAGCTCCCCCACTCGATGAATGACGAGCGAGGCCTGCAGCGGCCAGCGCGCCGTCGCCTCGGCCTCGATACGCGCCATCTCGGCTTCGGTCATGTCGGGATAGTGCTCGAGCGTCAGCGCGGCAATCTGGCGGCCCTCGTCCTTGCCGCGTACCCGGCCGGTGAAGGTGACGATAGCGCCGATGTCCGGATGGCCGTCGATCAACTTTATCGTTTCGGCGCCGACGTCGAAGTCTTCGCGCTGCACGCGCACGGCCATCGCCTCACCCTCCGGTGACGGGCGGGAAGAAAGCGATCTCGCGCGTGCCGCCGAGCGCCATCGTCGGCTTCACATGCACTTTGTCGAGCGCGGCACGAACGACCTGCGGGCGGGCGAAAGCCTCAACGTACTGCGGCCCGCGCTGCTTCAGCCAGCCGACGAGGTCGGCGACCGTCTCGACGCTCGCCGGCAGCTCGACGTCCTCGGATTCGCAACCGACCTTCTCTCGCACCCAGGCGAAATAGCGAATCCGCACGCGATGTACCGCGTTCTCACTCATGCGCTCTCAGCGCTCCATGGCATGCACGATGCCGGCTTTGAGGTAGTCGTACCCGGTCCACAGCGTCAGCAGCGCCGCGATCCAAAGGATCACGAGGCCGCCGGTCATGATCCCGGGAACGATCTTCTCCGCCGCCGGCCCGGCCAGCAACACCCCGAGCGCGATCATCTGCATCGTCGTCTTCCACTTGGCGAGCTGCGTCACGTGGATTTTCACGTTGAGCTCGGCCAGGAACTCGCGCAGTCCGGAAACGAGGATCTCGCGCACCAAGATGATGATCGCCGCCCAGATCGACCAGCCGTTGATCGTATTATCGTGCACCAGCATCATCAGCACGGCGCCGACCAGCAGCTTGTCGGCGATCGGGTCGAGCATGCGGCCGAGCGTCGACTGCTGCTCCCAGATGCGGGCGAGGTAGCCGTCGAGCCAGTCGGTCAGACCCGCAAACACGAATAGCGCGAATGCCGACCAGCGCGCCGCGTCGCCCTGCAGGAAAAACAGGCAGGCGACGAGCGCCGGCACGGCCGCAATGCGAACGTAGGTGAGGACGTTCGGAAGGCTCATCGGCAAGGCGCGGGAGGCGGCAGCGTGTTCCATGGGGTCTTTGGTACACCATCCGGCCGATGGGTCGTCAATGGCGCACGTAGACCCGCTGTATTCGCGGTCGCCGCCGCGACGTCAGTGGCACACGCCGTGGCTGGACCGGCGGACCTTCATGTCGAGATGGAAGTGGTCCCGATGCGCTTCGTTGGCCTCCGGGCCGAGCACCGTCGCAAATAGCGTGCAGGAGCCGGTGTGCAGGCGTTTGAGGAAAACCGCTTCCTTGGTCGTCGCCGGCTTTAAATCGACGCTGACCGCCTCGGCGGGCTTATTTGCCTCCGGCTTGAAGTCCGTCTTCTGGACCCGGCCCTTCTGCTTGACCTCGGCTTTCTTACCCGCCTCCTCGATCGAGGGCGTCGGTGCTACAGCGGCCGTCTCATCGGCCTTGGCTTTCTCGGGCGACTTGGCGGCTACAAGTTTCTTCTCGGCCTTCTTCTTGGCCGCGACGATGTCGCGTTCCGTCGGGCCCCAGCCCTTCTTGACGGTGATGGTTCGACCGTCGGCGGTAACGAAGGCGGCGATGTCGATGGCATTGCCGGTCGCGTGCTCGCTCAGCGACAGCTTCGGGTTGCTGTAGATGTTGCGGCACGAGTACGAGCCCGACCCGAGTATGCGGGTGATGCGCGAGCCCAGCGCCGCCTGAGCGGCCGGCTGCAGTACCTTGTCCACCCACTCGCCCATCGACGCCGCGAGGCGGCAGTTCATGGTCGGCGGCGGCGCGAATTCAACCTTATCCTTGCCGCCGGCGCTCTTCAGGGCAAGCGGCGCCGGCGTGCCGCACTGGCCATGTTTCATCGGCTCTTCCATTGCCACGTCGGCGGTGGCCGGCGCCAAAAGCAGGACGCACTGCCGCAGTCCGGCTGACAGCTCTTCCGGCGTCCACACCTCGGGTGGCGGGGGCGTTGTGATGGCCGGCGGTGTGGCCGCGGCAACGGCGGGCGCTGCGGGAGCAGCGGCAGGTGGAGGCGAACTTGCCGGGGCGGCCACGGCCGGAGGCGCGGCCGGTGCACCGGCGACGGACGGAACAGACCGCTTGATCGCCGGCGGTACGGCCTGCACGGGATCGGCGATGGAGGATGGCCGCGATTGCTTCGGCTTGGCCGTCGTCGCGACGGCGGGCGGCGCTTGCACGGGCGCCCTGATGGCCTTTGCTGCGGTCGGGGGAACGGCCTGGGCGCGACTGGCGCCTTCGCGCACCGGCAGGAACGCCAGCGCCATCACTCCGGCGAATGCCAGGGACGACATCCACGCGGACACCCGGCTCAGCGTTTTGTCGACGGAGGCAATAGTCGCCATGCTCACCTGCAGGTCGATAACATCCCGGTAGCTGTGCGTGTTCCCCTGTCGCAGCCTCGCCGACGAGCGCGGCGAAAATGGGATTGCATCCTATCTAGGAGGCATGAAGGTGCGGTTGCCTCTTCCGCCCAGCAACGATTCCTGAGGAGTGAAATCATGGACGGTTTTGAGAACGATCGGCGCAGCTTGCGCGGCAAGGAGACCGTCGACCGCCGCGAAATGCTCACTGCGAGCCTCGCGGCGGGCTTTGCCGCTGCCGTACGGCCCGTTGCGGCGCAGACCGTGATCCATACGGACAGTGAGGGCCTCGAAGCCGGCTTGGTAAGCGTTCCCGCCGGCGATCGGGACATCCCCGCCTATCGCGCCATGCCGGCCAAGACCGGCACCTTCCCCGTCATCCTCGTCGTGCAGGAAATCTTCGGCATGCACGAGCATATACGCGACGTGTGCCGCCGCCTGGCCAAACAGGGCTACCTGGCCATCGCGCCGGAGCTCTACGTGCGTCAGGGCCGCGTCGCCGAGATGACGAACGTGCAGGACATCATTTCCAAGGTGGTGTCCAAGGTTCCTGACGCGCAGGTCATGTCCGACCTCGACGCGACCGTCGCCTACGCCAAGGCCTCCGGGCATGGCGATACGGAAAAGCTGGGCATCACCGGCTTTTGCTGGGGCGGCCGCATCACGTGGCTTTTTGCGGCGCACAGTGCGCAAGTCAAAGCCGGTGTCGCTTGGTACGGGAAGCTCGTCGGCGAGAACTCGGCAAACACGCCGCGCCATCCGGTCGAGATCGCGGCGGAACTCAAGGCGCCGGTGCTCGGGCTTTATGGCGCCGCCGACCAGGGCATCCCCGTCGACACCATCGATAGCATGCGCGCCGCCTGCAAAGCCGCTGGCAAACAATGCGAAATCGTCGTCTACCCGGACACGCCGCACGCCTTCAACGCCGACTACCGCCCAAGCTATCGACCGGAGGCGGCGAAGGATGGCTGGGCGCGCATGCTTGCCTGGTTCCGCACGCACGGCGTCGCCTGAAGGGTCCGCAATCGTTCCGTCATAACAGAAGGCTAGACATTCCTACTGCGCACAAGGGGTTGCCTGCGCGGCCTTGCAACTAGGCTGTCGTTGGCGGAAACTGCGGGCGCAAGAGCACATCTAATCGCCCGCGAAAAAGGGCTTCTAGGGGGAGTTGTTGGTATGCCTGAATTGCCGTTTGACCTGGCGACTGTCGATTGGCAGACCGTCGGCATTTACGCGGGTCTCGCTTTCCTCGCAGCCATCGTCGGCAACATCATCGCTTTCGGCAATCGTTTCTTCGGAGCGATCCTGACGGCGGTGTTGTTTGCCGTGTTCTACGTGGCGTGGGTCTACTGGCTTGCGGCGATTGCCATGCCGCCGGCTGCAGCGCCGCCCGTCTAAACACTCGACGACGCTGATCGAATTGCGCACGCGTGGCCGGGGCACGTTCCCGGTCGCGTTTGCGTCTGTGCGATCTAGCTTCGGCGCTCGTGGAAGTGATCGTAGATGCGCTGCGCCATCTCCGCCGATATACCATCGACCGCTTTCAAATCTTCGATGCCCGCTCGCGACACAGCTTTCGCCGAGCCGAAATGATTCATCAGCGCGCGGCGGCGCCGGGCTCCAATGCCCTCGATGTCGTCCAGCGGATTGGCGCTGATCGCCATCGCCCGCCGCGTGCGATGCGAGCCGATGGCGAAGCGGTGCGCCTCGTCGCGCAGCCTCTGGACGAAATAGAGTACGGGATCACGCGGCTCGAGCATCATCGGGTGGTCGCGCCCGGCCAAGTGAAAATGCTCGCGCCCGGCATCCCGGTCCGGCCCCTTGGCGACGCCGATGAGGCATATGTCGTGCAGCCCGAGGTCAGCCATCACCTCGCGGGCGACGGCAAGTTGCCCGGCGCCGCCGTCGATCAGTACCAGGTCGGGTCGATCGGGAAACGCGTCGTCGTCGTCGACGTCCGCCGGTGACGCGCCGGCCGCCGCGGCAGCCATCGCTACCAGATTGCTCGCCGTTTCCTTGATGACACCGATGACGCCGTCCTCTTTCTGCTCTTCCTCGTTCGTCTCGATGACGAGGCGCTTGAAGCGCCGGGTCAGCACCTCGCGCATCATGCCGTAGTCGTCACCCGGTGCGAGGTTCTCCGACTTGATGTTGAACTTGCGGTACTGGCCTTTGACGAAACCGTCGCGGCCGGCGACGATCATGGCGCCCACCGCGTTCGCGCCTTGGATGTGGCTGTTGTCGAACACCTCGATGCGGCGCGGCGGCGTCGAGAGGCCGAAACGCTCAGCCAGCGCGTCCAGCAGCCGCCGCTGTGAGGAGCCCTCCGCCAGCTTGCGGCCGAGCGCTTCGCGCGCGTTGGCAAGCGCGTGCTCGACGATGCCGGACTTGGTACCCCGCTGCGGTACACTGATCTCCACCTTGCGATCGGCTTTGATGCAAAGCGCCTCCGCCAGCAGCTCGCGGTTGGGGACGTCCTGCGACAGCAGGATGAGCCGCGGGGCGGGCTTGTCGTCGTAGAACTGGGCGATGAAGCTATCGAGCACTTCCTCGACCGGCAGCGTGCGATCCGCCTTGGGAAAATACGCGCGGTTGCCCCAGTTCTGCCCGGTGCGGAAGAAGAACACCTGGATGCACGTCTGCCCACCCTCTTGCGCGGCGGCGAACACGTCGGCCTCCTCGATGCCTTCCGGATTGATCGACTGGTCGGCGGTAACGTGCGCCAGCGCCGACAGCCGGTCGCGGAAGCGGGCCGCGCGCTCGAACTCGAGCCGCGATGAGGCTTCCTCCATCAACTGACGGTACATGATGCGAACGTTCTGGCTCTCGCCGCGCAGGAAGCGCACCGCCTCGTCGACGAGACGCGCGTACTCGTCGAGCGCGATCTCGCCGGTGCACGGCGCCGAACAGCGCTTGATCTGATGCAGCAGGCACGGCCGCGTGCGGCTTTCGTAGACGCTGTCGGAGCAGGAGCGCAGCAGGAACGCGCGCTCGAGCATGTTGATGGTGCGATTGACGGCCCCGGCCGAGGCGAACGGCCCGAAGTAGTCGCCTTTCCGGTTGCGCGCGCCGCGATGCTTCATGATCTGCGGCGCCGGCTTATCGCGGGCGATGAGGATGTAGGGAAACGACTTGTCGTCGCGCATCAGCACGTTGAAGCGCGGCCGGAAGCGCTTGATGAGGTTGGCTTCCAGCAGCAGCGCCTCGGCCTCGGTGCGCACGGAGACGAACTCCATGCTCGCCGTCGTGGCGATCATGCGGCCGATGCGATTGGTGTGGCCGCCGAGGCGCGCGTAGTTCGACACGCGCGCCCTGAGATTGCGAGCCTTGCCAACGTAGATGACATTGCCCTCCGCATCGAGCATGCGGTAGACGCCCGGCGAGGACGGAAGCTGCTTGAGGTAGTGCGCGATGGCGCCGGGACCGCTGGCTGCCGGAGCGGCGACCGCGTCGGTCAGCGGGGCCTCCGGCGCCGGCATCTCCGGCGTAGGCGTGCTCGTGTCCTTGTTGGGCATCGATGATAAATCGGCCCGCCGGCCCGCGCCGTCAAGCAAGCGAGACGGCGAATTACCAGGCCAGCTTCGTCATCGCCGCAATCGGCCTCGGCGCCCCCGGCGGAAACAGAGCCTCGATGGCCTTCCCGTCGAGGTCGCCTTGGACATGCACCCCGCTGGCGACGAACACCGAGCGCACGCCCGCCTCGGCGGCCCCGGCGATGTCGGTGCCTATGCCGTCGCCGATGGCAAGCAGCCTGGCCTTGTCGGCGCTGCCGACCTTCAGCTTCTTCAGCGTCGCGAAAGTGAGAGCGTAGATGGGCGCGTATGGCTTGCCGGCGTACTCCACCTTGCCGCCCAGCGCCTCGTAAGCGCGGGCAATGGCGCCGGCGCAGTAGATCATGCGCCCGCCCCGCTCGACCATCACGTCGGGATTGGCGCAAATCATCGTCAACGACCGCGCGGCGCATTCCTTCAGCGTCGCCGCGTAGTCATCGGGCGTCTCGCGCTCGTCATCGAACAGTCCCGTGCAGACGATCGCTTCGGCATCCTTGGCCGGCACGCGCTCGACGTCGAGTCCTGCAAAGATGGCGAGATCGCGCTCGGGACCGATGTGAAAGATCGGCCGGCCCGAATAGGCCGCGATCAGCGTGCGGGCGACGTCGCCCGAGGTGACGATCGTGTCCCAAGTCTCGCGCGGCACCCCTATACCATCGAGCTGAGCGGCAACGCCGCCCTGCGGACGCGGCGAGTTGGAGACGAGAACGACGATGCCACCGTTCTGGCGATAGCGCGCACAGGCTTCACACGCGTCGGCAAACGGCTTCACGCCGTTATGGATGACGCCCCAAATGTCGACCAGCCACGCCGCCGTTCCCTCGGCGAGCGGAGCGATCGATTGGATGAGCGGGATGGCGGGGCGAGGTGAGGACGCGGACGGCATGGCAATTGCCTAGCTGCCGCCCGCGCAAATCTCAAGCGGCAGCGTGGCTCGCTGCGGCATAGTCGTCGCCCGGCACCGGCACAGGCGCACCGTATAGAGCCCCCTGCCCGAGCGGCACGCCGGCAGCGAGCATTTGCGCCCGCACCGCCTCGTCGACGATATTGTCGACGATGAGCGTCAGCCCAAGCTCGCTCAAGTTACGGCATACTTCTTCACCCGACATGGTGCCGTTGGGGGCGGCGAGGCCGGCGAGCAATGTTGCCGCGTCGAGCTTCACGAAGGCGAATCCGGCAGCGCACAGCGCGGTGAACTCGTAGTCGAAGTCGGTCACGTCCTCGACGCCGAAGCGGAAGCCCAAGTCACGCATGTCGGTCAGGGCGCTCCACTCGGAGCCGCCGAAGGTGCGGACGTCGGCCTGCGCGAAGGTCATCACCAGCTCGCCGGCCAGCGCCTCGCGGTCGCGGTAGGCATCGGCCAGCTCGTCGAGGAAGCTGTCGTTGGCAAGCGACACGGCGGTCGCCGCGGCGAACAGGCACGTCTCCCGGCCCTCGTCGGCGAACGAGCGGGCGACGCGAGCGGCCTGGCGCAACCGGGCGCTGTCGAGCAGCGGCAACAGGCCCGCGAGCGCCAACTGCGGATCGCGCGTCGATGCCGAGATTACGGTGCCGCGCTCATCGCGTGGACGGGCAACGACCTCGTAATAGTGCACCTGATGGTCGGCGAGACCGACGATGGGCGACAACGCCGCGTCGATGCGTCCAGCGGCCACCGCCTCGGCGAGCGAGGCGAGACGCGTGTGCGACGGCATGATTGGCGGCGGCGTCGGCGCGCCGGCACGCGGGGCGGCGGGGTTTACCGGCAGGCCGTCCTTCTTCTTCGACGCGCGCATGGCATTGGCGGTTGTCTGCAACGCGTTGAGCGAGGCGCGCAGCACGCTTTCCTGGCGCACCGGTGGCAGTCCGTCGAGCGAGGGCTCATCGGCGATGTTCACCTCATCGGCCAGCCGCCTGATCATGCCGTGCACGGCGTCGAGATCGGTCTCGCGGTCGGCAGCAAGGGGCGGCATCGCGGGCAGCTCAACGCGCGGCCCATCAGGCAACGACGGCTTCGCCTGGCGGGCGGGCCAGTAGTCGTGCATCTGGCTTGCGCCGGGCGCCGAAGGCGTCGGCGGGGCCGACCAATCCGGCAACGAGGGTCCGGGCGGCACCGTATCCCCACCCTGCATGGGCGGCGACAGCACCGGGTCGGGACGCGATGGTTCTGCCAGTGCAGCGCCTGGCCGCAGCGACATCAACGGCGGCTCGGGCTTGATCTGGTTGGCGGCCGGTGCGCTTCGGAAGATGCGCGGCGGCTTGGCGGCTGACGGCGGCATCGCCGGCATGCCCGTGGCGAGCGGCGGCATCGGGGCAGCCGGGGGCCTGGCCGCGACCGGGGGCGAAAACGCGGGTGCGCGCTCGCTTCGCGCACCAATGGCGGCGGGCGGGGCGACTTTCAATCGCGCCACCTCGTCCTCGAGACGGTTGACCTCGTAGACGAGGTCGCTCTCGCGCTCGGTTCGCCGCATCAGGGCGTGCATCAAGAGGAGCATTATATAGACTGAGAGCGATGCGCTGAGCGCCATCCAGAACGTCGCCTGGAATTGCAGATATGCGCCGATGAAGAATGCCACCGTGACCAGCGCGATGGCCCCCTTCACGATGAGGTTGGCGATGCCGCTTTGCTTCGGCATGCCGTGTTCGCTGTTGTCGATGCTCGCCATGGAAGAGTGACGACGCCCCCTTAGCCGATTCGTTGTCTCACCGAGCTTTTCGCCGGACACCCTCGCCACGCAATGACGGCGCGGCCACTTTCACCAGCTTTCTCAACAGCGGTTCGATTCGTGTCGCCGACGTGGCGGCGAGCAAATGCGCCAATTGTCGGGCCTAGGCACAGTGGCGGCGATTCGCCCACAGGGGATCGGTGTCTCGCCAGGAACTTCGCAACCGCCCGGGGATTGCCATGCACCGCCTCAGTGGCGCCGCACGTCGGCCGCCGCCCAACCGGAATCGGGGTGCTGTTTAGAACTCGTTAGGCGAATCGACGTGGTATCAGTTGTGTCGGGGCGTTCCCTTTAACCTCCCGGCGTATGATGAAGGGAAAGCTCATGTTGATGACGGTGATGGGTCGCAATCCGAGTGCGTCATATTATGGTGAGCTTGCCGGCGTGCGCGCGCTTATCACGGGGCTGTCGCCGGCTTGCGGCGTAGACGTTGCTCGCAAATTCGCCGATCACCGTGCCCGGCTCGTCGTCCACGCCACCGCCGCGTCTCCCGAGCTGGATGCCGTCACCACCATGTTGGCCGAGACCGCAAGCGAGGTGAAGCTGTTCACCGACGCCTGCCGCGATTCCGAATCCTCGATCAGCTTCGCCCAAGCGGCCGCGCAAGCGTTCGGAGGGCTCGATGTCGTCATCAATCTCATTCCAATCAGCGCCGCCGACATGCAGAACCGCGCCAGCATCGAAGCGATCGAGGATCTCGTCGCCGAGAAGCTGATGCTCCCGCTGCATGTCACGCGCATCGTCGCCAACCGCATGCGGCTGACTCTCAATGAAGGCCTCGTCTTGAACGTCATGACCATGCCGGCGCCCCGCAACGCCGGTGAAGCCGCGATTGCCGGCGTCGTGCGCTCGGCGCTCGCCGCCGTCACCCGCGGCGAATCCCGACGATGGGCGCCGCAGGGCATCCGCGTCAACGCCGTCGGCCCATCCGCGACGATGCCCGACCCGGGCGCCGTTCTCGCCAGCGAACCGGACATCGCGGTGCTCGCGCTCTACCTCGCGTCGCGGCCCGGCCGGACGCTAACCGGCCAGGTCTTCGACGCTGCAGGCATCGCCAAGCGCGGCTGCTGAGCGATCAGCGTCTCAAACGCTGCAACATTGCATGCAGGCTGCGGAGCAACGGAAACGTCGATCCGGCAAAGGCGGCGAGTTCGGGCGTGCGCTCGGCAATGTCGCGCAGATTGAGACGCAATTGCCCGAGCGCAAAATCGAAGGCCATGAGGCGGATGACGTCGTCCATCGAGAGATCGCGCGTCTCGCCGCGGGCGCGCATCTCCTCCATGCGATGCTCGATGGCCGCCAGCGCACTTTCGACCTCCGAGAGGTTGGGCGCGGCATAGGCCGTCGTCGGCGCTGCCAGGTGCTTTGCCACATCGTCGATGGCAGCGCGCAAAGTCTCTATCTGTGAGCCAAGGATCTCTACCGCCTTCTCGGGCAGCGGCTGTGCGACGGCGCGCAACAGCATGATCTCCGTGTGCCATAGGCGCCGCAATGCGCGCAGGATGGCTTCCGGATCGGGACTATCCGCCAGGTAGCCGGCAACCTCGAGCCGCACTTCACGCGCCAGCGTGTCGCCCTCGGCGAAGGCGGCGCGGATGCGCGTTCCCTGTGCGCCCATTGCCTCGATGTCGAGCGGCCGGCCCATGGCTGCCGACAGCGTGTCGCGCGCCACTTCGAACAGCGGAGTGAACGTATGTGTGATGTGCCGCGCAAATGAGGGGCCTGCGCGCGAGGGGAAGACGATCAGCGACGTCAGGATGGCGACGATCGTGCCCACCGCGACCTCGATCATGCGGTTCTCGGCCGAGGCGAGGGGCGGGCCGAGACTCGGATCGCCGAGCACGACGATGGCGGCGGTCACGCAGGCAATGCGCAGCGAGGGGCGACGCGCCGAGAAGAAGCCGAGAACGAGCACCGTCACGGCGAGGCCGGCGAATTTCAGCTCCCGCGCATCGGCGAGAGCCAGGGCCACCGCGCCGCCGACGATGACGCCGAGCAAGCTGCCCCCCAGACGTTCGGCAGCCAGACCGAGTGAGGCGCCGACGTTCGTCTGCGTGACAAGGATCGCCGTCATCACGGCCCAGAAGCCTTGCGGCAAACCCAGCGCGTCAACGACGAGATAAGCGAGGCAGGCGGCAATCGTCGTCTGGATGGCGAGGCGCAGGCGCGGCCACATCTCGGCGCGCGTGCCGGTCCACGGTGTCAGATCGATCACGGCCGATTGCCTCGAAAAATGCTGCGCCCTAGCGGCCAATTTAACGGCTCGTTCGCCTTGTCGCCGCTAAACGAAAACAGCGCGTGCGCCCCCCAGCGCCTTTCTTGACAGGCCGCATCGCCGACGCGTATCACCACGGCGCACTTGGCACTCTCATCGAGGTAGTGCCAACACATACCATCTCTGGACGCCGGCCCCCGGCCGAGCCCACTACCTGGAGCGACATCTCTCATGAACTTCCGTCCTTTGCATGACCGCGTCGTCGTCAAGCGGGTCGACAGCGAGACGAAGACCTCTGGCGGCATCATCATTCCCGACACGGCTGCCGAAAAGCCGCAACAGGGCGAGGTCGTCGCCGTCGGTCCGGGCAGCCGCGACGAGGCCGGCAAGCTCATCGCGATCGAGTTGAAGAAGGGCGACAAGGTCCTGTTCGGCAAGTGGAGCGGCACCGAGGTGAAGATCGATGGGCAGGAGCTGCTCATCATGAAGGAAAGCGACATCATGGGCGTGCTCGAGAAGTAAGCGAGATAGCGAGTGGCGAGTAGCGAATAGTTCGCGCTCGCTGCCCTGTTAGCCCAGGCGGCTCGCCCAAGCATCTTCCCCCATTCGCTATTCACAATTCGCTACTCGCTCGCGTCGCTACTCGCTCGCGCGAGACCAACATCAAGGAATTCAGTCTAATGGCTGCCAAAGAAGTCCGCTTTGCCGCCGATGCCCGCGAGCGCTTGCTGCGCGGCGTCGATACCCTCGCCAACGCCGTTAAGGTGACACTCGGCCCCAAGGGTCGCAACGTCGTCATCGAGAAGTCTTTCGGCGCGCCCCGCACGACCAAGGACGGCGTCACCGTCGCCAAGGAGATCGAACTCGAGGACAAGTTCGAGAACATGGGCGCACAGATGGTGCGCGAGGTTGCCCAGAAGACCAACGATCTCGCCGGTGACGGCACGACCACCGCTACGGTCCTTGCTCAGGCGATCGTGCGCGAAGGCCTCAAGGCCGTCGCCGCCGGCATGAACCCGATGGATCTGCGTCGCGGCATCGACAAGGCCGTTGCCCAGGTCATCGAGGAGATCGCCAAGCGCTCCAAGAAGGTCAAGAACTCGGGCGAGA